>NZ_CP192600.1:1327500-1657500 GCF_050632395.1 Tabrizicola sp. BL-A-41-H6
CCCGCGTCGATCACCACTCGGATGTCGGGCAGGGTCAGCGAGGTTTCCGCAATCGCCGTCGCCAGCACGATCTTGCGGTCGGGCGCGGGCGCCAGCGCCGCGCGCTGCGCCGCGAAATCCATCGCGCCGTAAAGCGGGCGGATGGTGCAGCCGGGCAGGTCGCCCAAAAGGTTCATCGTGCGACGGATCTCGCCCTCGCCGGGCAGGAACACCAGCACGCCACCCTCTGTCTCGCCCAGTGCCGCCCGGATCGCCGCGGCGGTAACAGCTTCCAGCCGCAACGAGGCGTCGGGCGGTCGGGGCAGCCAGCGCGTTTCCACCGGGAAGGCGCGGCCCTGCGAGGTGACCATCGGCGCATCGCCCATCAGCGCCGCGACGGGTGCCGCGTCGAGCGTGGCCGACATTACCAGAAGCGACAGTTCCGGCCTCAGCGCGCCGCGCACCTCAAGGCACAGCGCAAGGCCAAGATCGGCATGCAACGACCGTTCGTGGAACTCGTCGAAGATCACCAGCCCGGTGCCGGACAGGCCGGGATCGGACTGGATCATCCGCGTCAGGATGCCTTCGGTCACCACCTCGATCCGGGTTGTGGCGGACACCTTCGCCTCACCCCGGATGCGGTAGCCCACGGTCTGCCCGACGGTTTCGCCCAGCGTGTCCGCCATCCGCTCGGCAGCGGCGCGGGCCGCAAGACGGCGCGGCTCCAGCAAAAGGATGCGCCCCGCGACCAGCCCCGAGGCCAGCAGGTCCAGCGGCACCAGCGTGGTCTTGCCCGCCCCCGGCGGCGCCTGCAGCACGGCCATCCCGCGCGCTGCAAGGGCGTCGCGCAGGGCGGGCAGGGCGCTGGTGACGGGCAGATCGGCCATGCCGCCTTATGGCGCGCCGGGGCGGGCTTGGCCAGAGCGGCGACGGCGCCTCTCGCCAAGCTGGGGGAGTTGCGGCATGAAGGGGGCGGAGGCGCGGGAATGGATATCGAGGCCACGGCAAAAGCGGTTTTGGCGGGCGACAGGCGGGCCCTGGCGCGGGCGATCACCCTTGTGGAAAGCAGCCGCGCCGATCATCGCGCGGCGGCGCTGGGGCTGTTGCAGGTGTTGCAGGCATCCGGACGGCAGGCGCTTCGGATCGGGCTTTCCGGCACGCCGGGGGTGGGCAAATCGACCTTCATCGAAAGCTTCGGGCTGATGCTGACAGGGCAGGGGCTGCGGGTGGCGGTGCTGGCGGTGGACCCCTCGTCGGCGCGGTCGGGTGGGTCGATCCTTGGCGACAAGACCCGGATGGACCGTCTGTCGCGCGACCCTCTCGCATTCATCCGCCCCTCGCCCAGCCAGACCGAACTTGGCGGCGTCGCCCGCCGATCGCGCGAGGCGGTGGCGCTGTGCGAGGCGGCAGGGTTCGACGTGGTGCTGGTGGAAACCGTGGGCGTCGGCCAATCCGAAACCGTGGTGGCCGAGATCTGCGATATCTTCGTGCTCCTCCTGGCTCCGGCGGGCGGTGACGAACTCCAAGGCGTCAAGCGCGGGATCATGGAGATGGCCGACCTGATCCTTGTCAACAAGGCCGACGGCGATCTCAAACCCGCCGCGATGCGCACCAAGGCCGATTACACAGGGGCGCTGCATCTCTTGCGTCGCCGCCCGCAAGACCCGCCGGAGTTTCCAAAGGCGCTGGCGGTGTCGGCGGTCACCGGCGACGGTCTGGCCGGCGCGTGGGACGAGATCCGCGCGCTGGCCGACTGGCGCAAGGCGCACGGGTACTGGGCCGACCGCCGCGCCGCACAAGCCCGCCACTGGTTCGAGGCCGAGGTGCGGCGCAACCTGCTGTCGGTGCTTGATACCGCGGCCGGCAGGAGGGCGCTGAATGCATTGGGCGCCCGTGTCGCGCAGGGCGAGCTGACGCCCGAGGCCGCCGCAACCCTGTTCCGGTCGGGCGCGGAGGCCGGGTGAGCATTGCCACCGCAAGCTGGCGGCCCTTTGCCGGCGATCTTCTGGTCGCCACTCTCTTTGCGCCTGCAACCGACACCCGCCGCCGCCTGATCGTGACCTTCGGCCACCGCGCTCCGAACCCCGGCCATCTGCCGCCCGCCGAACCGGTCAAACGCTTCCTGCGCGCGGGCTGGGCGCATCTGCACATCCAGTCGCGCTGGAACGACTGGTATGTGAACCCGGAAACCGAGGCGCTCTGCACCGCCCTGAACCCCCTGACCGCGCGCTTCCGACACGTGTCCGCCATCGGCTTTTCGATGGGCGCCTACGCGGCCCTGCGCCTGTCAGCCGCGCTGAACCTGACCGAGGTGATCGCCGTCTCGCCGCAATATTCGATCCACCCCGACGTGGTGCCGTTCGATCGCCGCTTCCACGCCGATTCGGCCGGCTTCGATCCGGCGCTGGGCGATCTCGCGCGCCACGCGCGGCGCAATCTGGGCGGGGTGTTGATCCACGACCCCTTTCGCCCGCTCGACGCGCGCAACGCCGCGATGATTGCGGCTGTGCTGCCCCGCATGCACCTGTGCAGCTACGGCTTTGGCGGGCACCCCGCAACCGCGGTGATCCGCGAAACGGTTAAGTTCGGCGCGGTGCAGGACCTGATCCTTGCCGGCAAGGCCAGCCGGGCGCACATTGCTGCCCTGCACCGCGACAATCGGGCACAGTCCCCCTCATGGTGGCGCGGGCTTGCGGACCGCGCCGCCGCAACCGGGCGCACCCGCCTTGCCGCCATCGCGCAAAGCCGCGCGTCATCGCTTGACGCCGCCGGGGATTCCCCCTAAACGCGCCAAATCGAATTCGGACGCCGCCTTGCGGGCGGTGGTCTATTGTCTTGAACGAAGGATCACGACCATGTCGCGCGTCTGCGAACTTACGGGCAAAGGCCCGATGTCTGGCAACACTGTCAGCCACGCCAACAACAAATCCCGTCGCCGGTTTCTGCCGAACCTGAACGACGTCACGCTGATCTCCGACGTGCTCGGCCAGTCGTTCAAACTGCGCGTGTCGGCTGCTGCCCTGCGCACCGTCGATCACCGTGGCGGTCTGGATGCCTTCCTTGCCAAAGCCAAGGACGACGAACTGTCGACCGGCGCGCAGAAGATCAAGAAAGACATCGCCAAGGCTCAGGCCACCGTCTGACCTATCGTGGTTTCGTGACCCAAGGCCCCGCGTGATGCGGGGCCTTTGTCGTTTGCTGCCAGCCATCTGTGCAGCGACCCTTGGCCCGGCCAAGGGCAGGGTGTAAAGCGCAGGCCATGCGCTACGCGATCTCCACCCTTCGGCTTGTCCTTGCGCTGATTGTCGCGCTGACCTCGGTGCACACCGCCGTGGCGCGGTCCGCCGCAGGGCCGGTCACATGGGTCGAGATCTGCGAAGGCGCGGCCACCTCCGCCATCGCGGTGGATGCCAAGGGCAACCCTGTAACCCCACACCCGACCTGCCCGGATTGCGTCATCGCCGTCGGGCTGTTGCAACACCTTACTGTCGCGACCGCCGCGCCCACGCACTTCACGCCCGCCGCGTACACGGGGCAGGGTGTAGACTGGCGCGGGCAGGAACCGCCGCCTGCCTCGGCACGGGGGCCACCGGCGCTGGCCTGATCATAGCCAACCGCCTTTACCCCAATTTCCGGAGATGACCATGCTTGCGTTCCGCAGCCTCCTTGCAGCCGCCGCTGCCGCACTGACCCTTGCCGCCCCTGCCGTCGCGCAGGACCACCCCGAACACATCCACGTCCATGACGCCTACGCCCTGATCGGGCCCGCGTCAGGTGCGGTGTTCTTCCTGATCCACAACAACACCGAAAACGACATCCGCATCGTCGGCGCGCGCAGCGAACTGGCCAAGAAGGCCGAACTCCACTCCCATACCGAAGACGCCAATGGCGTGATGAAGATGGGCAAGATCGAAGGCGGCGTGCCTTTGGCCGCAGGCGAGATGCACGCCTTTGAACGCGGTGGCGACCATGTCATGCTGATGGGCCTGACGACCGATCTGAAGGACGGCGACATGATCCCGCTGACGTTGATCTTCGAAGATGGCGCCGAGATCCAGCTTGACGTGCCAGTCGACAATGCCCGCACGCCTGATCAGGCGACCGGGCATTCAGACCATGACATGGACCATTCCGGCATGTCCGACTAGACGGCACGGCCCTGCCTAGGGGCGGGGCCACCCCATCCGGTCAGCTGCCAGAGCAGGTGGCTTCCGCCGTGCTGCCAAAGTTCTTGTAGCGGTCCCAGAACGCATCATCCGACGCGGATTGAGAAACCCAAGTCGCGTGCGCCTTTTCCGGGTTGTTGAAGAACGAGGCAGCCCGGCGTTGATCGCTGCCTTTCAGCGTCATGTCCGCGACCTGCTGGATGCAGCCGCACAGCGACCGGGTTCCCCGATCCGTGCCAAGACAGGCCCGCTCGATCGGGCCGGCTGTCGCAACACTGGCCGTAATCGGAAGAACAAAAGCAACGAGGGTTGCCCGCACAAAAGATTTCTTCATCATCTGCCTCATTGCCGGTCTGCGGGTCATCCCGTCACCGGTCATTTTCTGCGCAAGATAATGCCAAGTCCAAGGGTATTTTTCAAGGGATAACAGGGGTTTGGCCGCATCGGCAAGAATGCGCAACCGATCGCGGCGCAATCTGGTCAGGCCACAACATGCGGTAGGGGCAGCGTCTCTGGCGCCCGCCGCCCCCGGTTTGGTCATTCGATCGCTTCGATTCCGTCCCGCCGCATCCGCTCCACCATCGCCTGCATGCGGCGCAGCCGGTCGGGCGGGGTCGGCGCCCAGCCCTCGACCTCCTCCACCACCCGCAAATGGTGCTGGCAGCGGTAGGACAGGGTCGGGTTGCCGGGAAACTTCTTGTCCGTCACGTTGGGGTCGTCCTCCAACGGCCCCAGCGGCTCCACCACAAAGACCCGCGCCCGCGCGCCGTTGGTGGCAAGCTCGGCCGCAAGCACCGCGATGTCGACCCGCGCGCTCACGTAAACCCATCGCGCCGCAAGCCCCGCGCCGTAGTTCGAGCGATACCCCGGTACGATCAGATCGCCCGGTGCGAACTCAACCTTGGTGCCGTGGAAGAAGGGGCCTGCAATCGTTGTCATGGCCAGTGTCCTTTCGTGCTGTCTCGGGGCTGCCCAGCATCGCCAAACTCCGGCTCCTGCCAAGACTTGAACGAAATTCCTTTCCCCCCACATCAGTGCAAAGGCAAGCCCCACGGTGCCTGCGCCGCACCCACATTCAACGCCAAGAATCACCGCTTCCCGACCACCCTTCCGTCGGTTATATGCGGCCCCATGACCCAGCTTGATCTCATCCGCAACTTCTCCATCGTGGCCCACATCGACCACGGCAAATCCACCCTCGCCGACCGGCTCATCCAGATGACCGGCACGGTGGCTGCGCGCGACATGAAGGCGCAGATGCTGGACTCGATGGATATCGAACGCGAACGCGGCATCACCATCAAGGCCAACACCGTCCGGATCGAATACCCGGCCAAGGACGGCCGCACCTACATCCTGAACCTCATCGACACCCCCGGCCACGTCGACTTCGCCTACGAGGTCTCCCGCTCCATGCGCGCCGTCGAAGGCTCGCTCCTCGTGGTCGACGCCTCCCAAGGCGTCGAGGCGCAGACCCTCGCCAACGTCTACCAGGCGCTGGATGCCGGCCACGAGATCGTGCCGGTCCTCAACAAGATCGACCTTCCCGCCGCCGAACCCGAGCGCATCAAGCAGCAGATTGAGGATGTCATCGGCCTCGACGCTTCCGACGCCATCGCCATCTCCGCAAAATCCGGCCTCGGCATCCCCGACGTGCTGGAAGCAATCGTCACCCGCCTTCCCGCCCCGAAAGGCGACGCGAACGCGCCCCTCAAGGCGATGCTCGTCGATTCTTGGTATGACGCCTACCTCGGCGTCGTCGTCATGGTCCGCATCATGGACGGCGTGATGCGCCGCAACGACCGCGTCCGCATGATGCAAACCAACGCCGTCTACGGCATCGACAAGCTTGCCGTCCTGAAACCCCAGATGGTCGACATCGACGAACTGGGGCCGGGCGAAATCGGCATCTTCACCGCCTCGATCAAGCAGGTCCGCGACACCCGCGTCGGCGACACCATCACCCACGAACGGAAAGGTTGCGACACCCCGCTCCCCGGCTTCAAACCCGCGCAACCCGTCGTCTTCTGCGGCCTCTTCCCCGTCGACGCCGCCGATTTCGAAAACCTCCGCGAGGCGATCGAGAAGCTCTCCCTCAACGACGCCTCCTTCTCGTCCGAGATGGAAACCTCCGCGGCCCTCGGCTTCGGCTTCCGCTGCGGCTTCCTCGGCCTTCTGCATCTGGAGGTGATCCGCGACCGGCTTGAACGTGAATACGACCTCGACCTCATCACCACCGCGCCTTCCGTGGTCTTCAAGCTCCACATGAAGGACGGCGAGGTCCGCGATCTGCACAACCCCGCCGACATGCCCGACCTCACCTACGTCGACCACATCGACGAGCCGCGCATCAAGGCCACCATCATGGTGCCCGACGAATACCTCGGCGACATCCTGAAACTTTGCCAGGACCGCCGCGGCATCCAGCTTGACCTCTCCTACGCCGGCTCCCGCGCGATGGTGGTCTACGACCTTCCCCTCGCCGAAGTGGTGTTCGATTTCTACGACCGCCTGAAATCGGTGACCAAGGGCTACGCCTCGTTCGACTACGTGATCTCGGAATACCGCGAGGATTTTCTGGTCAAGATGTCGATCCTGGTGAACGAGGAACCGGTCGACGCGCTTTCCATGATGGTCCACCGCGACCGGGCCGAGGCCCGCGGCCGCGCGATGGTGGAAAAGCTGAAAGAGCTGATCCCCCGCCACATGTTCAAGATCCCGATCCAGGCGGCCATCGGCGCACGTGTGATCGCGCGCGAGACGCTGTCGGCCATGCGCAAGGATGTGACCGCCAAGTGCTACGGCGGCGACGCCACGCGGAAGAAGAAGCTTCTGGAGAAGCAGAAAGCCGGCAAGAAACGGATGCGCCAGTTCGGGAAAGTGGAGATTCCGCAGGAGGCGTTTATTTCGGCGCTGAAGATGGATGGGTGAGGCGCGACCCCGCGCTAGCGCGGGGTGAAAACAGTCCAGTGGACTGTTTTCAGCGCCGAACGCGCGAGCCATGCGAGCGCGGGTTTGTGGAGTTGAGCTGACTTTCTCTCTTCGTATTAGAATTATGCAAGGTTTTCTCGAAGCGAGAGCTGCCCAAACCAAGGCTCCCTTGACTCAATAATCGATAAGACTTTCTTCCAAACTCTCTTGTCGGACATGTCCGATAAGTTCGGAAAAGCCATCAGTACTTTGCGGATTTTCTTCATGATGTGTGGCTCAAGGTCAAACATATAGTGGGCTTTGTCGCGCAAAAGCAGGTGCGTTGCGGGTTGGCTCAATTGGATCTCGCCATCGCTATTAGTTTACCGACGAACATGCCATGCTAGCATTGACCTGCCCGCCGGAATTTCGCTCGGTCTGATGTAGGTTCTGCGCAACCCTGAAGGAGCAGACGAATTCGAAAGAGCCGTTTCAGCGGCGCTTAGATTATCGGGGACGCGCAGATTATCGGGATGATCAAGGAGCAGGAGGCTGGTTTGCCGACGGCTGAGCTGTGCCGCAAGCATGGCCTTAGCCCAGCGACGTTTTACAAGCTGAAGGCCAAGTATGGCGGGATGGACCTGTCAGACACAAAACGCCTGAGGCAGCTTGAGGAAGAGAACGCCAAGCTGAAGCGCTTGGTGGCGGATGTCATGCTCGACAATGTCGTGCTCAAGGATCTGCTGGGAAAGCCCTGACGTCGAGCCATTGTGCGCCATTGGTTCGAGCACAATGGCGAGGGATGCAACGGCGGGACGCGGTGTTGCGGGCGTTGAAGGGTCATCCGATCTCTCAGCGCCGGGCCTGCGTCTTGATCGGTGTCGATCCCAAGACCGTGCGGCGCGAGCATCCGCCCGATAATCCGGAGATCCGTCTGGAAATGAACAAGATCGCCGAGAAGCGGCGTCGGTTTGGGTATCGGCGCATTGGTGTCATGCTGGAACGTGTGGGCATGGTGATGAACGAAAAGAAGCTTTACCGGATTTACCGGGAAGAGGGCCTGTCGGTGCGCCGCCGTCGTGGCCGCAAACGGGCGCGCGGCAGCCGCACAGCGATGCCGGTCCCGCTGCGGCCGAACCAGCGCTGGTCCTTGGACTTTCTGTCCGACACCTTCGGGGCCTGCCGGAAGTTCCGCATCCTGGCGGTCAACGACGATTGCTGCCGTGAAAACCTCGGCCTCATTGCAGACACCAGTATCTCCGGGGCCCGGGTCGCGCGGGAACTGGATGCGTTGGTCAGGATCTACGGAAAACCGGCGTGTATTGTCTCTGACAATGGCACCGAGTTCACCAGCAAGGCCATCCTCAAATGGGCGAAAGACAACAAGGTCGAATGGCACTACATTGATCCGGGCAAGCAGCAGCAGAATGGCTACATCAGGTCATTCAACGGCAGCCTGCGCGACGAGTGCCTCAACGAGGAGATCTTCGACAGTCTGGCTGATGCTCGCCGCAAGCTGGCCCTGTGGCGATACGACTACAACCACATCAGCCCACACTCATCGCTGGGGAACCAGACCCCGGCAGACGCGCGCCGGGCGCTTGAGCAATCTGAGGGCAACGCGCCCGACGCGCTTGCCCAACCCGAAACCGACAACTATCAACCCCAAGGACTCTCGTTATCAACGAGGCACGACCGGCGGGCAGGTCAGTCCCAGTGGATTGATTCAAAGCCAAGCGTTCGATGACAGCGTAGCCCATGGCTCTCATTATTTATCAATGGGTTGGTCGTGGCGAGTGATCGCGGGGCATCCTAGAAGCAGCCGACACATCCTATTAGCGGCCATCCAATCGGTGGCCCGGATGTCCGCATTGGCTGGCAAATTCAGTCGTGGCGATCGTCAGAGCGCCTCGGGTTTCGTCGTGTCCTCTGGAGCGTCATATAGAGTCCAGGCCACCAAAAGCTCATAGAATATCGCAAGGACCACGGGTCCAAGGAACAGGCCGATCATTCCGTGACTGATGGTGCCCCCGATAACGCCCGCCAGCACAACCAGCGTCGGGGACTTGAGCCCGCGTTTGATGACCAGGGGTTTCAGCAGGTTGTCCATTAGAAGGATAACCACCGCAGCTGCCGTCACGACCAGTGCAAGCGAGGTGGATTGGGTCATCCACGTCCAGACTAACAGGGGCAAAAGCACCGGCAGCGGGCCGATCTGCACAAGCGACAGGACCAGGATCCCAAAGGCGATAAGGCCTGCCATCGGCACACCTGCCAACAGAAGAACGACGCCTGCAAGAAGTGCCTCAAGGAAAGCCAGCCCGATAACGCCTTGCGACACCGACCTTATGGTTGCGCCCGCCATCTCCACCAAGGCCGCACCACGGGGCGCAACCAGCCGGCTGGCGAACAGGCGTGCCGCGTCGACGATCTTCGGTCCGGGTTTGTAGAGGAACCCGGAAATCAGGATCGCCAGAAGGAAAAGCGCCACGTCGCCGCTGATGGAGGAAAGCCGTGTCGCGAACGCTGCGGCAGCCGCCCTTGGTTCGGTCCAGATTGTGCGGAGCGCTGCCTCAAGATTGGTCGATGCAAGTGTCCAGAGGTTCGTGATCCCTTCACCCACGACGGGCCAGCTCGCAATCCCGGGGGGTGGAGGAGGAATAAGAAGCGTGCCGTCTTCAAGCGCGTTCGCCAGGACCATGGCGCTTTCGACCAGATTGGCGGCTAGCAAAGCGATCGGTCCCGCGATGACCGAAAAGACGCCCAGGGTCACGGCCGCCGCTGCAAGGCCCCGCCGCCCGCCGAAAAGCTTCGCCACCCACTGGTAAAGCGGATTAAGCGCGACCGCCAGGATCACGGACCAGACCGCGATCCCGACGAACGGAAGGACGAGCCCGATGGACCAGTAGGCAAACAGCCCAAGAAACCCGATGCGGATGACCCGGTCTGTGACGCGGCTATCTTCTATTTCGTGGGCGCTGTGAGGCTTCGGTGCTGCGACATTAGGTTTCACGGATATCACCCTCCAAGCGCCAGGGCCACAGCCACGAGGACAAGGCCGACCCCGATCATCGAGATGCCCACCTGCCACGCCCGCCCCCAATGACCGCCCAGAGACCAGCCGGTCAGGAAAAGCAGCGTGATCGCAACTGCATGCGAGATCCAGAGTGCGACCTGGGGATCCCGGAAGAAGAGGAACGGAATGACGACCGGAAGCGTCCCGACGAACACGAGGAGAAAGACCATCGCCGCCGCACGGTAGTCGGAGGTGCCAAGCCGGGACGCTGGTTCTATGTCGGGCAGTGAGGCCAAATGGGCCTGGATGCGATCAAGATCATCCGTGGTCAGCACCGGCAGGATGACCGGGGGCAGGGCGCCCGCGATGACGGACCGTGCAGCCTCCGGGGTCTTGGCAGCGCGAACCTCGGCCAGTGTTCGGGCCGCAAGCGCCCGCTCTCCCCGCGTGGACAAAAGGTACATGACGGCGTCGATCAAGCCCCATGCAAGATTGCAGCCAAGTGCTGCGATCAGCATGACCCGGACCTCGATCCGTCCGGCCTCTGCCGCGTTGAGAGACGCGGTGAAGGTCAGCACCATGATCAGGCCGAAGAGAAGTTCCGCCGAACGCGATACCGGGTCGAGCGCATTGCGAAGCCGGTTTCCTTCCGGTTTGGCAGGGGCCGTGACCATCACTGAACCGGCGGCAGGATGTAGAGTGTCAGCCCGAAGATCGCGTAGACCATGAGAACCGCCACGCCAAGGAACCACGCCGATCGCCCGCCACTGGTAAGAAGTGCGGCGGTAATGGCGGCGACCAACATCATCACGACGGCACCGGGCCAGAAGTCGAGGGTCATGGGCGTAGGGCCGACCACGTGGCTGAGGAGCACGAGCACGGGCGCAACAAACAGAGCGATCTGGGAGGCGCTTCCAAGCGCGATGCTGACGCTGAGATCAAGCCGATCCTTGCGTGCAGCCGAGAAGGCTGTGGTCATTTCGGCGGCAGCGCCCACCAACGCGACCACGATGAATCCGACGAAGGCTGGCGACAGGCCGAGCGCTTCTCCCGCCTCCTCGACAGACCCCACGAAAACCTCGCTGACAAGCGCCACCAGCACCGTCACCCCCAGAAGGGTGGCAATGGCGGTTCCCATCGGCAGCGGTTCTTCCTCGCTCGCCTCATGCACGGCGCTGACGAAAACCTCCTTGTGGGTCACCAGCGAGAACAGCATCCCAAGCGCGTAGCCGCCAATAAGCAGCACTGCGAGCATGGTGCTGAGTGTCTGAAGCTCTGGCGCTCCGGCGCGACCGTCGGAAGTTGCCACCATCGACGGAACCAGCAGGGCGATGGTCGCGATGAAGAGAAGACTCGACTGGAACCGGGCGCCTGCGCGGTTGAATTCCTGAAGGTGGAATTTCAGTCCGCCAAGCAGGAAGGCACCGCCCAGCATGAACAGCGTGTTCGTCACGATGGCACCGGCCATGGATGCCTTGACCAGCGCATATTGCCCGGCCTGCAAGGCGGTGATCGCGATGACCAGCTCGGTCAGGTTTCCCAGCGTGGCATTGAGAAGCCCCCCAACGGCGTCGCCCGTGCGTTCGGCGACGGACTCGGTCGTGCGGCTGAGCAGTGCTGCAAGCGGGATGATGGCCAGGACCGAAAGACCGAAGAGAAGTGTCCCAGCCTCGGGCCAGGCGCGTTCGCCGTAGATGACGACGGGCACGAACACCAGAAGCCACAAAAGCGGTGTCCGGCGGATATCTGTTAGTAGCTGTCGCAAGGGTCCCCTCCTCGGGCCGCCGCGCCAATAGCGGGCGACCCCAACCTTACCCGATTCCCGGGATTTCAGAACTTGTAGCGCGCACCGAACAGGATCGAATCCGCATTCTGGTAGGACGCAACGTCGTCGTAGGAATAGGCGCGGTAGCCAAGGTAGACCTCCAGATCCATGTCAGTGAAGGTCTGCACGGCCGACACGCCGAACGCTTCGGACGAAGAGTTGTCCGAGGAGATATCGCTGCCGTCGTAGTAGTCGATCGAAAAGGCCGTCGGCCCCGGTGCAATCAGGTCGCCCTTCCAGCCGGCCTTGGCATAGCCATAGCTGCCGCCATCCGGATCGGCCCCGGCCGAAAGGCTGAGGTTCAGCCCCGTCGGCGTGTGCAGCATCGAGAAGGACCCTGCATAGCGTTCGCTGTTCGTCTCGCCATCGTCCCAGGCATAGCCCGCCGCGGCGGCAAGCTCGAACTCGCCCTGCGTTCCCGACCACGTCAGACCGATGTCGTAATAGTCCGTGTCGTCATCTTCGGCGAGGATGTTCTGGCCGTAAGCGACGGCGACCGAAAAGCCGCCGAACTTGGGCGTGTCGTAGCGGACCCTGAAGCGGCGACCGCCATCGTAGTCCTTGAACGCCTTGCTGATGGTCACGTCCGACAGCACCCCGGTATCCTCCCTGAACTTGAAGGCACCAGCCACATCTGACACGGTCACTGTGCTTACTATCCCGGTCCCCGAGACATCCAGCGTCGCAATGCCATCCGTCGCCATGCTGCCCTGGCCGATCGAAAGCTTGCCGAAATCAGCCGAATACGCGGCCTCGAACTTCCGCAAGTCGGTCCGCTCCCAGGCAAGAGCCGGCGGCGTATCCCCTTGGGAAACCTCGCTTGACTGGACAAAGCCCAGGGCCGTCTCGAAGGTCAGGGTAAGCCCGCCACCCCACGCGGGCTGCTCGATGACAAAGCCAAGCCGCGTGTTGGAGTTCGCGTTGTCGACAAGGTTGTCGGTGGTCTCGTCACCATCACCGAACGACAGGTAGGTCGGGCTGAACTGCCCGTAGAAACGAACAGTGCCGCCCGTCTCGTTTTCAAACGTCTGCGCGCCCGCAGAGGTCACCCCAAGGACAACCAGGAAGGTCGTCCCGAGGCAGGTCTTCATTGTGATCCCGTTCATGTCCTGATCCTTCCTTGATCCGCGCACCGCTCGCGCTCACTCATCTGCCGCGCATCCCGGATGCGTAGTGGTTGTCAATGTCCCTTGAAGACCAGGTTCTGCATCGGCAACATCAGTGCCTGCATCCTCAGGATCATCCCGTGGACCAGCCCGGTGGCATCGATTGCGTGCAGAACGAAGGCGTGGAACGAACTGATGTCAGGGTCCTGAAGGGCCTCATAATTGCTGGTGTAGGCGTTCGCGATGCAGTTCGATCCTTGCGGCAGACCATCAAGCTGGCCTTCGTAAAGCGGCTCCATCAGAACCGTGATCGTGCCGGGCTTCGAAAACTGCTCGACCCCCACAAGCTGGTCGGTGGCGCGGACTTGGCCCGATGCGATGACGTCCTGGATTTCGGTCACAACCATCGGGATGATGGTCAGCGGCTTGGCAAGGCAGGTGACCTCGCCAATCATGCCCACCTTCATCACGCCCGCCTCAATCTGTCCGAAGCCGGCCATAAGGCCCGTCACCCGGCGATCGGGTACAAGGATACCCGCAGGCCTCAGCATTGGGTTGACCACGTCGCCTGGCCGAAGCGCAAACTGCTGGACGATGCCGTCCGTGCCCGCCACAACCAGTGTCCGGTCAAGGGCCACCTGCGCCTGCGCAAGCTCGGTCTTTACTGTTGTCAAACGCGCGGGCAACTCGATGTCAAGCTGGGCCTGGACCGCATCGCGCGTGGCCTCGGACGCAGCAAGCGAGGCTTCCTGTGCCTGAACACGGACCAGAGCCTGCTCTACCTCGCGCTTGGGAATGGCACCCGAGTTGCGTGCGAAAAGGTCTGCGCGTGTGTTGTATTCATCCTGCGCCTGACGAAGTTGTGCGCGTGCCTGGGCGATCCCGGCTTCCGCCTGCGCAAGTTGGGCCACCACGCCGACACGCGCAGCTTCTTGCTCCGCAAGCCGAGCCTGCGCCGTTTGAACCTCGGCCTTCTGTTCCGAGTCGTCGAGCTTGAACAGAGGGTCGCCCTTCTTCACGCGCTGGTTTGACTCGACGAACGTTTCCGCCACGCGTCCCGAAGTCTCTGGCAGGATCGTCACGGTCCGGAAGACCGAGTTCACCGCCGTGGTTGCCGGGTGAAAGTAAAAGATCGTCGTGATCAACGTGACGGTGAGCATAAGGCAAAGCGTGATGCCCCACCTGAGCTCGTACCAGACGGTGAAAAGCGTGATCTCATGCCCAAAGCGTTTCCCTTGGGCAAACCGGCGGTACAGATAGTCCGGCAAGATCGTCAGCATGGAGCAGAGGGTTAGTTCCAGCATGGTTCAGCTCCCGTGCGGCGTTGTTTGCCGGTCATCGTCAAGAGGAACCTGCGCGGTCCCGCTTGGTGTCGTCTCTTCGTCAAGGGGAACGACTGCGGTTCCGGTAAGATTGGCATCATCTGCGGTCTGCGACCGCGTCGCCCCCCCCGCAGCAATCTTCCCAAGCGATTGCGCAATCGACGTCAAAGGAGTCGAGAAATCCGGCAGCGGCACAAAGGCGAGAAGAAGCCCGGCGATCCAGAAAACATGGTTGTGCGTGAACAGGGACAGCAGGCCCAGCACAGCCACGATTTCGAACTGCACCTTCTGCCCTCGATGCGCCATCTGCTCGGGCAAAGAGTGCAGCTTGAAATAGAAGACCCCTATGCCCACCACGGCAGCAACCATGAAAATCGCCATGCCTGTTGATTTCCACCCAGAACTGAGCCGGGTTTTCCACCGAGAAGTGAGCCACCTCTGACTATGGATTTCGTATCATGCTGGGGTCAAGGCATGGTTTGTCTCCTTCTTCTTCCTGGCTGCTGCGGCTGAACTGGCCTTGAAGCGGAAGCTGTCGTTTCCGGTCTCCAGGATGTGGCAGCGGTGGGTGAGGCGGTCGAGCAAGGCGGTGGTCATCTTTGCGTCGCCGAAGACCGTGGCCCATTCGCTGAAGCTCAGGTTTGTGGTGATGACGACGCTGGTGCGTTCGTAGAGCTTGCTCAGCAGGTGGAAGAGCAGCGCCCCACCCGAGGCGCTGAAGGGCAGATATCCCAGTTCGTCGAGGATCACCAAGTCGAGCTTGGTCAGGCTTTCTGCGATCTGCCCGGCCTTGCCCTTTGCCTTTTCCTGTTCGAGGGCGTTGACCAGTTCGATCGTCGAGAAGAAGCGGACCTTGCGGCGATGATGCTCGATGGCCTGGATGCCGAGTGCGGTTGCGACATGGGTCTTGCCGGTTCCCGGACCGCCGATCAGCACGATGTTCTGTGCGCCATCCATGAACTCACAGCGGTGCAGGGTCCTGACGGTGGCCTCGTTGATCTCGCTGGCGGCGAAGTCGAAGCCCGAGAGGTCCTTGTAGGCCGGGAAGCGTGCGGCCTTCATGTGATAGGCAATGGAACGGACCTCGCGTTCAGCCAGTTCGGCCTTCAGCAGTTGCGACAGGATCGGGATGGCCGCTTCAAAGGCCGGTGCTCCCTGCTCGATCAGATCGGTGACGGCCTGTGCCATGCCATACATCTTCAGGCTGCGGAGCATGATGACGATGGCGCCGCTGGCGGGATCATGACGCATGGCGGCCTCCGGCGATCTGGTTGCGCAGGCCGTCATAGCGTTCGACATTGGCCTTGGGCTCGCGGCGCAGGGTCAGTGCCTGCGGGGTATCCAGTGGTGGCCTACCGATCACCTTGCCGTCGACCAGTCGGTGCAGCAGGTTCAGCACATGGGTCTTGGTCGGCACGCCCTCGGCCAGTGCCAACTCCACGGCGATGAGCACCGCCTGTTCATCGTGCTGAAGAACCAGGGCGAGGATGTCTGCCATCTCGCGATCACCGCCGGGCTTGCGCAGCATGTGATCCTGCAACTGCCTGAAGGCAGACGGCAATTCTGCGAAGGGCGCACCATTCCGAAGCGCCCCGGGCTTACGCTGAACGACAGCCAGATAATGCCGCCAGTCGTAGATCGTCCGCGGTGGCAGGTGGTGGCTGCGTTCGATGATCCGCGGATGCTCGCACAGGATGTTACCCTCCGCTGCCACGACCAGCCGGTCGGGATAGATCCGCAGGCTGATGGGCCGGTTCGCGAATGACGCCGGAACGCTGTAGCGATTGCGCTCGAAGCTGATCAGGCAGGTGGGCGAGACACGCTTGCTCACCTCTATGAATCCGTCAAAGGCGACAGGCAAGGGCATCAGGGCGGCCTGCTCTTCGGCCCAGACATCGGCGATCGTGCCGGGCAGCGTGCCATGGGCGGTCTCGCGCCACAGCTCCTGGCAACGCTGCTCCAGCCAGGCATTCAGTGCGGCGATATCGGGGAAGTCCGGCATGCCTTGCAGCATCTGGTGGCGAGCGTCGCGGACGTTCTTCTCGACCTGGCCTTTCTCCCAACCTGCGGCCGGATTGCAGAAGTCAGGCTCGAAGACATAGTGGTTGGTCATGGCCAGGAACCGGATGTTGACCTGCCGTTCCTTGCCGCGGCCGACACGATCCACCGCCGTGCGCATGTTATCGTAGATCCCGCGCCCGGGCACGCCGCCGAAGACCCGGAACCCGTGCCAATGCGCGTCGAACAGCATCTCGTGGGTCTGCAAGGGATAGGCTCGCAGCAAGAAGGCCCGGCTGTGCGACAGCTTGACATGGGCGACCTGCAGCTTCCTGCGCTCACCGCCCAGAACCGCAAAGTCCTCGCTCCAGTCGAACTGGAAGGCTTCGCCCGGGCGGAATGACAGCGGAACAAAGGTGCCGCGTCCCGTGGTCTGTTGGTCGCGCTGGCGATCCGCTCGCCACCCCCGCGCGAAGGCTGCCACCCGGCCATAGGAACCGGTGAAGCCCAGCGTCACCAGATCGGTGTGCAACTGCTTCAGCGTCCGCCTCTGCTTGCGTGCCTTCGCGGCCTCGGTCTTCAGCCAGCCGGCCAGCTTGTCGGCGAAGGGGTCAAGCTTGCTCGTCCGTTCCGGCGTGGCAAACCTCGGCTCGATCGTGCCCGCCGCCAGATGCTTGGCCACGGTATTGCGCGACAGGCCCGTGCGCCGGGCGATCTCCCGGATCGACAGCTTCTGCCGCAAGTGCATGCGTCGGATGATGTTCAAAAGTCCCATGTGGATCACTCCGTTGCCCCCGCCGCTCTCCGCTCCAGGGGAAGGTTCACATGGCTCAATTCTCAGTGGAAATTACCCGCCCACCCGGCTCAGTTCTGGGTGGAAATCAACACGCTGGTGAAGCTTTCCGCTATCCAGTTGGCCATACGGGCCGGAATTGCGGGTGGCGCAGCCACATGGATCGCCATGCGGCTGGCGCTCGAACACCCGGTCTATGCATTCATCGCGGCCGTGATTGCAACCGACCTTTCCGCGGCTCAGTCGCGGAAACTTGGTCTTCGTCGGATTTTTGCCACCGCGATTGGTGGCATTTGTGCGGCGGGTCTGTCTCAAGTTCTTGGTCCGGGATCAAGCGCGGTGGGCTTGGCCGTGTTCGTGGCGATGGTGGTAGGAAGTTTGCTGGGTGCCGGGGAGGGCACACGCGTCGCGGGCTTCATATGCGGGATCGTCATTCTAGAGCATTCGTCCGAGCCGTGGCTTTACGGCGCGCAGCGTTTTGTCGAAACGGCACTCGGGGTGCTCGTTGCCTGGGGTGTCAGCTTCTTGCCGCGGTTCATTAACAAAGACGAGAACCAAGACACTCCCACTTTGGATTAGTCGGGCGCGCAGTGTAGGACTTACTTGGCGCAGACACAGACAACGATCCTACGGCGATCCAGTTCAAGGTGAACGAGTATCCCTCGTCCACTCGGCTGCACCAAAGGCGGATTTTTCCGCGTCAGCAAGGCGATCGCGGCCACGGCGAACAAGAGTCTGATGAACACGCCGACGATCCGGATGCCCAACTTCTCGCCGTAACCTCGAACAGGGGCAAGAAGCCTTCGCCAACCAGGATACCCAGCGCATCAAGGGATTTGATCGCTACCCCTTGCCTTGGCCCGTTCTGCACGATCTGCAGCGCCAGAGGCCACGCCAGGACCATCAGCCCCGGAAACAGCGTCGATGATAACCGGGCCAGACCCGTCGCCGTCGCTGCCACGACCGCAAGAACCCGCCGCCAATGGCGCCGATGATCCGGTCGCGCGCCACCTGAACGCCCGAATGCAGTTCGGCCCACAACGTGATGATCGCCCCGATCGGCACGGCTCCGGGTGCAGGCGGCTCGAACACCCAGACCAGAAAGGCACCCAGGGTCAACACAACGGCGGCTGCCAACCGCGGCAGCACCTCGTATCGCGGCGCGGGCTCTGCAGGTTCCGACGGTTCGGCGATGGTAAGCGAGGCCGACAGGTGCCATGACGCGCGCGTGCATCAGATCGGTCTGCGCTTTTTCACGCTGCGCCGATGCTGCGCGGAACTGCGGGTTGTCCTCACCTTGCGGGCCAAGGCGTCCGCAAAACTGCGCCAATTGCGCCTCGGCAGCACAAAGTCTGGCCCGAGCGGTCTCAAGGTTGGCCGTGGTCGACGAGTAGCGCTCGAAGGTGAGCTCGTGGCCCGGCCGTTCGGGCGTGACATCGTTGGTGGTTTCCTTGCGGGTGACGGTGGCCTCGAAAGCACGGCAACTGACGACCGCTTATCGTTTCGATGTGGGTGCGGCTCTGGCACCACTTAAATCCCGACCAAGCACAATGCAGAACTAGCCTTGATGAGGGTTCAGGCCGCAGGCTTTGGGTTACTTCAGTCCGGCTGCCGCATTGCGCTGCCGGATTCGGCAACAAAGATGTCCCGTGGGGCGAATACGACGGTTAGAACACCAACGTACACCAGTAGGAACAAGGCAACGGAGTAAACACTACGGGAGGGCGTTGCTTTGGAACGCAGCGTGTGCGGCATTTCGGGATCTCCTTGCGTGGCAGCGACTCGGGTCCGATGCGCAAAAACTACCACCGAAGGCGAAACCCTGCCTCCTCATCTTAAGCGTGTAGGCGGAATTTCTGCCCTGCGTAGGGGCAATTATTGGGAAGTCTTTCCCTGACTGCGCCAAAATGCGAGGGTGAGACGGCGCATGTTCTGCCCTTCGGAAATGCAGACTTACGGGCAGGTTTCGCGGCTTAGCTGCGCACCCCGGAAAAACGCGTTTGCCAATCGACGCGCTCTTCATCGGTGATCTTGCGGAACAGGTTTTCCGGGATGCTGAATCCGTGACCTTCGGGCAATTTGCGCATGGCTGCCGAGATGTCGTCGGGCCAGGTCCAGTCGTCACTGTTCAGCGCCGACATCATCGCCTCGGCTGCTGTGGGGATGAACGGTCGCGACAGGATGGCGTAGACGCGGATGAGGTTCAGGGCCAGCCGAACGATCGCCTCGGCGCGATCCCCATCGGTCTTCACGACGGTCCACGGGGCCGACGCCTGCAGGTACTCGTTGCCGATGACCCAGATCGCGCGCAGCTCGGCTGCGGCTTTGCGAACATCCATTGCATGCATGAGATCGGCATAGGCAGCAATGCGGCTGCCAAGATCGGCGATGAGGGCCGCTTCCATCGGCCCGAACTCTCCGCCGGGGGGGACGGTGGCTCCGAATTTCGATGTGGCGAATTTGGTGACGCGGCTGACGAGGTTGCCAAGGACATCGGCGAGATCCTTGTTCACCGAGGTCTGGAAGTTTTCCCAGGTGAATTCGCTGTCGCTGCTTTCCGGTGCGTGTGACAAAAGCCACCAGCGCCAGTAATCGGCGGGCAGGATCGACAGCGCCTGATCCATGAACACGCCGCGGCCCTGGCTGGTCGAGAACTGGCCGCCGTCGTAATTCAGGTAATTAAACGACTTGATGTAATCGACCAGCTTCCACGGCTCGCCTGATCCCATGATCGTGGCCGGGAAGCTCAGGGTGTGGAAGGGCACGTTGTCCTTGCCCATGAATTGCACATAGCGAACATCAGCTGCTCCCTTGTCGGTGCGCCACCAGCGTTCCCATGCACTTTCCGGCTTTCCGTGGGCGTCGGCCCATTCGGCGGTGCAGGCGATGTATTCGATCGGGGCGTCGAACCAGACGTAGAAGACCTTGCCTTCCATTCCCGGCCAATCTGCGTCGCCCTTCTTGACCGGAACGCCCCAGTGCAGGTCACGGGTGATGCCGCGGTCTTGCAGGCCATCGCCATCGTTCAGCCATTTCTTGGCGATCGAGGTGGTGAGGATCGGCCAGTCGGTCTTGCTGTCGATCCAGGCCTCCAACCTGTCGCGCAAGGCGCGCTGCTTGAGGTAAAGATGTTTGGTTTCGCGGACTTCCAGGTTCTTCGACCCCGAGATCGACGAGCGCGCGTCGATCAGGTCGGTCGGATCAAGCTGCTTTGTGCAGTTCTCACACTGGTCGCCACGGGCGGCTTCATAGCCGCAGTTCGGGCAGGTGCCGGTGATGTAGCGGTCGGGCAGGAAGCGGTTGTCGTCGATCGAAAAGACCTGCTTTTCGCTGACCTCTTCGATCAGCCCGTTCTCGGCCAGCTTGCCCGCGAAATGCTGGGTGAGCTTGTGGTTGCGCTGGCTGGAGGAGCGGCCGAAATGGTCGAACGACAGGCGGAACCCGGCGGCCAGATCCTTTTGCACCTGATGCATTTCGGCGCAATAGTCCTCGACTGGTTTGCCCGCCTTTGCGGCGGCAAGTTCGGCGGGGGTTCCGTGTTCGTCTGTGGCGCAGATGAACATGACCTCGTGGCCTTGGGCGCGGCAGAATCGGGCGTACAGGTCGGCGGGCAGTTGGCTGCCGACGAGGTTACCCAAGTGCTTGATCCCGTTGATATAGGGGATCGCGGAAGTGATGAGAATCCGTGCCATTTGCGTGCCTTTCGTCCCGGTCCGCGCGCTTGTAACGCGCGTCCGGGCGAAGGGCCAGAGCGGACCTTCGGGACTACTGCGCGCAGTAGCCGCCGTCGATAAGGTGGTAGGAGCCGGTGATGAAGCTGGCTTTGTCGGAGAGGAGGAACTGGGTCAGGTCGGCGACTTCTTCCGGGCGGCCGAGGCGGCCTATGGGGTGGGCGGTGATGAGGGCCTCTTTCGCGCCGGGGGGGAGGGCGGAGAGAAGCGGGGTTTCGATGAACGCGGGGCCGATCGCGTTCACGCGGATGCCCTTGGCGGAGTATTCGATGGCCGCCGCACGGGTAAGGCCAAGAAGCGCGTGCTTGGCCGCCGTATAGGCCGCAGCGTTGGCGAAACCGACGCTGCCGAGGATCGAGGCCATGTTGACGATCGACCCGCCGCCGACTTTCAGCATCGCCGGAATGGCATGGCGCATCCCGTAGAACACAGCGTTCAGGTTCACGTTTATCACGTGATTCCAGCCATCTACGGGATATTCGCCAACCGGTGCCGAAGGCCCCGCGATGCCCGCGTTGTTCACCAGAAGATGCAGCCCGCTGCCCCATTCCACCGCTTGGGAGACAAGCCCCTGGACCGCTGCCGGATCGGACACGTCACCGCCAGCGGCTCTGGCAAGGCCGCCGGTCGCGGCGATTTCGTTGGCGACACGGGTGGCCGCGGCAAGGTTCAGGTCCTGCACCAGCACCCGCGCGCCGCTTGCGGCAAGACCCTTGGCGACGGCTTCACCGATGCCGGAACCAGCACCGGTGACCAGCGCCGTCTTGTCGTGAAACACGATTTCCATGTGCCATTTCTCCATGCCAGTTTTCGTATGGCAAACGTATGGCAAGTGTCTGGCAGCGCGGCCTTGATATGGCGCAAGGAAACGGCGGTTTTCGCGATCAGCCTTTGGCGCGGCCTCGGATCATGCGGGCGAGGGTGCCGTCGCCGGCCATTTCCCGCTTCAGCGCCGCAAGGCCGTGCACGATGATGAGGCCGATCAGAAGCTTGGTCTGGATGTCGTGCAGGCCGAACCAGAATGCCTCGCCCGCTTCGGAGGCGGGCGCGATGGGCGGCACCACCCAGCGGTCGGCGAACATCACGTCGATGCCGGTGGCCGAACTGCCGGCCCAGCCGCTGAGCGGGATGCCAAGGAGGAGGAGGTAGAAGGCGATGTGGCCAGCCCGCGCCGCCATCCGTTCCCAGCCTGGGCCGCCAATGGGCTTTGGCACCGGGCTGGCGATGTGCCAGCCGATCCGCAGCAGGACGAGGCCAAGCACGGTCAGGCCAAGGGTCTTGTGGAGGCCGTAGAGCCAGAGGTTGGCAAGGCCCGGCTCCATGTCGGTAATGCGAAGGCCAAGCGCCAGCATCACGATGACCAGAAGCGCGGTGGTCCAGTGCAAGAGGCGGGTGACGCGGCCAAAGCTGTCTGGCGTGTTCGCCCAGTGCATTGGCTACTTTGCCTCGATCCGGGCGGTGATGATGATGCGGACCTCGTCATCGACCATGTCGGACCAGCCGGTTGCGCCAAAATCGCTGCGGTTGACCTTGCCGGTCAGGCGCACGGTCAGGCGGGTTCGGTCGCCTGCGACGCTGCCTTTCTGGCGGAAGATTTCTGCACCGAGGGTAACGGGGCGGGTCACGCCCCGGATCGTCAGATTGCCGGCGACGGTGGCACCCTCGCCGCTGGCTGTGACCGAGGTGCTTTTGAAGATCATCTTCGGGTGCGCGGCTGCATCCAGCACCTTCGGCCCTTTCAGCGCCTGCGCGGCAAACGGAAAGCTGGCTTCGGCACCGGTCACGTCCAGTTGCACGGCGACGGTGCAGTTCGCCACGCTGTCGAAATCAAGCGTCAGGTCCGCGGTATCAAGCGGGATCGTGCCGGTGATGACGTCGGGGCCAAACTCGGTCTCGAACGCCACGGTCGAGGCGGCGTGGTCGAGGAGGTATTTGACCGGAGCTGCCGCCAGCGAGCCGGGGATCAGCAGGGCCGCAAAGAGGGTGGTGAGGATCGTTCGCGCCATCTGTGCTACCTTTTGTTGGCACAAACGATAGCATGGCGCGGGCTTTGCGGGAAATCATGTTGCCGTGTTGTGTGCGGCGAAAGGTTGGGGCGTCAGTGTTTCGGCCCCGTTCGCGCCGCGCAGAAGCCGCCACTGCGCCGGCATTTCCATCCGGGCGCGCGCGCGCGTCAGCGTCCAGGCGCGCTGCGGATCGGCAAGGAGGCCGCTGCCGGGGGCGGGGGCCGCGTGCCACCGGCTTTCTGCCCCCTGCGCGCCGCCCTGTTCCGCCAGAAGCATGATCCCAAGCGGGGCAAGGCCATTGTCGTTGCGGGCGGCAGCGGCCCCCGCCTCGGCGGCCAGATGCAGGCGGCGGACGGGGGTCAGTGCGGGAGGGGTGTCGAGATCCATCACCACAAGGGGGGCCGCGCCCGACCGCAGCGCCTCCTCTCCAGCCCAGAGGATGTCATCCTCGCGCGCGGCGCGCACGAAGATCAGGCGCGAAGGGTCGGCAAGGCTGCGCAAGCCGGTTGCGTTCAGCCATTCCGACGTCCAGCCCGGATGCACCCAGATCACCACGCCCTGACTTTTCGCCATCAAAAGCGCTGCAAGCGAAATGCGGGCGGGGCCGCAGAATTCATGCACCCGGCCACGTTGCAGCGAAAGCTCTCCGGCAAGGGGTTGCCAGAGGCGCGGGCTGCGGCTGGAAAGATCGTGAATCGGCAGACTCATGGTGGGAAGGCTAGTATGTTCATGAAAAGTTCTCAATCGGCTTTGCCGTGTCTTTGCCTTGCCGGGCTTTGCCGTTAGACCGGGGTGACACATCACGGAGATCACATGCAAAAGCTTCGCCTTGGAAAGACCGGCCTGACGGTTTCCGAACTTTGCCTTGGAACGATGACATGGGGCAGCCAGAACACCGAAGGCGAGGGCCATGCCCAGGCGGATGCGGCCGTGGACCGGGGGATCACCTTCTGGGACACAGCCGAGATGTATCCGACCAACCCGGTGAAGGCCGAGACGGTCGGCGGCACCGAAGCGATCATCGGGACGTGGCTTGCGTCGCGCGGCGGACGGGAGCGGTTGCAGATCGCCACAAAGATCACCGGCAAGGGTGCGATCGTGCGGCCCGGCCAGCCGATCAGCGGGGCCACGATGCGCGCGGCGGTGGAAGGCTCGCTGCGGCGGTTGCAGACCGACTACATCGACCTTTACCAGCTGCACTGGCCGAACCGGGGCAGCTATCATTTCCGCCAGATGTGGACCTATGCCCCGACCGCAACCGACAAGGCGGCTGAAACCGAGCAGATGACGGATGTGCTGACCACGGCGCAGGCGCTGGTTGCGGAAGGCAAGATCCGCGCCATCGGCCTTTCGAACGAAAGCGTCTGGGGGGCCGCGCGCTGGTTGCATCTGGCCGAAACGCTGGGGTTGCCGGTGATGGGAAGCGTGCAGAACGAATATTCGCTGCTGTGCCGCCAGTTCGACACCGACTGGTCGGAGTTCAGCGTGGCGGAGGACATGTCGCTGCTGGCGTTCTCGCCTTTGGCCTGTGGGTTGCTGTCGGGGAAATATGCGGGCGGGGTGGTGCCTGCGGGGACGCGGCGCACCTTCACGCCAGACCTTGGGGGGCGGATGACTGCGCGTGTGTTCCCGGCGGTGGCGGCGTATCTCGACGTGGCAGCGCGGCATGGGCTGGACCCGTGCCAGATGGCGATTGCCTTCTGTCGCAGCCGGCCGTTCACGACGATCCCGATCATCGGAGCGACGTCGCTGGCGCAACTGGAGGTGAACATGGATGCCGCCGGTCTGGTGCTGGGGGCCGAGGTGCTGGCCGACATTGCGGAAACCCACCGAGCCTTCCCTGCGCCCTACTGACAGTGCTTGCAGCGGGCGGGGGTTCAAGGCACTCCTGTCCGCAACCCCGGAGGGCTGATGCAACGCTTGATACCTGTCTTGATGGCTGCCTGTCTGGCGCTGGCCGGGTGCCAGACCGGGACGACTGCGACGGACGAACCGGTGGCCAACGCGATCACCGGCGGCGAGATCGAGGTGACCGCGCTGGACGACGCCGCGCCCGCAGCGACGGCGAGCGAGGCGGTTGCGGCGGAAGCGGTGCCCGACGCGGCGGAGCCTGCGGAGGCGGTGACGCCTGACCCGGTTGCCAGCGAAGCGGCACCGGTGGCGGAGCCGGAAGCCCTGAAATCAGAGGCGCAACTGGCCTGCGACAAGAAGGGCGGGCGCTGGACGCAGCTTGGCACGTCGAACACGCACACCTGTGTTCGGGTGACGAAGGATTCCGGCAAGAGTTGCACCAAGGAGTCGCAATGCGAAAGCCGTTGCCTTGCACGGTCGGGCACCTGCGCGCCGTTTGATCCGCTTCTGGGGTGCAACGAGATTTTGCAGGACAACGGCGCACGGGTGACCTTGTGCATCGAGTGATCGTGGCGGCTGCGCTGGCGCTGGCCTTGGGCGGTTGTGATCAGACGGGTCGAGGCGAACTGGCGTTTCGAGATGCCGACGCGCCGATCTATTCGGCAGCGGCGTTTGATCCGGGGCGGCTGGAAGGGCGCTGGGTGCAGGCGGCAGCGTTTGGCGGCACTGGCACGTCGAAGTGTGGACCGGGCGCGGTTGAGTTTAACCGCAACAAGTCCGGCCTTTCGGTCAGCGGCCAGCTTTGCCTGCGCGGACGGATGGTGCCGGTTTCGGGCAACCTTGGTGCGCTTGGGCAAGGCAGGCTGACGGTGCCGGGGATGGAGAACTGGTGGGTCCTGTGGGTGGACAGCGGCTACCGCACGCTGGCTGTGGGCACGCCGTCCGGCGGGTTCGGCTTTGTGCTGGACCGGGGGGAAGTGTCGTCTGACCGGCTGGCCGCAGCGCGGGAAATCTTTGAATTCAACGGCTACCGGGCGGACGCATTGGGGCCGGTCTGACCTAGCGCACCTGCTGCAAAAGCCCGGTCAGGTGGCTGACCATCTGGCGCGCGCCAACCTCGGCTTCGCGCACCAGCCCGTCGAAATGCTGGGTGATCGTCTCGACCCGGGCGCTGTCGCGGAACGCGAGGTAATGGCGGCCAAGGTAGATCACCGCCAGCAAAGGGCCAAACACCGTCACCGGGGCAGAAAACACCCGCCGTGCATCAAAAAGGCAGATGCGGAGCGAGGGGTAAAGCTGGTCGCAAAGCGTGATCAGGCGCTGCAACTGTTCGATGCGGACATCGGCTGGCAAACCTTCATAATAGCCGGTCCCGGTGGCGAAGGCCTTAAGTTCATGGACCGGCAGCGCAATCTCGTAATCGGACCGCGCGCCGCGCATCCAGGCGAGGCGGTCCTCGAACGCGCCGAAAGCCTGTTCGGCGGTGCGTCCAAGTTGCGGTGAGTATTCCCATTCCACCATCGCGCGAGTTTTCAGCATGTCGGGCAGGGTGGCAGGGACATGGCGTATCTTATAGCCCGCAGCCTCGCGGTGCCAGGCGAAGATCGTCTCGTCGATCAGGGCGCGGGGCGCTTCGGTCATCGTCATCGAGGTGGCGAGAAGGTCGGCGATCGGTTCGGGGCGGGTTGACAGGCCCAGCAGCCAGTCGGCGCTGACACCGAGGGCACTGGCACAATCGGCCGCCAACTGGGCATTCGGCAGGCGCACGTCATAGGACAGGAGGGCGGAAATGGTGGACCTGTCGACCCCGGTCTGCCGGGCAAGGGCAGACTGCGTGACGCCGCGCGCGGCCATCGCCTCCGCCAGGCGGACGCGAAAGATCGTGGAGCGATCGCGTTTGTCGATTCTTTCAGTCATCTGGTGACTATACACAACAACTGAGGCGTTTTGTTGCCAATCTTCCGGATTCTCGTCAGCCTGACCCGGTGCTAATGCTCGCTTCAAGCGCAACACCCGAGGGTATCTTGAAGTCTGAACGTCCGCCCGTCGAATGGCCAACCCTGATCTTGCTGGTTGCAACCTATTCTGTCTGGATGTTGGCGACGACGGTGATCTGGGATTTCATGCCGGTGCTGGGGCTGATCGCCGCGACCCTTGCCATCGCGCAGTTTTCATCGCTGCAACACGAGGTGTTGCACGGCCATCCGTTCCGGTCGCAGCGGCTTTCGGAAGCGACGGTGTTTCCCGGCCTGACGGTGTTCGTGCCCTATCTGCGGTTCAAGGACCTCCACATCCAGCACCATTTCGACCCGAACCTGACCGACCCCTACGACGACCCGGAGTCGAACTTTCACGACCCGGCGGAGTGGGCGCGGCGGTCTGGGCTGTCGAAACTGATCTACCGGATCAACAATACTTTGGCCGGGCGCATGGCGCTTGGTCCGGCTTTGTCGACTTGGGCCTTGCTGCGCGACGACGCGCGGGCGATCCGGGCCGGCAATCGGCGGGTGGCGTTTGGCTGGCTGCTGCATGTGCCGGGCGTGGCGCTGGTTGCGGGCTGGCTGTGGGCGGTGGGGTCGATGCCGGTCTGGGCCTATCTGCTGGCGGCCTATATGGGCTGGAGCCTTTTGAAGATCCGCACCTTCCTTGAGCACCGCGCGCATGATGCGGCGCGGGCGCGGACGGTGGTCATCGAAAGCCGGGGGCCGCTATCCCTTCTGTTTTTGAACAACAATTTCCACGCCGTCCACCATTCGCAACCAGGCGTGGCGTGGTATCGGCTGCCCGCGCTGTACCGGGCGAACCGCGAACATTACCTGCGGCGCAACGACGGCTATGTGTTTCGTAACTATGCCGAGATTTTCCGGCAGTTCCTGTTTCGCGCCAAGGATCCGGTGCCGCATCCGATCTGGCCGGTGCGCAAGACGGAAGGTGGATCAACCGATGCGGCGGAAGGCCGGAACGTCGGTGGAATTGTCGAAGAACGGAACGCCGGGCTGTTCGTGCCCGCCGAGTAGGGCCTTGACTTCGGCCAGAACGACCTCGGTGATGAACGGCAGGTCAAGCTGCCGGGCGGGGCCAAGGCCGATCCAGTGCAGATGCGAAAGCTCGCCCGAGGCGCGCGAGAAATCCTCGGCCTCATGCCCAAGGGCTGCGGCATCCATCAGGAAAAACCGGGCGTCGAAGCGGCGCGGGCGGCCCGGCGGGGTGATTGCGCGAAACACGAAGCGCATCGACGCGGGCGTGGCGCCAAGGCGGAGGCCGGTCTCTTCCTCCATCTCGCGCAGGGCGGCGCGGACAAGGACATCGGGCATCGGGGCGTCGGGTCCGCAAAGCATCGCCAACCTCTCGGCGCATTGACGCGCGAGCATTCCGGGGGTGGGGGAGGCGTGGTCTTCGGCATCGACCGCACCGCCGGGAAAGACGTATTTCGTCGGCATGAATACCGCGCCTGCGCCACGCTGGCCCATCAGCACCGCCGGGCCGTCCGGCGTCTGGCGGGTCAGGATGATGGTCGCGGCGGCACGGATCTGGTCGGTCATGCCTGCGGCTCGCGCTGGCGGCCACCGAAACCGTGCATCCGCTTGGCCCATTGCAGGGCCACCAGCGCCCCCTTGAGGCGCGGCAGCAGGAACAGCGACAGCGCGACCGTGCCAATCGAGAACACCGAGGCAAGGATCATCGGGTCGGGACGCCAGCGCACGAAGGCAAACAGCAGGATCGGTGCCAGCAGGTGCCCGACGATCAGGATGGTCAGGTAGGCGGGGCCGTCGTCGGCGCGGTGATGGTGCAGTTCCTCGCCACACACTGGGCAGCTTTCGCGCACCTTGAGGTAGCCGCGCATCATCGGACCTGCGCCGCAGTTGGGGCATTTGCGCCGCCAGCCGCGCAAGAGCGCCGGTTTGACCTCGCGTTCGTCGGCGTCCTCTGCGCGCGCAGCCGTAAATGCAGCTGTCATGAACCTTGTCCTTCGATACGGAAATGCGACCCCGATCTGGCCCGATCTGCCCGGCAGGATGCCTACAGCAGTCGTCGGCCGTCGTCGACTCGCTTTGAAGCGTGAACATAAGGGGTCGGCGGCCCGATCTACAGGGTGGGCGGGGGTGCTGTGTCTTGATGTCGCAAGGCAGCGACGGAAAACCGTCGGACGTCCGTTTGACTAGGCACAGGGTCGGCAAGATGCGGCCGGCCATAACCCAGGAGATCGAGATGACGGGCAAGTTCAAGACGGGTGCTGCGGCAATCGTGCTGCTTTCGGCGACCATCGGCAGCGCGGCCTTTGCCGATCGCGGCCCGCGCGGCGGCGACGGGCCGGGCGAGATGATGTTGCAGATGTTCGACACGATCGACGCCGACAAGGACGGCAAGATCACCGAGGCCGAGATCGAGGCGTATCGCGCGGCAGAGTTCAAGGCAGCGGATACCAATTCCGATGGCGTGCTGAGTGCTGATGAACTGGCGCAAAAGCAGATCGCGCAGATGACGGCCCGCGCGGCCAATCGGGCGGCGCGGATGATCGAGGAACTGGACGACAACGGCGATGGCAGCCTGTCGGCCGACGAAATGAACCCGAACATGCGCGAACGGCTTTTCTCGCGGATCGACACCGATGGTGACGGTGCCGTGTCGAAAGACGAGGCGGAGGCGGCGATGGACCACTTCTCCGAAGGTCGCATGCATCGCCGCGGTGACGGTCATGGCATGGGCGGCTGGATGAACGACTGAAAGGGTTTTGCAGCCAGCCGGTTGCCAGCTAAACCTGACGCAGGATGACAATGGCCTTCGACGCGCATGACGATACCTCGGACGAGGCGCTGATGATCCTTTACGCAAACGGGGATCGGCTGGCCGCGCTTTTGCTGACCCGGCGGATCACGCCGCGCGTCATGGCCTATGCCAGCCGTCTTCTGTGTGGCGACCGGGCCGAGGCGGAGGACGTGGCGCAGGAAACCATGCTGCGGCTCTGGCGCGTTGCGCCAGAGTGGCGGCAGGGCGAAGCGAAGGTCACCACGTGGGCCTACCGGGTGGCGACGAACCTTTGCACCGACAGGTTGCGGTCACGCCAGCGGCGTGGCCGTACCGCGCTTGACGATGCACCCGAGGTGCCTGACCCCGGCCTGAGTGAGGTCGAGCGATTGGTGGAAACCGACCGCGCCCGGGCGCTGGAGGCCGCACTGGACCATCTGCCAGAACGGCAGCGCCAAGCGGTCGTACTGCGACACATCGAGGGGATGTCGAACCCGGACATTGCCGCGATCATGGATCTGGGCGTCGAAGCGGTGGAAAGCCTGACCGCACGGGGCAAACGCACATTGGCATCGCTGCTGTCGGGGCAGAAGGATGCGATCGGATATGAGGACCGCTAGGATGCAGCATGATGATATCGACGATCTGTTCGCCGATCTGCGAACGGCCGCTCCGGCACCGTCGGAGGCGCTGATCGACCGGGTTCTGGCCGATGCGCTGCGCGAACAGCCAAAGCCCGCGCCGCTGGCACCGCAAAGGACGGTTGACCGCTGGTCGCAACTGATCCGGCGGCTTGGCGGCGTGCCGACACTGGCGGGCGTGACGGCGGCGGTGGTCGGGATGGCGGTCGGCTATGCCGATCCGACGATGGTGGATGCCTTGGCGGGAGGGCTTTCCAGCTATTCCATCGGCGATGCCGACCTGTTCCCGGCGGCAGATTTTCTTGTGACGGAAGGCTGAACCATGACCGAACCCGAAACGCGCACTGCAACGGCTGGCTGGGTCAAGGTGGTCCTTGCGCTGTCGCTGGCGCTGAACCTTGCGATACTTGGGATGATGGGCGGGGCCTTCCTGCGTGACGGCCCGCGCGAACGGGGGATGCCGCGCGACCTGTCGTTCGGCCCGTTCAACGAGGCGCTGTCGCGCGAGGATCGTCACGCGCTGCGGTCGGCCTTCATGGAGCGTGCGGGCGAGTTCCGCGAGGGCCGCGCCGAGGCGCAGACCGAGTTTAGCACCCTGCTGGCCGCGCTGCGGGCGGAACCGTTTGACCAGACCGCGCTGAAGGCGGCACTGGGGGCAATCGAGAAACGTAACGCCGACCGGCTGGCGATTGGTCGCGAACTGATCGAAGGGCGCATCTTCGCGCTGAGCACCGAAGAGCGGCTGGCCTTTGCCGACCGGCTGGACAAGGCGCTGACCCGTGGCCGCCCCTGAACGGCCCTAGGCGGCCGTAAGCCGGAACGTCACCCGGTTGCGGCCGGCAGTCTTGGCATCCAGAAGCGCAAGATCGGCCTGTTCGATGACACTGTCGACCTGTGGCGCACGGCCCGCAGCAGGCGCAGACACCGCGACACCGATGGAAACCGTTACGGTCAAGGCTGTGCCAGAGCCAAGCCGCACCGGCATTTCCTTGATCGCGCGGCGCAGCCGTTCGGCCACCCTGCGCGCCTCGTGCAGGGCGGTGCGCGGGAGGGCGATCAGGAACTCCTCGCCGCCGATCCGGGCCAGCACATCGGTCATCCGCAGGTTCGAGGTCAGCCGGTTCGCCACCTCGACCAGCACCTGATCGCCGGCGGCATGGCCGAAACGGTCGTTCACCTGCTTGAAGTTGTCGAGATCGACGACCATCACCGCAAATTCCTCGCCCTCGGTCGCCGCCTGCGCGGCAATCGCCTCAAGCCGGGGCAGGGCGTAGCGGCGGTTGTGCAGCCCGGTCAGCGGGTCGATCATCGCCAGACGCAGGTTGTCTTGCACCGACGCGCGCTGCCGGTCGGCGTGACGTTTGCGCCGCAGGAGGCTGCGGACGCGCAAGGCAAGTTCGCGCCCGCTGATCTCGGGGTCCACCGCATCGTCGGCGCCAAGGTCGAAGGCCATCGTGGCGCTTTGCTGATCGTCGGGCAGGTTCACCACGCAGACCGCCGAGTGGCGGGTGAGCGCGTGGCTTTTGAGTTCAGACAGCAGCCTGAGGCTGCCGTTCGCACCGCCGAAATCATCGTTGATGATGAACACGTCCGGGGCAGAGTGGCCATCCTCGGCCATCGCGACATCGGCGAGCGCCTGGGTGCGCGACACGATTACAACATGGTCGCGCGTCTGCTGTTGCAGTTCCTGCTGCCAACGGAGCAGCGTGTCGGGCCGCGAGGCAACCAGCGCGATCGTCGCCCGCGGCTCGAACGTAAGGGCGGGTTCGGCAAGGCCGGCGGGCTGAAGCTGTTCGTTCTGCGAAATGCCGGCGTCACCGCGCGACCGCAACAGATTGCGCAGCCGCGCCAGCAGGATGGGTTCATGCACCGGTTTGGTCAGCACATCGTCAGCCCCGGCCGCAAAGGCATCGACCCGCGCGAGTTCGGCCCGCGCGGCGGTCAGCACGATGACGGGGATATTGCGCGTCTCAGGCGCTGTGCGCAGGCGTTTCAGAACCTCGGCCCCCATCATGTCGGGCAGCGACAGGTCCAGCAAGATCAGGTCGGGCTTGTCCGTGCGTGCCATGTGCAGGCACGCTTCGCCGGTTGCCGCAAGCAACGGATCATAGAACGCCGCCGCGAGCCAGGCGCGGTAGACGATGCGATTTGTCGCTACATCGTCAACAATGAGGATTCGACCGTTCATGCGTGGCGTGCCATCGGTGGCTGCGTTAACCATTGCTACAATGTGTTGCCAAGTTAGTTAAGAAATCCTTTCCGATTTGACGAAAATCATCTGGCAAGGCATGAGACGGACAAACCTTGCGGGAGACGTGCAGCCAATGCAGCAGGAAGCGGCCCAAACCGTGGCGTTGCAGGCGTTGACGTGGATTCTGGGCGACCCGGCGACGCTGGAAGCGTTTCTTGGCGCAACCGGGGTTTCGGCGGGCGATCTGGGCGCCCGAGCGAAGGAGCCGGAGTTTCACGGGGCCATCCTTGATTTCCTTTTGATGGACGATCAGTGGGTCATCGGGTTTTGTGACGCCTCTGGCCTCGCCTATACGGTGCCAATGGCGGCACGGATTGCCTTGCCGGGCGGCCAACAGGAGCACTGGACATGAGCCAACAGATCGCCGGACTTGTCTTTGACAAGGATGGCACCTTGTTCGACTTCCGCATCAGTTGGGGGCGGTGGGCGCAAAGCTTCATTGCCGAAATGGCGCAGGATGACGACCATGCCGACCGCATGGGCCGCGCCATAGGGTTCGATCTGCCGACCATGCATTTCGCGCCGGACAGCCCGGTGATTGCCGGCACGGCGTTCGAGATTGCGGGTGCGCTGCTGCCGACGTTGCCAAACTTCAACCGCGGCACGCTGACCGAGATGATCGACGAGGCCGCCGCCAAGGCCACGATGGCCGAAGCGGTGCCGCTGCATCCGCTGTTTCGGCAGTTGCGCGGAGCTGGGCTGAAGCTGGGCGTCGCCACCAACGATTCCGAAGCGCCTGCCCACGCGCATCTGGCCGCGCATGGGCTGACCGACTACTTCGATTTCATCGCGGGCGCGGATTCCGGCTTTGGCCCGAAACCCGGCCCCGGCATGTGCCTTGCCTTTGCGCAGGCGGTGGGGCTTGACCCCGCCAGGGTGGCGATGATCGGTGACAGTCGCCACGATCTGGAGGCCGGTCGTGCGGCGGGGATGGTCTGCATCGCCGTCCTGACCGGTCTGGCCAGCCACGCCGACCTTGCGCCGCATGCCGACGTGGTCTTGCCCGACATCGGCGAGCTTCCGGGCTGGATGAAACTGGCCTGAAGCGCACATTCCGCAGCCGCTGTCCGAAAACGACATGTTTGCGTCGCGGACGCGGTTCCCATGCGACCCCTGCTTCCGTCATGGTCCTTCTGACATGCGAGAGGAGCTATCATGACCGAAGAACCGAACCGGAAGAAGCGTGCCGGCGGGCGGGCGGGGATGAAAATCCGGGCCGGGACGGCTGTGATCGACCAGATGCCGTGGCGGATTCCGGTCAACCCGGACCGTCCGATCGAGCCTTTGGATGCCGATGGCGTGCAGCGTGTCCACAAGACGGCGATGCGCATCCTGTCGGACATCGGGATCGAGTTCCTGAACCCCGAGGCGCTGGAGATCATGCGCAAGGCGGGCTGCCGGATCAGCGGCACCAACGTCCGGATGGACGAGGATTTCGTGATGGAGATGGTCGGCCACGCGCCGGAAACCTTTACCATTACCCCTCGCAATCCCGCGCGCGAGATCATCATGGGCGGCAACCACATGGTGTTCGTCAACGTCTCCTCCCCGCCGAACTCGTGGGACATGGAGCGGGGCAAGCGGTCTGGCGACTTCGAGACGTTCAAGGAATTCATGAAGCTGACGCAGTATTTTAACTGCATCCACGTGGCCGGCGGTTATCCGGTGGAGCCGATCGACATCCATGCTTCGGTGCGGCATCTGGACTGCCTTTATGAAAAACTGACCATCACCGACAAGGTCGTGCACGCCTATTCGCTTGGCGCCGAGCGCGTCGAGGACGTGATGGAGATGGTCCGCATCGCGGGCGGGCTGACGGAGGAAGAGTTTCAGGCCAAGCCGCGGATGTATACCAACATCAACTCGGTTTCGCCCTTGAAGCACGATTACCCGATGCTGGACGGCGCCATGCGGATGGCGCGGCGCGGGCAGCCGGTGGTGATCACGCCGTTTACCCTTGCGGGCGCGATGGCGCCGGTGACGATGTCGGGCGCGGTGGCGCTGTCGATTGCCGAGGCTTTGGCGGCGGTGGCGCTGTTGCAATACATCAACCCAGGCTGTCCGGTGGCAATCGGCACCTTCACCTCGAACGTCGACATGAAGTCCGGCGCGCCGGCGTTCGGGACGCCGGAGTATATGCGGGCGACGCAGATGACGGGGCAGTTGGTGCGGTTCTACGGCGTGCCGATGCGGGCGTCGGGGGTGTGTGCGGCCAATGTGCCGGACGGGCAGGCGATGTGGGAGACGTCGAACTCCCTCTGGTCGGCGGTGCAGAGCCGGACCAACATGGTGTACCACGCGGCCGGGTGGCTGGAGGGCGGGCTGATCGCCAGCCCTGAGAAGTTCGTCATGGACTGCGAGGTGTTGCAGATGATTCAGCGCTACTTCGAGGAGGCGACCTTTGCCACCACGGAGGATGATCTGGCGTTTGACGCGATCAAGGAGGTGGGGCCGAACGGGCATTACTTTGGCGTCCAGCATACCCAGGACCGCTATCAGGAGGCCTTCTATGCGCCGATCTGTTCGGACTGGCGGAACTATGAGGCGTGGCAGATCGACGGGTCGACCTGGACGCATGAGCGGGCGCACCGGATCTACAAGCAGATCATGGCCGAGTTCGAGATGCCTGAGATGAATGGCGACCATCAGGAGGAGCTGCGCAGGTTCGTGGCGAAGCGGAAGCAGGAAGGCGGGGCGCCAACGGACTTCTGATGTCCCACGGTGGGACATTTTGTGGGCCGTTGATTTTGCTTGGGTTTTTTCTGGGGGTAAGGGGTTGTTAACCGTTGTGGGGGGCGGGTGGCCCCCCACCCACGGCACCTCCCCACGAGGGTGAGGGGAGGCGCTTGAGGGTTGGGCGTGGGCTGATGGCCGGAAGGGGACTGTCCAGTGGACGGTTGGTCGGCCCGATTGGCTGGAGGCGCGAGCCGGAAGCCAAGGGGTGAATTGCAGATCATGACGTTAGGAAATCGGGGCGCGGCTGTCTGGGCTGGCGCGGTATTGCGTTTGCCGGGGCAAGCGAGCGCGGCCCGATTTGTCGCGGAAGAATGAAAGAAATTATGGGAGCCGGCCTTGTCTCAGTTCAAACCAAGATTTCCCAAAGCGAAGGGGAAAAACGAAACAAAGAGCCATGACTGACAAAACTCTTAGTGCAACATAGATGTAGTTGAAACGATTTGCGTGCCACGCCTCATATAGATTATCGTAGATGTTTGCTATCATCCTGTATGAAATTACAAGTGCTGCAAAGTCAGCGATCAAGTTCGTGTATAACTCAGAGCGCCTTAAGACTTCGATTGCGTTCTCAGTCTCAACATCAAGCGGATCAAAGAAGACTTCATCCGCAAGATCAGTTCCCGGAAGAAGCGGCGTAGTAACGCCATCAAAATTTGAGTAAATTGTTTCGTCCAAGACCCCTTTCTGAAAGGGGCTTTTGAGATCGGCCAGAGAACCAACTTCAACGACCGATGCAAGGATTTGCGCCCTGCTCGAGTTCTTAATCGAGAACGCAATTTCTCTGCCACGAGAGCAAACAATATTGATCGCCGGACTGTAAAAAGTTATGATAACTTCTTCTGAGCAATACCGAAAAGTGAACTGCTGAGATTCCTGAGCCCCGCTGTTCATGGCCGACTTCAGGATGTCAATTCGACGGACTAGTGTGCTTTCTTTGCTTAGATAGAGAGTTGATAGAACAGCCAGAATTGCTGCCGAGCCTCCCACTGATACCCAAATAAGGTCTACCTTTCGCCAAGTGCGTGCCGTGGAGCGGCGTGCTATATATAGTAGTGCGCCACAACCAAATATGAATGATAGGACAGTAAGAATTGACTGATGCTCGACAATTAAAAGACTTGCCTCATACATCCAACTCCTCCACAAACCGCGCGTTCTCTTGAATATACTGGAACCGCAATTCCGGCTTCTTGCCCATCAGCCGCTCCACCAGATCGGAGGTGTCGCCCGGCTCGTCCTCGTCGATGCTGACCCGGATCAGCTTCCTAGTCAGGGGGTTCATCGTGGTGTCCTTGAGGTCTTTCGCGTCCATCTCGCCCAGACCCTTGAACCGCTGCACGTCGATTTTCCCCTTGCCGCCCAAGCCCTTGGCAAGCCAGACCTCCTTTTCGGCGTCGTCGGCCACATACATCCGCTTCGGCCCCTGCGTCAGGCGGTAAAGCGGCGGGCAGGCGAGGTAGAGGTGGCCCTTGTCGATCAAGGGGCGCATCTGGGTGAAGAAGAAGGTCATCAGGAGGCTGGCGATATGCGCGCCGTCGACGTCGGCGTCGGTCATGATGATGATCTTTTCGTAGCGCAGGTCTTCGACGTTGAAGCGGGTGCCCATGTTGACGCCAAGTGCTTCGCAGATGTCGCGGATTTCGGAGTTGTCGTTGAGTTTGGCGGAGGCCGCACCAAGCACGTTCAGGATTTTACCCTTCAGCGGCAGGAGGGCCTGGGTTTCACGGCTGCGCGCGCCTTTGGCGGAACCGCCCGCGCTATCGCCTTCGACGATGAAGAGTTCCGTGCCTTCGCGGGTTTTTGACGAACAGTCGGTCAATTTGCCGGGCAGGCGGAGTTTCTTGGTGGCGGTCTTCCTTTGGGTTTCCTTTTCCTCGCGCCGTTTCAGACGTTCCTCGGCGCGGAGCACAAGGAAATCGAGGATGGAACCGGCGGATTTCGGGTCGGCGGCAAGCCAGGTGTCGAAATGGTCGCGCACGGCGTTTTCGACGTATTTGGCGGCCTCTTCGGTGGCGAGACGGTCTTTCGTTTGGCCGACGAATTGCGGTTCGCGGATGAAGACGGAAATGAGTGCGCAGCCGCCGGTGAGCATGTCGTCACGGGTGATCAATTCGGCCTTGCGGTTTTTGACGCGTTCGCCGTAGGCGCGGATGCCTTTCAGGATGGCGGCCCAGAAGCCGGTTTCATGCGTGCCGCCTTCGGGCGTGGGGACGGTGTTGCAGTAGGATTGGATGAAACCGTCGCGCGCGGGCGTCCAGTTGATGGCCCATTCGACGGAGCCGGGGACGTTGTATTTTTCGGGAAAGCCGACTTTGCCGGCAAAGGGGCGGTCGGCGTAGGTGGTGGTCTTTTGCAGCGTGTCGGTCAGGTATTGCGCAAGCCCGCCGGGGAAGTGGAAGACCGCTTCCTGCGGGGTGTCGCCATCGGGGATCGCGCATTTCCAGCGGATTTCGACGCCGGAAAAGAGATAGGCCTTGGACCGCGCAAGTTTCATCAGGCGGCCGGGTTTCAGCGTCTGGTGGCCGAAGATCTCAGGGTCGGGATGAAAGGTGACCCAGGTGCCGCGGCGGTTCTGGATGGGGCCAAGCTTCTGGATCGGGCCGCGGGGGATGCCGCGCGAGAAGGATTGTTCGTAAAGCTCCTTGTTGAGCGCGACCTGCACGGTCATCAGATCGGAGAGCGCGTTGACCACCGAGGAGCCGACGCCGTTCAGGCCGCCTGAGGTTGAGTAGGCCTTGTTGGAGAACTTGCCGCCGGCATGGAGGGTGCAGAGGATCACCTCGAGCGCGGATTTGCCGGGGAATTTCGGGTGCGGATCGACGGGAATGCCGCGACCATTGTCGCGCACGGTGACGGAGTTGTCGTCGTGAAGCTCAAGCTCGATCCGGTTGGCGTGGCCGGCAACGGCCTCGTCCATCGCGTTGTCGAGGATTTCGGCGACCATGTGGTGCAGCGCGCGTTCGTCGGTGCCGCCGATGTACATGCCGGGGCGTTTGCGGACGGGCTCCAGCCCTTCGAGAACCTCGATCGAGGAGGCGTCATAGGTTTCGGCGCCGGAGAGGAGGTCGTTCATGGGGTGCTCGCGAAAGGGAAAGTGCTGGCATTAGATCACCCTTGGGGGGAGCGGCGCAAGATGTGGGGGGTGGAAGGTTGCGCGGGCGGGGCTTAGGTTTGGGAAAATACAGGAGGATTATGGCCATGCGGGTATTGTTCACGGGCGGATCGGGGAAGGCGGGCAAGCATGTGGTGGCCTATCTTGCGGCGGCGGGGCACCGGGTCCTGAATTTCGACCGGGTGGGGTTGGGGCATCCCGGCGTGCATGACCTTCTGGGCGACATCACTGATGCGGGGCAGGTCTACTCCGCGATGCGCACCCATGCCGGGTATGACGAGATGGAAAACCCGGCCGGCGCGCAGCTTTTCGACGCGGTGGTGCATTTTGCGGCCGTGCCGCGCCACGGGATGATGCCGGATACCGAGACCTACCGCGTCAACGTCATGGGCACCTACAACGTGCTGGAAGCGGCGCTGAAGATGGGGATCCGCAAGGTGATCATCGCATCGTCGGAGACGACCTATGGCGTGTGCTTCAGCGACGGAATTGTCGACCCGAAAGTGCTGCCGCTGGAGGAGGACTACGACATCGACCCGATGGACAGCTACGGCATGTCGAAGAAGGTCAACGAGGTGACGGCGCGCAGTTTCCAGCGCCGGTTCGGGGCGGATGTCTATGCGCTGCGGATCGGCAACGTGATCGAGCCGCATGAATACGCGACGGTGTTCCCGCCCCTTGCCACCGATCCGGGCCAGCGCCGGCGGATCACCTTCAGCTACATCGATGCGCGCGATCTGGGGCAGATCGTCGACCTGTGCCTGAAGAACGACGGGCTTGGGTTTCAGGTGTTCAACGCGGTGAACGACACCAATTCCGTGCCGCAGCCGAACTCGGAATTGCTGCCGCGGTTCTTTCCCAACGTCCCCTTGTCACGTCCGGTGAGCGAAGAGGAGAGCCTGCTGTCGAACCGCAAGATCCGTGAGGTTCTGGGCTTCAAGGAAGCGCACAACTGGCGCAAGTACGTGCGCTGAGCCTGCGGCGGACCGGGGGTTTCACACCCCCGGACCCCCGTGGGATATTTGGCGAAGGGAAAGCCGTCAGCGTTAATTGTTTTCTAACATGAGGCGTCTAACCTTGCGTCACGGTACAGGCGGGGACGCCGATGACCGTGAAGGGGAAGCCACTCCGCCGCGCGGGTCGCCTGCGGGCGGGGTGCCTGACCACTTCCTTCAAGGTTTCCTCTTCTCCAAATATCCCACCGGGGGTGCGGGGGGTGTGAAACCCCCCGCTCCCAACGGCAGGGTCTATGCGGGCTCGGCTATCCGCGCGTCCCACATTTTCTTGAACGCAGGGCGCGACTGGCACGTTTCCAGCCATGCCTTCACTGCCGGAAACTCACCCAGCAGGGTCGGGTGGCCTTGCGCGTAGCGCAGGCATTCCGCGGTGTTCAGGTCAGCGACGGTGAAGCGGTCGCCCACAAGCCACGGGTGGGCGGCGAGGTGCGTCTGAAGCCGCGCCAGCGGGCGGCGCAGCTTTTCGGCGCAGATCGCGATGGTGGCCTGACCTTCGGGGGTCTTGTCGCCGCCTGCTCCGGTGACGTTCAGGATCTCGAGCGCCGGACCTTCGATAGCGGTCACGGCTAGCAGCGTCCATTGGTCGATCTGTGCGTGTTCGGCGGCGGTCTGGGGGCCAAGCGCGCCGCCGTGCGTACGGGCGATATGGTTGGTGATGGCAAGGCTTTCGGTCAGCGTCAGGTCGCCTTCGACATAGGCCGGGATCTGGCCAAGCGGGTTGACCTTGAGGAACGCGGCCGAGGCGGTGTTCAGCGGCGCATCGGGGGCTGAGGCCTTGGGCAGCCGGTAGGCCTGGATCACCGGCACATGGGTGAAGGGCTGGCCAAGTTCGTAAAGCAGCCAGATCGGGCGCGAGGCGCGGCTGCGAAAGACGCCGTAGAGGGTGATCATTGCGGGAAACTCCAACGTGATGCGGCAAGCCTAGGGGCAAGGCCGGGCAAGGTGAAGCCCGCTTCGCAAGGTTTGACGCCGATCAAGGACAGGATGGGGCAAGCGCGCGATGGGCGGTGATGCAGATCTGGGGAGGGAGCAAGCATGAAGGATCAGGACCAGTTGGACGGCGCCGGGGCCACCATCATCACGGCGCCCGACGCGGGCGAGGCGGAGGCCGAGCCGCTGCGCGGGCCGCAGCAGTTTCCCGCCGTCGATGCCGATGCGATCCGCGAGGCGTTCGAGACCGGGCGTTATCCTTACGGTCGCCCAATGGGCCGTGTGCCGTATGAGGCGGAGAAGGCGCGGTTGCAGGCCGAGCTTTTGAAGGTGCAGATATGGGCGCAGGAGACCGGGCAGAAGTTCGTGATCCTGATGGAAGGCCGTGATGCCGCTGGCAAGGGCGGCACGATCAAGCGGTTCATGGAGCATCTGAACCCTCGTTATGCCCGCGTCGTGGCGCTGACCAAGCCATCCGACAAGGAAAAGGGCGAGTGGTTCTTTCAGCGCTACATCCAGCATCTGCCGACTGCCGGTGAAATCGTGTTCTTCGATCGCAGTTGGTACAACCGTGCGGGCGTGGAGCGGGTGATGGGGTTCTGCACGCCTTCGGAATATCTGGAGTTCATGCGTCAGGCGCCCGAGATCGAGCGGATGCTCGTGCGGTCGGGCATCCGGCTGCACAAATACTGGTTCTCGGTCACGCAGGAGGAACAGCGCGCAAGGTTTCTGGCGCGCGAAACCGACCCGTTGAAGATGTGGAAGCTGAGCCCGATCGACAAGGCCAGTCTTGAGCGTTGGGACGATTACACCGAGGCGAAAGAGGCGATGTTCTTCTACACCGACACCGCCGACGCGCCTTGGGTCATCGTGAAGTCGAATGACAAGAAGCGGGCGCGGCTGAACGCGATGCGGCATTTCCTGTCGACGCTGGACTATCCGGGCAAGGATGCCGCCGTGATCGGCGAGCCGGACCCGTTGATCGTGGGACGCGCGGCGCAGGTTCTGGGCAGCGGGACCGCGATCTATGACACTGCGTTGCATCCGGCCTTGCGGCATGGCTGATCGACGCTGTTTGGCTGGCAACGGGCTTGGCGGCGGTGGAGGAAATGACTAGCTTCCCCGGCATGGGACGCGGCATGATCTTGGGCGGGCTGATGGCCGGGCTGGCAGGGCCGGCACTGGCACATCCGCATGTGTTCATCGACACCCGGGTCGAGGTGATGCTGGACGGTCAGAACCGGGCGACCGGGCTGCGCATCAGCTGGACCTATGACGAGCTTTATTCGCTGTATGTCGTGGGCGACATGGGGCTGGACCCGGACTGGGACGGCAAGCTGACCGCCGAGGAGGAGCTGCGCCTGTCGGGCTTCGACATGAACTGGGACGATGGCTTTGCCGGCGACACCTATGCGCTGATGGCGGACCGCGAACTTGCGCTGTCGGGGCCATCGGAGTGGAGTGCGGGCTATGCGGGGGGCAAGATCACCTCGGTCCATATGCGGATGTTCGAGGTGCCGGTGACGGTGGGGGCGGAGCCGTTGGTCGTGCAGGTTTACGATCCGGGGTATTACACCGCCTACACCATTGCCTTCGATCCTGTGGTGACCGGTGGCGCGAGCTGCGTGGCAGAGGCTTACGCGCCCGATCTGGATGCGGCGGATGCGGCGTTGCAGGCGGCACTGGCGGAATACACGCCCGACATGGATCTTGAGATGGAGTTCCCGGCGGTCGGCAAGAATTATGCCGAGGAAGTGCGGGTGACATGCGCCGCGCCGTGATGGGCCTTGGACTGGTCGTGGCGCTGGGCCTTGGCGCGCTGTGGCTGACCGGCGGGTTCGATGTCTTGCAGGGCTGGATGGAGCGCATGACGCGGGCGGCGCAGGACCGGCTGGCAGCGGCGGTTCGCGCCTTGCGGAGCGGCGAGCCGGGGGCGCTGGCTGGGTTTCTGGCGGTGTCCTTCGTTTATGGCGTCTTGCATGCGGTGGGGCCGGGGCATGGCAAGTTTCTGGTCGGTGGCTACGGCGTGGCGCGGCGGGTGCCGGTAGTGCCGCTGGCCGGGATCGCGCTGGTGGCAAGCCTTGCGCAGGCGGCGGTTGCGGTGGTTCTGGTTTATGCGGCGGTTGCCGTGCTGGGCTGGACGCGCGAGGCCGTGGTCGGCACGGCGGAAGAGGTGATGGCGCCGGTAAGCCATGCGCTGATCGCGGGGTTGGGGGCGTGGCTGGTGTGGCGCGGCTGGCGTGGGGTGCGGCGTGAGCGGCATGGGCATGACCACGACCACGGCCATGAACATGGGCACGTTCACGGGCCGGACTGCGGCCACGCGCATGGGCCGACGCTGGACGAGGTAAGCCGTCTGACGGGGTGGCGCGATGCGGTGGCGCTGGTGGCGGGGGTCGCGATGCGGCCCTGTTCGGGCGCGCTGTTCCTGTTGATCCTGACATGGCAGATCGGGGTTGGCGCGGCGGGCATTGCCGGGGCCTTTGCGATGGGTCTTGGCACAGCGGCGGTGACGGTCACGGTCGCGCTGATGGCCGTCTGGGCGCGCGAGGGGGCCCTTGCCAACCTGTCGGGCGGACGCTTGGCGCGGGCGCTGCCGCTGGTGGAACTGTCGGTTGGCGCGTTGATCCTGCTGGTCGCGCTGGGGCTCTTGCGCCAGTCGCTCTGACGCCGCAGCGCGGCGGGGAAGCCGTCTTGTCCTTCCCCGGTCGCGGCGGTAATCGATTGGCATGACCGAAACGCTGACCACCAGAACCCATGCACGGGCGACGCTTGTGCTGGGCCTTCCCCTCGTCGGATCGCATCTGGCGCAGATGGCGCTGCATGTGACCGATACCGTCATGCTGGGCTGGTACGGCGTGGTGGAACTGGCCGCCGTGGTACTGGGCGCATCGTCGTTCTTCATCGTCTTCGTGCTGGGCGCCGGGTTTGCGAAGGCGGTCATGCCGCTGGTTGCGGCGGCCCTTGGGCAGGGTGACGATGTCAAGGTGCGGCGCGACACGCGGATGGGGCTGTGGCTTTCCATCGGGTACGGGTTGCTGACCTATCCCCTGTTCTGGAAGTTCGAGGCCGTGCTTCTGGCGCTGGGTCAGAAACCCGACGTGGCGGCGCTGGCGCAGGATTTCATGCGCATCGCGGGGTTGGGCATGGTGCCGGCCTTGGGCGTGATGGTGCTTTCAAGCTATCTGGCGGCGCTGGGGCGCACGCAGGCGGTGTTGTGGGCCACCGTGCTGGCGGTGTTCGTGAACATCGCGGTCAACTGGGCGCTGATCTTTGGCAACTGGGGCTTTCCGGAACTGGGCGTGGTTGGTGCGGCGATTGCGACGGTGGTCACGCAGGTGATGACGCTGGTGGTCTTGTGCCTTTACGCCGGGTTGCTGCGCGACCTGCGGAGGTTCCGGCTGTTCCAGCGGTTCTGGCGGCCGGACTGGCACGCGATGGGGCAGGTGTTCCAGTTGGGCTGGCCGATCGGGCTGACCGGGGTGGCGGAGGCGGGGCTGTTTCAGGCCTCGGCGATAATGATGGGCTGGGTCGGCACGGTGGAACTGGCCGCGCACGGGATTGCGATGGAGGTGACGGCGGTCACGTTCATGATGCATGTCGGACTGTCGAGTGCGGCAACCATTCGCACAGCGCGGTTCGCCGGGCACGGCGATGCACGCGCCTTGCGGGACGGGGCGTGGGTGGCGCTGGGCCTGTCGCTGGTGGTGGCGCTGGTGGTGATCGCCCTTTACGTGATCTTTCCCGAGCCGATCATCGCGCTGTTTCTGGACACATCGAAACCTGAAAGCGCGCGGATTATCGAACTTGGCGCGGTGCTGTTGATCGTGGCGGCGCTGTTCCATCTGGCCGATGCGATGCAGGTGATGGCGCTGGGCCTGTTGCGCGGCATTCGTGATACCAAGGTGCCCTTGGTGCTGGCGGCGGTGAGTTACTGGCTGGTCGGCATCCCGTGCAGCTATGTGCTGGCGTTTCCGCTGGGCTTTGGCGCGGTGGGGCTGTGGCTGGGACTGGTGGTGGGCCTCGTGTGCGCCTCGGTCAGCCTGTTGGTGCGGTTCTGGTGGCTAGCGCCAAAACCGGTGGAGACTGGCGAAGCGGCCTTGCAGGCGGGCGAGTAGCCAGTTGCCGGGGCCTTGTGGCAGGGCGCCGGCGATCAGGCGATCCACGATTACCTCGGGCGGGCAGGGGCGGCGGCTGACCGGATCCCAGTAGCGCGGATAGGCGATGAGGGCGGCGTGGGCGAGTTGCGTGACGTCGGGGCGCGGCAGGAGGCTGCCATCGGCGCGGCGGATGCGGCGGGCGGGCACGGGGCCAAGGTCGCGGGTCAGGCCCCAGCCGGCGTAGAACGGTGCGCCAAGGGTGGTGACGGGCTTGCCACGGATGAGCGCCTCGAACCCCAGAAGCGAGGTGATCGTCCAGACCTCATCGACGGCGGCGAGGGTTTCGGCGGGGTCGGTGTTGGTGAGGATCATATCAGCAAGCGCGGGGTCGGTGAGCGCGCCGGGGCGCAGGCCCGCTTCGACATCGGGGTGGGGTTTGAAAAGGATCACCGCGCCGGGGTTGGCTTGGCGCGCGGCAAGGAGCAGGGCCGCGTTGGTTCTGATCTCGCCCGCGCCCTTCAGGATCGAGGCGTCGTCTTCGACCTGACCGGGGACGAGGATGCGGCGACCGTCTGGAAGCGGGGGCAGGGGGGTGGTCGCAAGGTTGTATTTGGAAAGGCCGGCTTTGGTGAGCCGGTCCAGCAGGCGTTCGGTGCGGCTGCGCGCGGCGGGGGTAAGTGGCGCGAGGATGAGTTGTTCGAGGCGGGAGGGGCGGGTCGGATCGTAGTAGATGCCGAGGTCGTCTGTGACGAGGCTGAGGGGTGGGGTCAGCGCCGCGCCAAGGCCGCGCGAGCGCAGGAAGCCGTCTTCGACGCGCAGGGTTGGGGTGGTGGGGGTGAAGCCCGGGGGCTCCTTGCCGGCCCAGATCATCAGGGTTCGGCCGGTGCTGCTGGCAAGGCTGTTGGCGGCGGTGGGATCGTTGCGGAAAATTACCGGTTTGGTCGCGCCGAACACCTGTTGCAGGCGTTTGCGCTTCCACAGGCGCATTCCGACGGCGACATGGCCGAACCGGTCCTGGCGAAAGGCGCGAACCTCGGCCTCCAGCTGGTCGAGCGCGTCTTCAAAGCTGCAAAGCCGGTCGCGGCAGGGATCATACCACAGGGGGGCAAGGATCATCGCGGCGGCGAAAAGCTGGGTTTTGGTGAGGCTGCGGGTGCGGCGGGGCAGGTGCGTGGCGTCCTGCGTCAGGCCCCAGCCGGCGTAGAACGGATGGCCGAGGACATGCGGGCGGTGCCCGGCAAGGATCGCCTCGAAGCCGAGGTGGGAGGACACGGTGTAGACCGCGATGGCCCCGTCGAGAAGCGCCCAAGGGGAAACGGGGGTGGTGAGGAGGGTGACGCGGGGCGAGGCATCTTCGGGGCCGAAATGGCCGGGGCGGAGGCCGAGGGTGGTTTCGGGATGCGCCTTGATGACGATGCGGGCGCCGGGGTTCTGTTCCTGCGCCAGCACGAGCATCTCGCGGAAGGTGGAGGCGCTGGCGCCGGAATGGCGGATCGAGGCATCGCCCTGCGTCTGGTCGACGACGAGGACGTAGCCGGGCGCTGGCGGGGTCAGGGTGGGGTCGTGGATGTTGTATTTGGACAGGTGAAGGGTCTGGATACGCTCAATTCCCTGCCGTGCGCGGGACAGTATGTTCGAATCGTCTAAAGGATCGGTGGCGAGGATGCGTTCGAGGAGGGAGGGCGCGGCGGCGTCGAAATGCACGCCGATCGGATCGAGGATCAGGCCGAGGGGGGCTGTGCCGGTGCGGCCGGGGTGGACCGAACGCAGGAACGCATCCTCGGCCCGGACCAGCGGCACCTTGCGGCGGGCGGCGACCGCCTCGCCCCGCGCGGCGGTGGGGCTGCGACCCCAGACAAGCACGCCGTCGTCGGGGCCGGGCAGGCCGAGGCGGAGCGGGTGACCGGCCAGCGCAAGGATGCGCGCAAGGCGGCGGTCGGTCAGGAAGCTGAGGTTCTGGTGGCAAAGTCTGTGCGGGACCGGCAGGTCGGACCAGAGGCGACCCGGGCCGACCACGATCCGATCAGTTCGTGGCGTTGGCGAGGTTGGTCGCCGCGTTCGTGGTGCCGGTGATCGCGGAAAGCGTCTTTTGCCAGTACATGAAGGGCGCTTCGGTGACGTAGAGGGTGTCGCCGTCGCGGATCATGAAATCGCGTGCTTCAAACAGGCCGGTCGGTTCGGTCAGGTCAAGCACATAGACCAAGCGCTGATCGCCGATGAGATCGGTGCGGCCAAGAACGCTGTTGGCGATGTCTTCGGATTCGTCGCGCAGCACGAACACCCCGGTCGGATCGGCTGAGTTCGTTGAAAGGCCGCCGACCGTAGCGATGGCTTCAAGCGCGGACAGGCTTTCGCTTTTGAACGGCACGAGGTTCTGCCCACCCGTCGCGCCAAGCGCGGTGAAGGTGCGGCTGTCCTCTTCGATCACGATCCGGTCGCCGGGGCGCAGCGCGATGTCGAGGGCGGGGTTTTCATAAAGATCCTTGAGCCAGATCCGGCCGCTGTGCGCACCGCGTGTCACCCGCACGATCGCCACGTCCGGGTCGAGCGAGACGCCGCCCGATTTGGCCAGCATGGTGGCAAGGGTGCGGGTCGGCGCTTCGATCGGGTAGACGCCCGGACCGGCGGCCTGACCTGCGATGGACACGGTGGCACCGTCGCCGGCAAGGCGGCGGACCTGCACCTGCGGGTCGGGGGTCTGGTCTTCGAGGAGGCGGGTGATGGCTTGGCGCAGCCCTTCGGGCGTCTGTCCTGCCGCGAGGACGCGACCGGCGTAGGGAATGAAGATGTAACCCTGCCCGTCGACCTGCATTTCGTTGAGCGGCGTCACGCGTTGGCCGGTGTTGCCGAGGAGCGGCTCTTCCTTGACGTTTTCAAACACGATGACCGACAGCCTGTCGCCACTGGAAATCGTGTCGGAGCCGATCACGCCAGCATCCTGAAACGACTTGCTGAAGCCGAACGAAGGCAGTTGGGCCGTGGCACGGGACACCCGGTCATTGACCTTGACGACAAAGGCATCGCCTTCGTTCTGCACCGATCCTGCGAAGATCTCTTCCTTGTTCGGGCCAGAGCGCGGCAGGCCGCAAGAGGCGACCAACGTGGCAGCAGAAACGACGGCGACCACCTTGGCCGTCTTGGAAAACATGAACTGCACTGCCTCGCGTCCCTCTTTGATCGGGGTACATTTTGCGGGGAGGTTACAAAAGCCAAGCGAACTTTGCCAGCGCCGGTTCCATTGGCTACTTCACGACGCGCAACTGTTGCCGTGGTGCCGCTGTTTCAGGCGAGAGGGCAGCATAGGGATCTTGCGACGACAGCATCATGTCCACCACCTGTCGTAGGAGCGCCCGCCGCCCACGCGAGGAGTAGAAGCCGCCGGACACCTGGCTTGTTTCCAGAAGGAACCGCCGGTAGGCGCGGTAGGCCCGGGTATCGGGGCGGTCGGGTGCTGCAAAGAACGCATCAAGCGGTTGGGACGACACAAACTCGGGTTTTGCATAGACCGCTGTTCCGAAGGTTCGCAGCGGAATGCCGCGCCAGAGCGCCTGCTGGCCCGCCGTGGAGTTGACCGTGACGGCGGTGCTGGCGTGGGTCAGAAGATGCGCGAGCTTGCCGCCGCGCACGAAATGCACCCGCCCCGCAAGCCCGTGGTCATGCGCGAGGCGGGCGATGTCGGCGGCGAGGGGCGTACGGCCATCTTCGAGCGGGTGGGCCTTGAACACGAGGTGATGGTGGCGCGGCGCGCCCTTTGCGAAACCGGCCATCACCACGCCCAGAAATTCGCCCGTCGAGCGGAAGGGCGAATGGTCGCGGAAGCTGGCGTCGTGATCCAGTTGCAGGATCGCAAGGTGGTAGGGAAAGCCGCCAAAGCGGATGCGAAACGTGGCAAGGCGGCGCTGCGCACGGTGCAGCGGCATCAGGAGGAAGGATTTGAGATACAGCAGGAATTCCTGCCCGACGGTAAGGTCGCGGTGCGGGCGGAAGCGGCGATAGGCGCGGGCGCCAAGCGCCACGCAGCCATGATAGAGCGCGCCCCAGAACATGTGCTGGCGCATGTCGCCCCAGGTGCCGGGAGAATCGGGCAGGTCGATATCGACCGGGTCGAGCGCGCGCTGCATCTGATCGACCGACAGGCCCATCAGCCGGGAGTTGCCGTTGGCCCCGCCGCGTTCGTAGGTGACCCAGTAGGGCCGCAAGTAGCCTTCTTCGAACACATGCACCGTCAGGCCGCGGGCGCGGGCAAGCTGCACGGCGGTGGCATGGATCGGGCGGGTGTCGCCGTAAAGCACGATATCGGTGATCGCGAGCCGGTCGAGATGGTCGGCCAGCGCACCCGCCCAGTCTTGCGGGGCGCCGGTGAAGGCGATGTAGCCCGGCCCCGGCCAGAACACCCTGTCGCCAAGGTTGAAGCCGATGCGCCAGACCTGGCCCCCGGCGGCCTGCAGCATCCGGCCGAGGCGGTGAAACCACGGACCGTGCGGGCCTTGCAGGAAGAGGAACCTTCTGTCGCCTGCGGTCATGCCGTGCCTATGTGACGGGTCTGGCCTTGTGTATTGGCCAGTGCGGTGCAGGAATAAAGCGCAAATGCTGTGAATTCGTTACTTCGTGTCGGGGCGTGGCCCACAGAACCCGCGCCGGGGGCGGCGGGGGGTTGCAGGGTAGCGGGGGCGGGGCTAGGTCAGAGACACGCAATGAAAGGGGACAGAGGGCCATGTTCACAGGGATCGTCACGGATATCGGCACGGTCCTGCAGACCGAACAGCAGGGCGACCTGCGCGCCCGGATCGGGACCAGCTATGACGTGGGCCGGATCGACATCGGCGCGTCGATCGCCTGCGACGGGGTGTGCCTGACGGTGGTGGCGCTGGGAACGCAGCCGCAGAACTGGTTCGATGTGCAGATCTCGGCCGAGACGGTGTCGAAGACCAACCTTGCCGGTTGGGCGCCCGGCAAGCGGGTGAACCTGGAGCGGGCGCTGAAGGTTGGAGACGAATTGGGCGGCCATATCGTGTCGGGCCATGTCGACGGGCTGGCCGAGGTGGTGGCGGTGCGGCCCGAGGGCGGGTCCGTCCGGGTGACGTTCCGCGCGCCCGAGGCGCTGGCGAAGTTCATCGCGCCAAAGGGGTCGGTCGCGCTGAACGGGACGTCACTGACGGTGAACGAGGTGGAGGGCTGTGATTTCGGCATCAACTTCATTCCGCATACCCAAGTTGCAACGACCTGGGGCGAGGTGGCAGTGGGCGACCGGGTGAACCTGGAGATCGACACGATGGCGCGTTATGTGGCGCGGCTGCGCGAGTGGGGTTGAGGGCGCGCGCGGGGCAGGCCCCGGAGGGTTTCACACCCTCCGGACCTCCCGGCGGATATTTGTGCAAAGAGGAACCGCAGGTTCATGCAGATCGGGCATAATCGCGGGCCTTCGATGGAGGGGGGCGCAAGCTGGCGGCGGCATTGCTGGACGGCGGCGCGGGAGCGGTTGTTGCCGGTGCTGCCGGTGGAAGTGGTGCGGCTGCGGGTGAAGCGGGCGCGGGAACTGGGGCTGGATTACAAGACCTATGCCGGGGTGCGGGCGGCGACGGGGCATGACGTGGTGGCGTTTCTGTTTTCATCGAACGCGTTGCGGGTGACGCTGCTGGCCCCTGCGATGCCGGAGGAGCGGGCGGCGAAGCTGGCGGCGGTGACGGGCTGCGGGCGCGTGGCCTTGGCGGTGGCACCGGTGACTGCGGGGATGATGATGGCGGCGAACCCGGTGCTGGACGCAGCGCATCGGGCGCCCTATGCGCTGGCGGGGTATGGCGAGGTGCGCGACGCCTTGCGCGCGGTGCTGGGGCGGGTGCCGCCCGATCAGGTGATGCTGGTGGGCGACACCGGGCTGGAGCGCGACTGGTGCGCGGCAGGGCGGCTGGCGGCGTATCTGCCGGCGGAGCGGTATTTCGGGCAATGAAAAACGGCGGTCCTTGCGGGCCGCCGTTCTGGGATTGCTGAGGCGTCGATCAGGCGGCGCGGCCGACGAGGACCGAGTCCACCTGTTTGGCGGCCCCGGCTTCGTCGACGCCGGACACGGCGGCGACTTCGCGGGTCAGGCGTTCGAGGGCGGCCTCATAGAGCTGACGTTCGGAATAGGACTGCTCGCGCTGGTCGTCGGTGCGGTGGAGGTCGCGGACGACTTCGGCGATGGAGAGAAGGTCGCCGGAGTTGATCTTCTGTTCGTATTCCTGGGCGCGGCGCGACCACATCGCGCGTTTGACCTTGGCCTTGCCCTTCAGCGTGTCGAGCGCCTTGGTGACGACATCGGGCGCGGATAGGGCGCGCATGCCGATTTCGGTGGCCTTGTGGGTGGGAACCCGCAGGGTCATCTTGTCCTTTTCGAAGGAGATCACAAAAAGCTCTAGCTGAAGTCCGGCGATCTGCTGTTCTTCGATCGAGATGATCTTGCCGACCCCGTGGGCGGGATATACGACGAACTCGTTCGGGCGGAAATCAGGCTTCTTCGATTTGGTCATGCGGCACGTTCCCCTATCGGAAGGCTGAGTTTTTCGGACAACAAAGGCACGACCGGAGCCAGAAGCCCGGCGGTGCGGTTTTCATTGTCGCAAAAAAATTGGGCTCAGACGATGAAATCCAAGCCGTGCATCAGGCTTCCATGCTTGTTTGTAAACAAACTATAACACAAAAAAGCGCTGATTCCAACTGTCGCGGAAGGATATGCGGCGGGGCCAAGTGTAGGAAATCTGGCGTTAATTGCCACGACAAGCGAGCCGATGATTCGTATTCAGCGAATCGTGATGCCGCAGGGAACCTTTTCAGCCGCCCTTGCCAGGAGCTTCAGAGAAGTACTTGTCGCGCTTGCCGGTTTCGCCGTCACGCGCCTCGGCGTCGGGCATCGGGTCTTTTTTCGTCACGATCACCGGCCATGCAACCGCGTACTTGCGGTTGAAGGTGACCCATTCGTCCATGTCCGGTTCGGTATCCGGGCGGATCGCGTCGGCGGGGCATTCGGGTTCGCAGACGCCACAATCAATGCATTCATCCGGGTGGATGACCAGCATGTTCTCGCCCTCGTAGAAGCAGTCCACCGGACACACCTCGACGCAGTCGGTGTATTTGCAGGCGATGCAGTTGTCGATCACCACGTACGTCATGGAAAGCCCCGTCCTGAACCGTGTCTTTGGCAGATGCCCGTGACTAAATCAGTGGACGCGATCATTCAAGCGGGGAAGGCGCGTCAAGATCGACGTAGAGCTGCTGTGCCTCTGGGGCGGGGCCGCGTCGGTAGCCGAGGGCGATGATGCGGATGACGCGGATCGCGCGGCCTTGCGGGAAGGTGAGGACGTCGCCGGGGGTGATCTCGCGGCTGGGCCGGGTGGTGGGCATGCCGTTGACGCGGACGTGGCCGTCGTCGATCAGAGAGGCGGCAAGCGCGCGAGACTTGGTGAAGCGCGCCTGCCAGAGCCATTTGTCGAGCCTGAGTTTCGGCCCGGCATCAAGGTTTGGTTTGCCGGAGGGCCCGGCCAACCGTCAGCCCTTGTTCTTGAGTGCCATCAGGACGGCGAACGGGTTGTCGGGGTCGATCGGCTTTTCGGGGCGCGGCGGGCGGGCCTCGTAGATCGGCTTTTTCTCGGGCTGCGGTTTGCCACCCTTGTGATCGCCGCGCTCGCCCCTGTCGCCCTTGCCCTTGTGCCGCTGGCCTTCGCCGGGTTTGCCCTGCGGCTTGCCGTCGCGGTTGCGGTCGCGGCGGTCGCCTTGTGGACGGTCGCCCTGCGGGCGGTCACCTTGCGGCTTGGCCTCGCCTTCGGCTTGCGGCTTGCGTTCGGGCCGGGCCGGGCGTTCAGCATTGCGTTCGGGGCGCTGGAAGCGGGGTTTGGGCGCCCAAGTAAAGGTGTAGAACACCTCCAGTTCAGGGGCGGCGGCCTCGGCTTCGGGTTCTGGTTCGGGCGGCGGGGCGAGGATCGAGACTTCCTCGGGGATCGGCTGGCCTGCGGCGATGGCAGCGGCGGCTTCGGCGGAGATTTCCGGGGCCTTCGGAGCCTCTGCGGTCTTGACCTTGGGGCGTTCGCCCTTTTCGGCCTTGTAGCCGAGGCCGGCCATCAGATCGACGAACTGGTCAAGCGTCATGCCGGTGATCGACAGCATGTCTGGCGTGGCCTCAAAGCCGGCGCGGCTGTCCTTCTGGCGCAGGATATCGGCCAGACGTTCGAGCATGTCGATGCGGATCGCACGGGTGCCGGCGGGGTGGTAACCGGCCAGCGTGTAGTGCTGTTTCGGCACGTCGGGGATGTTCGGGATGGTCACGAGGCCCGGCGGAGGGGATTCGGGGAATTCCTGCAAGCCGTTGAACAGCGACCAGAGCACAAGGCGCAGGCGCGTGGGGGCGGGTTTCAAGAGAAGCGGCAGGAAGACGGTGAACTGGCCAAAGCGCACGCCGTGCTTGCGCAGGGCACCGCGGGCCTCTTGGTCCAGTTCCTTGACCTCGTTCGCGACGGCGTCGCGTGGCAGGACACCCATTGCCTCCGACAGGCGGAAGGCGAAGCCACGGGCGAGACCTGTGAGGGCTTCGTCGCGGCCCATCGCGAGGAGGGGCTCGAACTGGGCGGCAACCTTGCGGTCGATGAAGTGTTGCAGGCGGCGGCGGACCTTTTCGATCACTTCCGGGCCGGCCTCGTCATCGACGAAGGGCTCCACCAGGGGTTTCGCCGGTTCGGCGCCCTTGATGAGCTTGCCCACCGCATTGGTGCCCCACATGAGGCCGCCCTGTTCGGTGAAATCAAGCTCGGTGTCCGGCGCGTTGTAGAAGCGGTCGGCGCGGAGGTGGAATTCGGGCTTCAGAGCCTGGATCGCGGCCTGCGCAAGGGTGCGGGCGGCGTCGGGCGACGTGCTGGCATCCTGACGGAAACGGAACCCTTCGAGACGGCCGACGAATTCGCCTTCGACCGTGACTTCGCCCTTGTCGTTCACTTCGGCCACGAGAGCCTCCTTCTGCTTCAACCGGCGGAGGAGAACGCTCGTCCGCCGGTCAACAAATCTTTGCGTCAGGGCGGCATGGAGCGCGTCTGACAGGCGGTCTTCTACAGCGCGCGTCTCGCCCCGCCAATGGCTTTCGTCTTCAACCCAGTTTTTACGCTGCGCGATGTAGGTCCAGGTGCGGATATGTGCCAATCGGCGCGACAATGCGTCGATATCTCCCTCGGTCTTGTCGATCCGCTTGATCGAGGTTGCGAGCCAGTCGGTGGGGATGCGGCCGCCGCCAAGGCCGCGCCCGACGAGGAAATGGAAGATCCGGGTCAGAAGGGCCGCATGTTCCGGGCCGGAGGAGGAGCGGAAATCGGGGATGCGGCAGACATCCCACAAAAGCTGTACGCGTTTTGCATCGGTCAGCTTGTCATGCACCTCGGGAATCGCGGCGAGGGTTTTCAGCGCGGTGAGGTCGTCGGCGTCGCGGGCGCGGGTCAGCCATTCGTCGGAGGTGGGGTGTTCGAGGCTGCGGATCAGGCGGTCAGCGGTGCCGAACTCAAGCTGGGCGTTGCGCCAGTGGAGTTTCTTCACGGGCGAAAAGCGGTGCGATTCGATGGCCTCGATCAGGTCTTCGTCGAAGGGGCGCGCCTCGCCGGTGACGCCGAAGGTGCCGTCTTCGGTGTGGCGCCCGGCGCGTCCGGCGATCTGGGCCAGTTCCTGCGGGTAAAGCGCGCGCATCCGGCGGCCGTCGAATTTCGCGGTGGAGGAGAAGGCGACGTGGCCGATGTCGAGGTTGAGGCCCATCCCGATCGCGTCGGTGGCGACGAGGTAATCGACATCGCCGTTCTGGTAGAGGGCAACCTGCGCGTTGCGGGTGCGGGGGGAGAGCGCGCCCATGACCACGGCGCAACCGCCCTTCTGGCGACGGATAAGTTCCGCGATGGCGTAGACGTTTTCGACCGAAAACCCGACGATGGCGGAACGCGGCGGCATCCGGCTGATCTTTTTCGAGCCGGTGTAGGAGAGCGTCGAAAAGCGGTCGCGTTTCAGGAAGGTGACGTGCGGGATGAGGGCCGCGATGGCGCTGCGCATGGTGTCGGAGCCGAGGAAAAGGGTTTCGAGGAGGCCGCGGGCGCGCAAGAGACGGTCGGTGAACACGTGGCCCCGGTCGGCATCGGCGCACAGTTGGATTTCGTCGACGGCGACGAAATCGGCACCGATTTCAAGCGGCATCGCCTCAACCGTGCAAACCCAATACTGGGTGCGGTCGGGAACGATGCGTTCTTCGCCGGTGACCAGCGCCACGACGGAGGGGCCGACCTTGGCGACGATGCGGTCGTAAACCTCGCGCGCAAGCAGGCGCAGCGGCAGGCCGATGACGCCGGTGCGGTGCGCCAGCATCCGGTCGATGGCGTAATGTGTCTTGCCGGTGTTCGTCGGCCCGAGGACCGCCGTCACCCGCCGGGTGGCGTCCATCTGAATTAAAGCTCCTGCCCCTCGGCTTCGGTTTCGAGACGCTCGATGGCGTCCTTTACGCCTTCCAGGTTCGGGTGCAAGGCGAGCGCGGCCTTGTAAACCTCAAGCGCGCGTTCGGGTTTGCCCGATTCTTCGAGGATCATCCCGAGGCCTGACAAGGCGCCGAAATGCCGGGGGTTGAGGGTCAGGGTATGGGCAATGTCGGAGACCGCGGGGCCAAATTCGCCCATGTTGTAAAAGGCGGTGGCGCGGGCATTCCACGCTTCGGCAAAGTCGGGCGTCTGGTCGATGATCGCGGTGAAATGGTCGATGGCGGTCTGATTGTCACCGGCCGCCATCGCGTCGCGGCCGCGCTGCAACAGAAGATCCATCGCGGGCGAGCCGGATTTCGACCATTCGATCCAGATTTCGCTTTCGATCCGACCGGCGGCTTCCGCCTCGGCGGTTTTCAGGCGGGAAAAGAGGTCGTCAAGCTTGGCGGTGTCTTCGGCGGCAGCGACGGCGCATGTCAGCAGCAGCGGCAAGAGTGCCGCAACGATAGCATTGAGAAACCCGCGCCACACTTTCATAGTTCAATGGTAGCCGATCCGCGACGGATTGCCAGAGGCCCGAGGGTCACGAATGGGAGACAATGTATGAGCGAGATGATTGATGCAGCGGTCCGGGTGCTGAGCGCCAAGCTGTCGGGCGGCTTTGACGGTGTGGCGAAGTTCGTTATTCCGGGCGAAGGTGCGATCATGCTGGACGCCGAAGGCGTGCGCGCCGGCGATGAGGAGGCGGACGTGACGCTGACGGCTGACGCGGACGTGTTTCGCGCTATCCTTGAGGGCGACATGAACGCCACCTCGGCCTTCATGCAGGGCAAGCTGAAAGTGGATGGCAGCATGGGCATGGCGATGAAGATCGGGTCGGTTCTGGCGTGAGCGAGGCCCCCTTTTACACCGATGTGGCCGACGCGCCGCCGGGGGGCCGGACGGTCTGGGTGACGACGCGCGACGCCGTACGCCTGCGCGTGACATCCTGGGCCGGGGGGGCGAAGGGGACGGTGTTCCTGTTTCCCGGCCGCACCGAATGCATCGAGAAATATGGCCGTGCGGCGGGCGATCTGCTTGCGCGCGGCTATTCGGTGATAACGATAGACTGGCGCGGGCAGGGGCTGGCGGCCCGTGCCTTGCGCGACCCGATGAGCGGGCATGTCGATGACTTTGCCGAATATCAGGCCGACGTCGATGCGATGATCGTCGAGGCGGACCGGGCGGGACTGCCGCAGCCGCATTTCCTGATGTCGCATTCGATGGGCGGCTGCATCGGCCTGAGGTCGCTGATCCGTGGCCTGCCGTTCCGCGCGGCGGCGTTTTCCGCGCCGATGTGGGGGATTTCGATGGCGACGTGGCTGCGGCCCGTGGCCCATGTGGTCACGCATCTGTCGACGTATTTCGGCCAGCGCCACCGCTATGCGCCGGGCACCGGGCCGGTCACATATCTTGCCGAGGCGGCGTTTCAGGGCAACGTGCTGACGACCGATCCCGAGATGTGGGAGTATATGCGGGTGCAGGTGGTCAACCATCCGGAACTCGCGGTAGGCGGGCCGTCGCTGGCGTGGCTGCGCGCTGCGCTGCGGGAATGTGGCGCGCTGTCGGTGCTGCCCTCGCCGCCGGTTCCGGCCTATTGCGCGCTGGGCACGGCGGAAAAAGTGGTGGACGTGGGCCCGGTGCATCTGCGGATGGCGGGGTGGAAGCGGGCCGAACTGGACCTTTACGAGGGGGCCGAGCACGAGATCATGATGGAGGGCCCGGCGATGCGGAAACGCTTTTTCGACAAGGCGGCCGCGCTGTACGACGCGCACCGCTAGAGATCAGAACGCCTCGGGCTTGGCCTCGCGTGCCATGTGGTCGAGGACGGCGTTGACGAACTTCGGTTCCTTGCCGTCGGGGAAGAAGGCCTTGGCCACGTCGACGTATTCGTTGATCGCGACCTTGGGCGGGGTGGCCAGATCGATGATCTCGGCCCCGGCGGCGCGGAACAGGGCGCGCAGGACCGGGTCGATCCGGTCGATCGGCCAGGCGGCGATCAGGGCGCGGTCGGTCAACTGGTCGATGCGGGCCTGCCAGTTCACCGCGGCGGCGACGATGGCGCGGAAATGGTCGACGTTGCCTTCGGCAAACTCGCCCTCGTCGTAGGTGGCACCGAAGCGGTGGGTTTCAAATTCGCTCGTCACGTCCTCGACGGTCTGGCCAGAGACTTCCATCTGGAACAGCGCCTGCACGGCATAAAGCCGCGAGGCTGACTTCATCTGGCGTTTGTCGGTCTTCATGCGCGAAAGCCAATTCCCTTGCTGGACCCGGCCCATTTGCGCGAAAGGGCCACAAGGTGCAAGGCCGCCGCTGCGGCACCGCCGCCTTTGTTCTGCCCGGCGGGGTCGGCGCGAACCTCGGCTTGTGCGCGGTTCTCGACAGTGAGGATGCCGTTGCCGATGCAGGCCCCTTGCAGGCCCAGCAGGCTGAGCGCGCGAGAACTGTCGTTGCAGACAGTGTCGTAATGCGTGGTCTCGCCCCGGATCACGCAGCCAAGGGCGACGTAGCCGTCATAATCGGCCAGCCGTTCGGCAAGCGCGATGGCGGATGGCACTTCAAGCGCGCCCGGAACCTCGATCATGTCAACCTCGGCACCGGCGGCGGCACCGGTGGCGCGGGCCCCGGCGATCAGGTTGTCGGCGATGTCCTTGTAGTACGGCGCAACCACGATCAGCAATTTCACTGGCTTGTCAAAGCTGGGCAGCGGCAGTGTGTAATGGGTCTCAACGCTGGCCATCGGGTTATTCCTTGATCGGGCGGGTGCCGGCTATGGTCAGGCCGTAGCCTTCCAGCCCCACCAGTTTCGGCGCGACCGAGTTCGTGACCAGAGTGATCGCCGACAGGCCGAGCGCCGACAGGATCTGCGCGCCGATGCCGTATTGGCGCAAGGTTTGCGGCGAATGTTCGCCGTCTTCGACCATCTTCATCGTGGTGTCGCGCAAGAGCACGACCACACCGCGGCCTTCGGCGGCGATGGTGCGCATCGCGGCGGGCAGGTCACTGCCGGTTCCAAGGCCAAGCACGTCTTCCAGCGGGTTCAGCGCGTGGACGCGGACCAGCACCGGCTCGGGCGAGGTGAGGTCGCCCTTGCTGAGCACGACATGGTCGGCGCCCTGCGTGTCGTCGGTGTAGACGCGCATCAGCCAGTCGCCACCGTGGACCGAGGACACCGCCTTGACCGAACGTTCGCGCACGAGGTTGTCGTGGCGGCGGCGGTAGGCGATCAGGTCGCTGATCGTGCCGATCTTCAGGCCGTGCTTCTGGCCGAACTTGATAAGGTCGGGCAGGCGGGCCATCGTGCCATCGTCGTTCATCACTTCGCAGATCACGCCCGAGGGGTTCAGGCCGGCAAGACGGCTGACGTCAACTGCAGCCTCGGTATGGCCAGAGCGGACCAGAACGCCGCCGTCGCGGGCGCGCAGCGGGAAGATATGGCCGGGGCTGGCGATGTCGGCTGGACCTTTTGTCGGATCGGTCGCCACCGCGACGGTGCGCGCCCGGTCGGCGGCCGAAATGCCGGTGTCGATGCCTTCGACCGCCTCGATCGACAGGGTGAAGGCCGAGGAATGGCGCGAGGAATTCTTGCGGTCCATCAGCTGCAGGCCAAGCTGGTCGACCCGGTCGGCGGTGAGCGCAAGGCAGATCAGGCCTCGCCCGTGGGTAGCCATGAAGTTGATCGCATTCGGCGTGCACATCTGCGCGGGGATCACGAGATCGCCCTCGTTCTCGCGATCCTCGTGGTCCACTAGGATGAACATCCGCCCGTTGCGGGCATCTTCGATGATTTCCTCGGTCGAGGAGATGGCATCGGAATAGGAGGTGGTTTCGGTCATGGCGACAGGCTCCGCGGCGGGCATGGGCTGCCGTGTAACGCGGCGAGGCGGCAAATGCCAGAGCCGCTTGGTCTGCGGTGGCGCGCAGTCGGTGTGTGTTATGCGGCGGCGGCGGCGAGGGCTGCGAGGCAGGCCGCTTCGGCCAGCTGCTGCGACGCACCGAGGATGTCGCCGGTCTGTCCACCGATGCGGCGCTGTGCGGTGCGGGCAAGAAGGGCTGCGGTGAGGGCGGTGCCGATCAGCATGGCGATGGCGGTGCGGCCGGTAAGGACAAGGGCGATGAGGGCGGCAATGGCGGCACCGGCGGCGGCGATGGCAGGGTCCGGCGCGCCTGTGCTGTGCGACAGGCCCGAGCCGCGCGCGTTTGGCAGATGCGCCATCATGAGCGCCATCGGCGCACGGCTGAGCGCCCCGACGGCGATCAGCGCAGCCCAGTGGTGGCCGCTGGCAAGGATCGTCGTCAGCGCCGACCAGCGCGCCAGCGTGACGAGGAGGAGCGCCAGAACACCGTAGCTTCCGACGCGGCTGTCCTTCATAATCTCGAGGCGCCGTTCGCGGTTCCAGCCACCGAAGAGGCCGTCGGCGGTGTCGGAAAGGCCGTCTTCGTGCAGCCCGCCGGTGAGGCAGGCGAGGGTGGTCAGCGTGGCGGCGGCGGTCACGCCGGGTGTCAGGCCAAGCATCAGGCACAGCGAGGCTGCAAGCGCGGCCAGCGCGCCGAGGATCGCGCCGACCAGAGGCCAGGCCCAGGCCGAGGCGGCCCCACGAGGCTCGTGGTTGGGCAGGGGCAGGCGGCTGAGAAGTGCCGCCGCAGACAGAAGGTCTGGCATGAAGCGCGCCATGATGTCGCGTGCGGTCATCAAAGCGGCCCTTCCCGGCTGGCGTTTCGATCCCCCCTCAGGTAGCCCGAGGCGGAGACAGGATCAATCGGAGAGCATCATGGCGTTTCAGTCGCTGGCAGAGTTCGCGGCCCTTTTGCAGGCGCTGCCTGCACCCGACGCGGCGGCCATCGCGGCAGCCGAGGCGCGCAACGGGATGCTGACCAAGCCACCGGGCGCGCTGGGGCGGCTGGAGGCGGTGGCGATCTGGATGGCGGGCTGGCAAGGCACCGACCGGCCAAGTGCCAAGGCACCGCAGATTGTGATCTTCGCCGGAAATCATGGCGTTACCGCGCGCGGCGTGTCAGCCTTTCCGGCTGAGGTGACGGTGCAGATGGTGGCGAATTTCACTGCGGGCGGGGCGGCGATCAACCAGCTTGCGAAAGCGTTCGGGGCGCGGCTGGATGTTCACGCGCTGGATCTGGACCGGCCAACGGCGGATTTCACCGAGAAACCCGCGATGACCGAGGCCGAGGTCGTGGCGGCGCTTTTGGCCGGGTGGAACGCGGTGGACCCTGCGGCTGACCTGTTTGTCGCGGGTGAGATGGGCATCGGCAACACCACGGTTGCGGCGGCGCTTGCGGCGGCGCTTTATGGCGGCACGGGCTGGGCAGGCCGCGGCACGGGCGTCAATGACGCGGGGCTGGCGCGCAAGGAGGCTGCGGTGGCCGAAGGGGTAGCGCGCCATGCGGGCGTGCTGGGCGACCCGTTGCAGGTGCTGCGCTGCCTTGGCGGGCGCGAGATCGCGGCAATGGCCGGGGCGATTGCCCGGGCGCGGAAGGAACGGGTGCCGGTGATCCTTGACGGGTTCATCGTGTGCGCGGCGGCGGCGGTGCTGGCGAAGGCGGCACCCGGCGCGCTGGACCATTGCATCGCCGGGCATCTGAGCGCCGAGGGCGCGCATCGGCGGCTGCTGGACGCGCTGGGGCTGGAGCCGCTGTTGTCGCTGGGCTTGCGGCTGGGCGAAGGCTCTGGGGCGGCGCTGGCGATTGGTGTAGTGCAGGGCGCGGTTGCCTGCCATTCCGGCATGATGACCTTTGCCGAAGCCGGGGTGGCTGCGGGGTAGCTATTCGGCGGCGGCGGCCTTGGGGTTGGGTTCGGTGCCAGCCTCGCGGTGGCCTTCGGCGAGGTCGCCAAGAAGCGCGTCCTGAAGATCGCGGTCAAGCTGCATGGCGCGGGCGACATAGGCCTCGTTCAGATGCACGGGCTGGCCGGGCACCCAAAGCTCGGCCAGTTCGCGCAGCGCGCTGCGTTCGACCTTGTAGAAGGTCTGGCTGAGACTTGAGGCCTCGTAATCGCTGAAGCCGAGGTTTTCCAAAGCGTAGCGGCCTGCACGAATCGAACTGTCATAGGTCTCGCGGACGATGTCGTTGGCGCCTGCCTTGAACAATTCGAACACATGCACCCGGTCGCGGGCTCGGGCGACGATGTGCAGATCGGGGCGCTGCTGGCGGGCGTAGCGCACGATCCGCGTCACCCGTTCGGCATCGTCGATGGCAACCACCAGCACCTCGGCATCGGCCAGACCGGCGGCGGCCAGAAGTTCGGGGCGCGAGGGATCGCCGAAGTAGCCCTTCACGCCGAAGCGGCGCACGGCCTCGATGGCGGCGATGTCAGCATCCAGCACCACGGTCTGCACGCCAGAGGTACGCAACAGCCGGTTCACTGTCTGCCCGAAGCGGCCGATGCCGGCGATGATGACGCGGCCTTTTTCGGTGATCTCGTCGGCGGCAGCCTCCTTTGGGGCGTGGCGCGTGGCCCAACGGTCGACCCGGTCGTGCAGCAGGAACAGGAGGGGCGTGAACAGCATCGACAGGCTGATCACCAGTTGCACCATCTGGCCTGCGGCAAGCGGGATGGCACCTTCGCTGCGCGCGAAGGCGGTAAGGACGAAGCCGAACTCGCTGCCCTGCGCCAGACCAAGTGCCAGAAGCCAGCGGTCGCGGCCCTTGAGGTGGAAGAACAGCGAGATGATGAAGAGGATCGTGACCTTCACCGCAATGAGGCCGAGCGTGAAGCCAAGCACGGTGAACGGCGCATCGGCCAGAAGGCGGAAGTTCACGTTGACGCCGACCGTCATGAAGAAGAGGCCCAGCAGTAGCCCCTTGAACGGCGCGATGTCAGCCTCGATCTGGTGGCGGAATTCGGAGTTGGCCAGCACGACGCCGGCGACGAAGGTTCCAAGCGCGGGCGAAAGGCCGACCAGCACCATCAGGAAGGCGATGCAGATGACGATCAGAAGCGAGATGAAGGTCGACATTTCCGGCAGGCGCGAGGCGTGGACAAAGCGGAACACCGGGCGGGTCAGGAAGTTGCCGGCTAGGATGATGCCGGCCACCACCGAGAGGGTGAGGAGCGTGGCGGCCCAGCCCGGCAGCGATTGCACCAGCGAGATCAACGGTTCGGCGGCACCCTCGACCGTTTGGACCTCGGCGTTGGTGGGGTTGTTCACGCCGAACATGGATAGCAACGGGCCGTCCGCCGCCGCAAGCGTGAGGATCGGGATCACGGCCAGCATCAGCACCATCGCCACGTCCTGAAAGAGCAGCGTGGCGAAACTGGCGCGGCCGCCGGGTGTGCGCATAAGGTTCCGTTCGTCCAGCGTCTGGATCACGATCGCGGTGGAGGAGAGCGACAGGATCATGCCAAGCGTCAGGGCAACCTGCCAGGCATACCCAAGCCAGGCCATCGCCGCCGCGATGGCGGTCATCGTCAAAAGCACCTGGCTGCCGCCAAGGCCCAGAAGCTTGGCCCGCATATCCCAGACCGTGCGGGGCTGCAGTTCCAGACCGATCAGGAACAGCATCATCACGACGCCGAATTCGGCGACATGCTGCAGGTCGTGGGTTTCCGCACCGGCAAGCCCAAGGACCGGGCCAAGCAGGATGCCAGCCCCAAGGTAGCCGATCACCGACCCAAGCCCCGCGCGCACCGCAAGCGGCACGATCACCACTGCGGCGCCAAGGTAGAGGCTGGCAAGGAAGAGGGCGCTTTCCATCAAGGGTCCGTTCTGGCGGGTCGGTCGGGTCCGGCGCCCCCGCAAGGCGGGTTCACAGGCGGCAAAAGGTCCGTCCCGATGCCCGTGGCGGACCGCAGGCATTACGATTGCGCGCATGTCCTCGATGGGCAAGCGGTGATCGTGCCGGGACGGTCAAAACTGTGGCATTTCGGGAAAGTCTTGCGCCCGGTACCGGGCCGTAGAGGCGGATCAGGCCTTCGGCATCTTCAGCGCGATGAGCTTGCCGCCCTTTTGGTAGCGCACTTCGTTGTCGGTGATCGCCTGCACGGTGCCGCCGTCGATCTGGTCACCGACCTTGACCTTCTTGTAGCGCCCGTTCGCCTGCCGGACCAGCGCGTGACGCTTGGACTGCGAGCCGTAGACGCCGATCAGGTTCATCTTCGACAGGTTGATTGCGTTGGCGTAGGTCGCCTGCTTTGCCACGTTCGCCTTGGTCGGAATCCGAGGCGCGGCGGAGGCAACCTCGGGTTCGTTCATTTCGTCGATTTCTTCGGGCTTCGCCTCGGGCGGCGGCGCGGCGGCGGCCACTTCTTGCGGGGCGGGTTCGCGCACGGCGGCGGCAACGGCGGCCTCGACAGCGCGCGACATGTCGGCGGGGCGCAGGGCCGGGCGGCGCGAGATCGCGACGATCGACGGGTTTTCTGCCTCGCTCGCAGCGGCGGCGGCGAGTGTGGCTTCGTTCTGCGCGGTCAGCGAGGCGGCTTGTGCGCCAAGGTCGGCCGGTTCGGCGCTGGACTGCGGCTGTGCGGCGGCGGCGGCAAGGACGGTGGCGGGGCGGGCCAGCGGGCGCAGCCCGGCGAATTCGGCGGCAATGGCGGCGTTCAGCGCGGCATCATCCTGCGTCTTGGTGGCAGGCACCAGATTTTCGGGCCGGGGCTGCGGGCGGAAGCCCTGCAGGGCGGGGTCGGCGGGAGCGGGTGCCACGGCTGCGGCAGGATCGACGCCAGCTGCAGGGACGGCAGCATCCGGCGAGGGGGCAGAAACGGCAGTTGCCGCCGAAGCGGCGGCACGGGCAACCTCGCTGCGCGAGGGCGGCAGAAGCGGGGGTTTGCCGGCGATCAGCATGACACCATCGGGGCTGAGGATGCCGTCCGGCGTCGGCATCAACAGCCCTTGCGCATCGAACCGGTAGACGGTGCCAAAGGCCGGCGGCGGCATCGGCGCATCGGGCGGCGTATCGGCGCGGGTCGCGGGGGCGGGCAGGGCCAGCGCATCAAGCGCGGGGGGCGGCGCGTCCATCGCGGCAAGGAAGATCTCGTCCTGATCTTCGGCGAGGGCGGAGACGGCGGCGACATCGGTGGAAAGCGCGGTGTCGGGGGCGGGTTCTGGTGCGGGTTCTGCGGCCGCGACGGGTTCGGCCGCAGGCGCAGGGGCGGCGGCCACATCCTCGATCGCGGTGGCGGGGTCTGTCACGGCGACCGCTTCGGGAGCTGCCGCTTCGACCGGCGCGGTGCCGTCTCCGATCTGGGACTGTGCTTCAACGCTGCCGCTGCCTTCGGCTTCGGGAAGCGGGTCCAATCCCGCTTCGGGATCCTGCATGTCGGCCAGCATCTCGTCTTCGATGCCGGGGGCGGTGTCAGGAAGCGTGGCGTCGACCGTGGCGGTGCCCGACGCGGACTGTTCGACCGACGACAGGTAGAAAGACGACCACGCCGCAACCAGTGCGAGGAAAAGCAGCAACAGACCGGTCAGGATCAGCCCTAGAAACCGCGGGCGACCGCGCTGCGGTTTGGTGCCGAACGTGCCTCCCGGTTTGGTCAGAGTCCTTGCGCCCGGCACTGCGGGGCGGTTTTGGGCGATTCCGCCAGGTTCGGGCGGCGGCGCGCCCTTGCCCTTTGGCTTGCGGGTACCCGGAAGGGTGGGTGCGGTGATCGGGCCGAGCTGAGGCTTGGTCGCGCCGGGGCGCACCGGTCCTGCCGGAAGCGGCTTTGCGCCGGTCAGGGGGGCGCCGGGTGCGAGCACCGCAGGGGTGGCCGAGGCGAGCGGCGGCAGCTCTTCGACCGGTTTGCCGAAGACGTTGGGCGCAGTCGCTGCAGCGGCGGCATTGGCGGCGGCGCGGCGGCTGGCAAAGGCCACCATCGCAGCGGTCGAGGGTGCGGGCGGCAGTTCGTCGTCGTCGGGAAGTGCCGCGGCCTTGCCGAATTCGCCGTCTTCCGCCGCATCGGGGAACAGGCCACTGTCAGTGACATGGGCAAACGGCGCTTCGTCCGGATCGGCCTGAGCTTCCGCCTTGAGTTCGGCTGCCGCAGGCATGGGTTCAGGAACGCGGCGGGCAAGCACCGCCTCTTCGGCGGCGAGCAGCACTTCGAATTCCGGCTGATCGACGCTGGCGTCGGCAAAGTCTGGCTCGTCGTGACGGGCCGGTATGGGCACCGAAGGCGGAAGGTCTGCAGACATCGCCTCTTCCAGGCCCGGAAGCGGTTCGTCGCTTTCGGCGGGCGCGGCGGACGACGGTTCGGGATCCGGGGCGGGTGCTTCGGCGGCCGGGTGCTCCGGCAGGGGTTCGGTCTTTGGCAGGTCGCGGTGCAGCACGGCGATCGGTTCGCGGTCGCGGTCCACCGCCTCGCCGGGGGCGAGGATGGTGTCGGCGACGCTGGTCGGACCGAACCACGGTTCACCGACAAAGGCGCCGGGGTCTGGTACGGCGACGAAGGACACCGGGTTGAAGCGGTGCTGGGTCGCGAAGGCTTCGGCCTCGTCCAGCGTTTCGCGGGCGACTACGGCAACCTTGACCGTGGTTCCCTTGCCCGACCAGTCGAACACCAGATCTTCGACCGGGTAGGGTGTGCGCCCTTCCAGCCCGGTCATGATCTGCTTGCGCTTTTCCTCGCGGCTGGGGCCGGGCGCGTTGATTTCGGTGTAGAGGATCTGGCCGTTCGGGATGACGATCTTGGTCGAAATGCCGGTGGGCGACAGGCCAAGCGCCGTCTTGCGCAGGTAATCCAGCGCTTCGGTCAGGTCGGGGGCATCAAAGGCGACATCGCCGATGGCGAGCCAACCTTTGGGAGCGCGGTGCAACAGACCAATTTTATCACTGGTCAGATCAAGGGCGAATTTCGGTTTCATGCAGCGGGTCTAGCACAGTATGGGAAATGGCGGGAACGTGCTCCGGCCGGTTGGCAACTACCTACAGCAGCTTTTCGCCGAAAGAAAGAAAAACGGCCAAGGATTGCATTGCGGGCCGCGTCATAGCTGTGAAATGTCGCGACAAACCAAGGAGAAACCCATGCGTGCGCTTTCCGCCCTTCTGCTTTCGGTGGCTCTTGCCGCCCCGCTGTCCGCCCCTGTCTTCGCGCAGGATGCCCCCGCGCCGATGATCACGGTCACCGGCGAAGGCGTGGTCGAGGCCGCGCCCGACATCGCAACGCTGACGATCGGTGTCACCACGCAGGGCGACACGGCGGCTGCGGCGCTGGCCGCCAATTCCGCGGCGCTGGACGCGGTGCTGGCCCGGCTGAAGGCGGCGGGGATCGAGCCGCGTGACATGCAGACCTCTAACCTGTCGCTGAATCCGAACTGGACCGGGTATGACACGGCGGCACCGAAGATCTCGGGCTTTGTCGCGTCGAACATGCTGACGGTTCGGGTGCGGGCGCTGGACAGCCTTGGCGCGGTGCTGGATGCGTCGGTCGCGGATGGGGCGAATACGCTGAACGGGCTGACCTTCGGGCTGGCCAACCCTGATCCGGTGCTGGACGAGGCCCGCAAGGAGGCCGTCGCCAATGCCCGCGCCAAGGCCGAACTTCTGGCCGAGGCGGCGGGGGTGAAGCTGGGCAAGGTCGTGTCGATCAGCGAAACCGCAGGCTACCAGCCGCCGATGCCGATGTTCCGGCAGGACGCGGCATCCGCAGCGCCGCCGGTGCAGGGTGGCGAGCTTGGCATGACGGCCACGGTGACGATCTTCTATTCCATCGCGGAATGACCTGAGCGGCATCTTGCCGAAGCGGCGGAATTCGCAGCAGTTCCGCCGTTTCGGCCCGATTTTGCCCAAGTTCCCCTGCAAGGTCCGCCACAACGGCAAGGTGCAGGGAGCAGATCAATGGCGCGCGGTCCGATCAGTCTGGTGATCGTCGGGGGGATTGCCCTGGCCGCAGTGGCCGTGGTTGCGGGTGGGCAGGGGCTGCTGGAACGCGTGCTCCCTGCATCTGCAATGGCGGCAATCGGGTCTTTCGGGCTGGGAGGTGGCAGTGTCGGCTTTGCCCCAAAAGGCACCGGTGAGTTCGCGTCGGACTACCTATTTGATACCACCGATGGCATGGAGGCGCGCGGGCCGATTGCAGCGCGCATCGGCAACGAGGCGGTGTTCATCAAGGATGTGATCACTGGCTACACCACGGCGGTCGGCGGGGCGATCCCGGCTGAAATCACCACAATCCGCCCGATCCTCGGGTGCAACCCGACCCCGCCGAAACCCGGAACCGCCGTCGGCCATGTCGCCGCTGGGAGAAGCGGGCTGGACCTTGCGCTGTCTACCTACAACGACACGCATCTGGCTGCCGAGGTGCAGACCTTCGTGAACGTCTACCGCGAGACCGGTGCTGCCAATCCGTCCATCGGTCACGGGCCGGCCTACGAGGCCTATGACGTGGCCGTCACCGAACGACGCGAACCGGTCTACCTTGTGCTGGAAGCGGCAGGCGGCAACCGGATCTGGAACATCCATCAGGCCGAAGGGGTGCGGATCGAGCGGGTCATCCTTCTGGGTGGCGATCAGGCCGGGGTGGCCAACCTTGACCCGGTCGTGCCGGTGGAGGTGATCCTGTCCTCCGGGCTGGCCGAATGTGGCGTGCAGCCGGCCTATCCGTTTAACGAAGGCCATCTTTTCTACCAGTCGGTCGCGAACGGCGCCATCTCGCCAGAAGACGCGGAGGCCCGGTTGGGGCTGCTGGATGCCGCCATCGCGACCTATGACGACTGGTTTCGCAAGACCTTTGGCGTAAGCTCGGTCGACAGCCGGATCGGGTGGGATGCGGGCGCCATGTCGGTGATCGGCCCTGTGCCGGGCGAAGCGGACCCCAAGGCAGCCTATGCGCCGTTGACCGGCGCAAAAATCCGCACGACGCAGGATACGTTCTTTGAAATCCGCGGTCAGGTGGCGGAAGGGGCGGACTTCGCCTCGCGGGTGGTCGCCATTGCGACGGCCTTTGCCTACGGCGACATCAAGACCCTGCGGCAGGGAGTGGAGTTCTGATGCTGAAACTGGTGATCGGGCTTGGTGCGCTGTTGATGCTGGTGGGTTTCGGCGCGGCGGGCTGGCAGTATGTGCAGACGCTGCCGCCCGCCGAGGTTGCGGCGGATGGTGCTGCCGAGGTTGGCGGGCTGGGCACGCCGGGGCAGAACTGGATGATCTCGCGCAGCGGCGGTCTGGTGGCGGGTGACGACGTGGCGGCCTATCTGGTTCAGGACCGCTTCGTGGAACGCCGGACCGTGGTCATCACCCAGCGCGCGGCGTTGGAAAGCCTGCTGTCGGATGGCGAGAAACTGCCCGAAGCGCCCTATGTTCAGGTGCTGGCCGATATCCGCGCGCCGAAGGTCGCCGCCGGGGCTTGCGCCGCGCTGCAAGAGGAACTGGCGCAGGATTGTGCGGTGCATTCGGCCCGCGTGGTGGACGGCAGCGTCGACCGCGCGACCGGAACCGCGCAGTTTCGCATCGAGCTTGCCTTCACCCTGAAGCCAAGCGAGGCAGCTTTGCCTGACCTTTCGGCGCGTGCTTTCGGGACCGAGATGGTGACGCTGGCGGTCGAGCCGGGGCAGGACGGGGCGGCCACGGTGCCCGACGTGATCCGATCGACCGTGTCTGCGGCCAATGCGGCCTGCGCGGCACAACGGCGCAGCGAAGGTTGCCGCGTGATGCGGATGAACCTTGTCTGGGAAGGCGACGGCGCGGGGGCTTTGCAAGCCGAGATCGGCTCGCTGTCGCCTTTGCCGAAAGGCATGTTCCCCGCGCCGCCGTTGGGCTGATCTGTCAGGCGGTGGCCTTGTCCAGCGCCTGATGAAGGTCGGCGATGATGTCTTCCACATTCTCGATCCCGATCGAGACGCGGACCATGTCGGGGGCGGCACCGGCCTTGACCTGCGCCTCTTCCGAAAGCTGACGGTGTGTGGTGGAAGCCGGGTGGATGATCAGCGACCGGGTGTCACCGAGGTTGGCGACGTGGCTGAAGAGCTTGAGGTTGTCGATCAGCTTGACGCAGGCCGCATAGCCACCCTTGACGCGGAAGGTGAAAAGGCCGCCGGCGCCTTTCGGCACGATCATCTTGGCAAGGTTGTGGTAGGCCGAGGATTTGAGGCCGGGGTAGGTGACCTCTTCGACCCGCGGGTCGCTTTCCAGCCATTCGGCAACGGCCTGGGCGTTTTCGACATGGCGCTGCATTCTGAGGGCGAGCGTTTCGATCCCCATCAGGGTGTAATGCGCGCCTTGCGGGTTCATCGTCATGCCAAGGTCACGCAGGCCCACGGCGATGGAGTGGAAGGTAAACGCCATCGCGCCCAGGGCGGCGTGGAAGGTGAGGCCGTGGTAGGCCGGTTCCGGCTGGCTGAGCGAGGGGAATTTGTCGGAGGCCGACCAGTCGAATTTCCCCGAGTCGATCACGATGCCGCCGGTGACTGTGCCGTTGCCGGTAAGGTATTTGGTGGCCGAATGGACGACGAGCGTCGCGCCGTGTTCGATCGGGCGGCAGAGGTAGGGCGTCGCGGTGGTGTTGTCGACGATCAGCGGAATGCCGGCGTGGTTTGCGACGCGGGCGATGGCATCAAGGTCGGAAATGGCACCACCGGGGTTGCAGATGGTTTCGCAGAAAAGCGCGCGGGTGTTGTCGTCGATCGCGGCGGCGATGGCCTTGGGGTCATCGAAGTCGACGAACTTGGCCGACCAGCCGAACTTGCGGATGGTGTTGGAAAACTGCTGGATCGTGCCGCCGTAAAGCCGGGTGGAGGCGACGACGTTGCAGCCGGGCTGCATCAGCGGAAAAAGCGCCATGATCTGCGCCGCGTGGCCCGACGAGCAGGCGATGCCGCCCGCGCCGCCTTCCAGCGCGGTGACGCGGTTGGCGAGGGCGGAGACGGTGGGGTTCGTGAGGCGGGAGTAGATGTAGCCGACCTCTTGCAGATTGAAGAGCTTGGCGGCGTGGTCGGCGTCGCGGAAGACGTAGGCGGTGGTCTGGTAGATCGGCACCTGCCGGGCGCCGGTCGCGGGGTCGGGGGCGGTGCCTGCGTGGATGGCGAGGGTGTCAAAGCCCATAGGTCTGTCGGTCATGCTGTCCTCCCTAGGAATCTGGCGCGAGGGTAGGGGAGGACGGCTGCCACTGCAACGGTGATGTCCCATCGTGGGACACTTGGGCCAATATAGGAAAATCAATGGCTTGCGCGTTGCGATTTACGGAATTTTCATCTTTGCCGGACGCGAATGGTGGAAAAACGGTTGCAGTGGCAGCGCGGCCGTAGGCGAGGGTCGTCGGGGAGCGCGCGCCGACAGTGCAGGCGAGGCCAACCTTCCCTTGGATGGGGCGACGCGTTCGTTGAGTGCGAAGCCAACCTTGATTAATCTGCCCGAGTTGCAGCATCATGATGCTGAGTTCCTTTTTGTGAGCGAGCCGAGCCATCGGCCTTGAGGAAAGGGCAGGAACCCGTGACAACGCATGAGGGTGGCTGCCTGTGCGGCAGACTTCGGTACACGACGCTTGCGCCACCGGTCCGGGTGACTGTGTGTCACTGCCGGTTCTGCCAAAGGGCGACCGGATCAGCCTATATGGTTGAACCGATCTTTGCTGCCAGTGACTTCGTCGTTCTTTCCGGGACGCCGACCGTCTTCGATCAGGTTTCCAAAGGTTCGGGAAAATTGGTGCATGTACATTTTTGCGCGGACTGCGGCACCAAGCTGTGGCTCAGCTTCGAGCGGTTTTCGGATGCGGTCGGTGTCTATGCTGGCACATTCGACGATCCGTGCTGGTTCCCGATGGATCCGGCGACGTCAAAGCACATCTTTCTTGGCGTGGCGCGCACGGACACTGTCATCCCGCCGGGCGTCGCGACCTTTGTCGAGCATGCCGTTGCAAATGACGGCACCCCCCAAACGGCGACCGTCTTTGAGACCTGTCGGCAGATCGGGTGAACGGTTGGTTTCAAACGCCGTTGGGTCGGTGTCGCGGCCGTTCAAGCCATTGGTGCATTGCCCGGAAAACCACGGCAGGAACGCGCCATGAAGTATGAGATATTCCTCGCCCTTGTGGGCTTTGCCTTCGTCACCTCGGTCACACCGGGGCCGAACAACATGATGTTGTTGGCAAGTGGGGTGAATTTCGGGCTTAGGCGGACGGTGCCGCATATGCTGGGGATCAGCGTCGGGCATTCGCTGATGGTGTTTCTGGTGGGTCTTGGAGTGGCGGGGTTGTTCAAGGCTTGGCCGCCCGCGCTGGTGGTGTTGAAGGTGGTGTCGGTGGCTTACATGCTGTGGCTGGCGTGGAAGATTGCCAATGCGGCGGCGCCGGGTGCGGGGCGCGAGGGGGCGCGGCCGATGACGTTCCTGCAGGCGGCAGCGTTTCAGTGGGTGAACCCTAAGGCATGGGCGATGGCGCTGGGCGCGGTGGCGGCCTATGTGCCGGAGCCGTCGGTCTGGGCCTATGCGGCGGTGGCGGTGGCGTTCGCTATGGTCAACCTGCCGTCGGTTTCGGTCTGGGCGGCGGCGGGGCAGGTGGTGCGGCGCTGGTTGCAGCATCCCGGTCGCCTGCGGGCGTTCAACTGGGGGATGGCGGGGCTGTTGGTGCTGTCGCTTTGGCCTGTGGTGACGCTGAAGATGTGAGCGCGTCAGCGCAGCCAGAGGTTTTCGCGTTTAAGGGTGTTGCGGATGACCTGTTCGCGGGGGGGCAGGTTGTCCCGGTCAAACAGCGCCCGGGCCTTGCGGCCCTTGTTTTGGTAAACGAGGGTCTTCATCGCCTCCCAGTCGCGCAGGGTGGGGCGGAGCGCCTTGTCGCGGGCGACCTCCTCCAAGACGGCGACGGCGCGGTCGCTTTCGCGGGCGTAAAGGAGCGAAAGCGAGCGGTAGTGGCAGGTGGCGGTGCCGTCGAGGGGCGCAAGGTCGGGGCCGGGGCGGCTGCCGCCAAAGGACTGGATGACCAACGGCAGGGCGATCTGGTCGAGCCAGGGGTAAAGTTCCTGACAGACGAGTTCCTCGGGCGGGTTGTCGCGGATGGATTTGGCATAGGCGAGGTAGCGGTTGCCGAAGGCGCGCGGGCTTTGGTGGAAGAACCAGCCGGCGTTGAAATAGAGGTGGCGCTGCCAGTATTCGGACGGCTGGGTGAGGTCGAGCGAGGCCGCGTAATCGACGCCGAAGCGGTCGTAAAGCGATTTCCAGGTTTGCGCGTAGGTGGGGCCGTAAAGCTCGATCTTCGGCCAGGTGCCTTCGCGTTTCATCGAGGCGGAGGGGTGGGCGAAATCGAACGGGATCGCGGATAGGGGGCCGGTGATCAGGGTGTCGGTGTCGAGGAACAGGAAGGGGTCGTCGGGCAGGGCGGCCAGCGCCTCGATCTTGTTGCCGTGGGGGTAGGAGGCGCCGAAGGCGACGCTGTCGAAGGGCAGGATCGTGGCGCCGAGGGATTCGAGAAGGGCGCGGGTCTTGGGCGCGATGCGGGGGTCTTGCGGCCATTTCGGCCCCTGCTGCGGTTCGGCGATGTAAAGCGTGCCGGTGAAGCCGGGGTCGGAGTGGCGAAGGGATGCCGCGAGAAGGATCGCCTCATGTTCCAGCCGGCCGGATTGGGCGACGGCGAGGATGTTGAAGCCGGTCATTTTGCCGGGGTGAAGCGCAGGGAAAGGCAGGACATGCCGCCATCAAGTTTCGCGCATTCGGAGTTGCCGATTTCCACCACGCGGTAGCCGGCGCGTTCGACGGCGGCGCGGGTGCCGGGGAAGCCTGCGGCCATGATCACGACGTGGTTGAAGCGGATGGCGTTGGCGGCGGCCTCTTCGCCGGGGGCGGTGTGGACGACGAAGTAGTCATCGAAACAGCCTGAGTCCGCGAGTCGCGGGGTTGATAGGACGGTTTTCGCGTCAAGGAGCGAGCAGTCGGTCTTGAAGTGGAGGACACCGGGGGGTGTGTGAACCTCGCGCACCGGTTTGCCCCAACTGGCGACGAGGCGGGTGAGTTCGGCGATGCCGTCGGCGTTGGTGCGGGCGGAGCGGCCGACGAGGATTTCCGTGCCGGTCACGAGGATATCGCCGCCTTCGATGAAGCTCGTCGCGCCTTCGATGCGGCGGATGTCGGCGTAAAGTGCGGCGAGGTGGGGCGCCATCTCAGCGGCCTCGCCCAAGCGTGATGGTGCGCCCGGGCGCATGATGACGGCACCTTGCGGCAGGCAGAGGGCGGTGTCTTCGACGAAGACGCTGTCGGGATAGGCGTCGAGCGCGTCAAGCTCGATCACCGTGGCGCCGGTGGCGCGGAGGGCTGTGATGTAGGCGGCGTGGTGGGCCTGCATCAGCGCAAGGTCGGGGGTACCAATATCGACGGCGCGGAGGCCGGCGGTGATCGAAGGCGCGGGGCGGCGGGTGATGGCGTGGGTGAAATGGGTGGAGGCGTCAGTGGACATGGGTCAGGTTCCGGGAAGGTTTGGGCGATGGTGTCGCATCCTGCGGGAAGGGGCGCAAGTGGTGGAGCTTGCCGATCAGGGCTGGCGGGGGGACAAGAGTGTTTGGCGACGGAGGACCGGATGACGATAACGAATGACGACGAACTGGCCGGGATGCAGGCGATCGGCAGGATCGTGGCCAACACGATGCACGGGATGGCGCGGGCGATGGAGCCGGGCATGACCACGCGCGAGCTGGACAGCATCGGGCGGGCGATGCTGGAGGCGGCGGGGGCGCGGTCGGCACCGGAAGTGACGTACGGATTTCCCGGCGCGACCTGCATCAGCGTCAACGAGGAGATCGCGCATGGAATTCCGGGCGCGCGGGTGCTGGCGGCGGGCGATCTGGTGAACATCGACGTGTCGGCGGAAAAGGACGGGTACTTTGCCGATACCGGGGCGACGTTCCGTCTGGGCGCGGTGCGGCCCGCGCTGGAGCGGCTTTGCCGCGACGGAGAGCGCGCGATGGCGGCGGGGATTGCCGAGGTTGGGCATGGTAAGCCCTTGGCGGGGATCGGCAATGCCGTCGGGCGGTTTGCGAAAAAGCGCGGCTATACGCTGATCCGCAACCTTGCGAGCCACGGAGTTGGTCGGGCGCTGCACGAGGAGCCGGGCGAGGTGCCGACATGGCCGAACCGCGACCGGCGGACGGTGCATCGGGGGCTGGTTCTGACGGTGGAGCCGTTCCTGTCGCTGGGCGGGCAGATGGCGCGACAGGGGCGCGATGGCTGGACGTTGTTCAGTGCGCCCGTGGCCCCGGTGGTGCAGTATGAGCATACCGTGGTTGCGACCGACCGTGCGGCTATCGTGGTGACGCTGCCGGATTGAGCAAGCGGGGCTTACCAGCAGCAGAACCCGCCATCGACCAGAAGATCGACGCCGGTGACGTAGCTTGCGGCATCGGACAGCAGGAACACGGCGGGGCCGACCATTTCGTCGACATGGGCCATGCGCTGCATCGGGGTCTGTTCTTCGAACGATTTGGTCTGGTGGACCATTTCGGGGCGCGTGTTCATCGGCGTGGCGGTGTAGCCGGGGCTGATGGTGTTGACGCGAAGGCCGCGCCCGACCCATTCCATCGCCATCGACTTTGACATGTGAATGACGCCGGCCTTGGAGGCGTTGTAGTGGCACTGGCTGAGGCCGCGGTTGACGATCACGCCCGACATCGACGCGATGTTGACGATGGAGCCTCGGCCATGCGCCAGCATTGCGCGCGCTTCAGCCTGACAGGACAGGAAGACGCCTTTCAGGTTGATGTCCATCATGGTCTGGAACTGGGCTTCCTCCATCGCCTCGGCGGGGTTGGCGTTGGCGATGCCGGCGGCGTTGACGGCGAGGGACAGGGGGCCAAGATCGGCCTCGGTCCGGGCGACGGCGTCGGTGAGGGCGGCGGATTGGGTGACGTCGGCGGCGATCTGCAGCGAGCGGCGACCGGCGCGGGCGATGAAATCGGCGGTCTGGGCAAGGCCGTCATCGGTGCGGCGATCAAGAAGGGCGACGTCCGCGCCGCATTGCGCAAGGCCCATCGCGATGCGCTGGCCGATGCCGCTGCCAGCCCCGGTGACAAAGGCGACGCGGCCGGTCAGATCGAAAAGTTTTGGTGCGTTGAGCGTGATGGCGGCCATTGTCTTTCCCTTGTTCAGATGGTTGCCAGTTCCATGACCGAGACGTCATTCGCGTCCTTGCGGTCCAGGATTCCGGCCTGTTTTCCCTTTGCCATCACCATGATGCGGTTCGACACACCGAGGACTTCCTCGAGGTCGGACGATACCACGATGACGGTGACCCCTTCGCGGGCGAGGTCCATGATAAGTTCGTAGATCGAGGAACGCGCGCCGACGTCGATGCCGCGGGTCGGTTCATCAAGCACCACGACCTGCGGCTTGCGCGCGAGCCATTTCGCCAGCACGACCTTTTGCTGGTTGCCCCCCGACAGTTCGCCCGCGTTCTGGCCAGCGCGGCCCTTGACGCCGAATTTGGCAATGAAGCCGTTGGCGAAGCTGGCGAGGTTGCGCGAGGTGATCCAGCCGGAACGGGCGACCTCGTCAAGGTTGGCGTAACCGATGTTTTCGGCGATGGAATGGGCAAGGACCACGCCCTGCAGCTTGCGGTCTTCGGGCACCAGAACCATGCCGTTGCGGATGGCGTCGATCGGGGAGCGGGGGGTGATGTCGCGCCCGTTCAGAAGGACGCGGCCAGACTGGATTGGATCGGCACCGGTAAGGGCGCGGACAAATTCGGTGCGGCCCGCGCCCATCAGGCCGGCGATGCCGAACACCTCGCCCTTCTTCACGGCAAAACTGATGTCGCGGAAGGTGTTGTCGGGCGATGTCAGGTTCTTGACCTCGAGCATCACCTCGTCGGCGGGCTGCGGGACGGGCGGGAACATGCGGTCGAGCGAGCGGCCCACCATCGCTTCGACGATGGTGCGGACGGGAACATCGCCACGGTCGAATTCCTGCACCTTGGCGCCGTCACGCATGACGATGATACGGTCGGCGATCTGGCGGATTTCTTCAAGGCGGTGCGAGATGTAGATGATGCCGACGCCGTCAGCTTTCAGCCGTTCGATCTGGCGGAAAAGAAGCTGGGTTTCGTCGCCGCCAAGGGCCGCGGTCGGTTCGTCAAGGATCAGAAGGCGCGCGTTGAGGGTGAGCGCCTTGGCGATTTCGATGAGTTGCTGGTTGGCGGTGGACAGCCCTTCGACCAGACGGGAGGGCGGAATGTCGAGGCCAAGGCGTTTCAGCCCGGACTGGGCGCGGTCTTCCATCGCGCGGCGGTCAACGCGGCCACCTTTCATCAGGTAGCGGCCGAGAAAGATGTTCTCGGCGATGGAAAGCTTCGGCAGGAGTTTCAATTCCTGGTGGATCATGCCGACGCCTGCATCCATTGCGGCGCGGGGGGTGGCCGGGGCGTAGGGCGCCCCGAGCCATGTTATTGTGCCAGAAGTGGGTTGGACGGTGCCGGAAATCACGTTCGAGACGGTGGATTTTCCGGCACCGTTTTCGCCAAGCAGGGCCACGACCTCGCCCGGGTAGACATCGAGGGTGATCCCGTGAAGGACCTCGATCGAACCATAAGTCTTGCGGATGTCTCGCAAGGACAGGATCGGGGTGGGTCTGGTCATGGCTGCTGCCTTTTTGGCGGCTTACGGGTGGTTAGCGACGAATTCGGCCGCGTTGTCGCAGGTGGTCAGCACGGCTTCGGAGACCTGCTTTTCGTCCACCTTTTCGCCGTTGGCGACGGCGATGGCGCTATCGACGGCCAGAACGCCCATGCGGCGGGTGGATTGCGTGGCGGTCACGACGAACGGGCCTTCGCACTTTGCCAGGTATTCCAGAGCCGAGCCGTCGCCGTCATAGCCGCCGATGATCACCTTGTCCGAGAGGTTGGCCACGTCAACTGCCTTGGCGGCACCCATCGCGATACCGTCGGCCTGACCGAAGATCATGGTCACGTCGGGGTGTGCGGTCAGCATGTTCTGCGCGATGGCGAAGCCTTCGTCAGCCGACCAACGCTCGGTCCACTGCTGGTCGACAAGTTCGACGCCGGTATTTTCGCCGATGGCCTTCATGCAGCCTTCGGTGCGGTCAACTTCGGGCGTGGTGCCCTTCTGGCCGTGGATGATGACCATTTTGCCCGCACCACCGGCGCGTTTGATGATTTCGGAGCAGACCTGGTAGGACGAGTTCACGCCCTCGCCGCCGATGAAGGTGTCGCCCGGCTCGCCTTCGGGGAAGCGGTCGACGTTGATCACGGGGATGCCGGCCTCACGCGCGAGGCGGGTCGGGACGGCGGCAGCGGCAGCGCCAGCGGGGATGTAGATGAAGGCGTCGATGCCTTGGGTCAGCAGATCCTGCACCTGGCTGACCTGGGTCGCGGTGTCGTTCTTGGCGTCGACGACGATGACCTCGATGCCCTTTTCCTTGGAGTAGTTTTCGACACCGAGCTTGATCTGGTTGAAGAAGTCGGCCTGCAGGTTCGGCACGGCGAGGCCGATCTTCTTGACCTCGGCGTGTGCGCCAAGCGACAGCAGCGCAAGCGAGGCGGTCGCAGCCATCAGGACTTTCGTGAGTTTCATGTGTTTCTCCTCCGACATGAATTCCGGGGCATCCGGCGTTGCGGGGAGCCCCCTCCCTGTTCGACTGGCGCCATCGCCAATCGTCTTCGATACCTGATGACGTTGCCGCATCAGGAGAAGTTCGTTCACTTCCGCTTGCGGAAGGTTTCGGCGGTGACAGCCAGCACGATGACCGCGCCGATCACGACCTGCTGCATGAAGGGCGAGACGCTGAGCAGGTTCAGCCCGTTGCGCAGGACGCCGATGATGAGGACGCCGATGATGGTGCCGCCGATGCCGCCGGTGCCGCCCGAAAGCGAGGTGCCGCCGATCACGACCGCCGCGATGGCATCAAGCTCATACCCGACGCCCGAGGACGGCTGGACCGAGTCGAGCCGGGCGGCGAGGACGATGCCGGAAAGGCCCGCCAGCACGCTGCAGACGATATAGACCAGAACGGTCGCGCGGTTGACGTTGATGCCGGCAAGGCGCGCCACCTCGGGGTTGCCGCCGATGGCATAAAGTGCGCGGCCGCCATAGCGGTAGCGTTGGTAGAGAAGGGCGATCAGGAACACGACCAGCATCAGTGCCACGGTCATGGTCAGGAAGCCGCCGAAGCGGATGATCGCCGACATGTTGAACCATGCGGGGAAGCCGATGATCTGCTGTCCATTGGTGATCATGTTGGCAAGGCCGCGGGTGATCGACATCATCGCAAGGGTGGCGATGAAGGCGGGCACGTTGAAGCGGGTGATCAGGACGCCGGCAACAAGGCCGTTCACCCCGGCTGCGGCAAGGGCGAGGGGGATCGCCAGACCCATCGGCACGCCCGCCTCGACGTTGAGGTATCCGAGCACCATCATGGTCAGCGCCATGACCGAACCGACCGCAAGGTCGATGCCGCCGATCAGAATCACGAGGGTCATGCCGACGGCCATGATGCCAAGCACGGTGACCTGATCGAGGATGTTGAGGAAGTTGCGCACCGACAGGAACGTGTCGGTCGAGACGGTGAGGAAGACGCACAGAAGAACAAGGCCGATCAGGGGGCCGGTTGCCCCGCGGAACGAGCCGAGTAGCGCGAAGCCCGGCCCCGCTTCGCTTTCCCTTGCAGCGCTCACCAGTCAGTCCTCCCGTCGTTTTCTGGGTCGCAATGCCATGTAAGCATAATTATTCACGACCGTCTGCAAATGCGTAGCGCATCAGAAAGGGAGGTGTCAACACAAATTGGGCGCGCTGCTCTCGCCAAAACCACCTCATTTTGCGCTTGACTTGAGGGGGCGGGCCGCAAATATATGTGTGTATGTATAAATATGCAGGCAGAGGGAATCATGCAGCCGAATGACCTAGAGCGTATTGCACGCCAGATCCGACTGCGCGACCTGCAAGCGGTTGTGGAGGCTGGTGCCGGCCATATCGGCGGCGAGATGTCGTCGATCGACATTTTGACGGCCTTGTATTTCCGGGTGCTGCGGATCTGGCCCGACCAGCCGAAACACCCCGAGCGCGACCGCTTTGTGCTGTCGAAGGGGCATGTCGCGCTTGCGCTTTATGTCACCCTGGCCAAGCGAGGTTTCCTGCCCGAGGCCGAGATCAGCACATTCCTGAAGCCGCACTCGCGGCTGAACGGGCATCCGAATTGCACCAAGGTGCCGGGGGTGGAGACGAACACCGGGCCCTTGGGCCACGGGCTGCCGGTCGCGGTGGGCATGGCGAAGGCGGCAAAGCTGACCGGCGCCGCCTATCATACCTATGTGATGACCGGGGACGGCGAGATGCAGGAGGGGTCGAACTGGGAAGCGATCTCTTCCGCCGCGCAGTTCGGGTTGGACAACCTGACGCTGATCATTGACCACAACCGGTTCCAGCAGGGCGCCGCGTTGAAGGACACCAACAACCTGGCACCCTTTCCGCCGAAATTGGCGGCGTTCGGCTGGGACGTGACCGAGATCAACGGCAACGCCATGGACGAGATCGTGCCAGCCTTGGAAAAGCGTGGCGCGCGGCCGCATTGCATCGTGGCCCATACCAACAAGGGCCATGGCATTTCCTTCATGCAGGACACTGTCGACTGGCATCACAAGGTGCCGAATGCCGAGCAATACAAGATTGCCCTGGCCGAGCTTTCGGAGGCCGTCTGATGAACGCGGTAACGAACCCCGCCAAGCTGCACGATTGCCGCGATGCCTTTGTCGCCACGCTTGAACGGCTGGGGGCGGAAAACCCGAGGATTGTCGCGGTGTGCAATGATTCCGTCGGCTCTTCGAAGCTCGGTGGGTTCAAAGCGAAGTTTCCCGAGCGTCTGGTGAATGTGGGGATCGCTGAGCAAAACATGGTGGGCGTCGGCGCGGGGCTGGCGAATGGCGGGTTGCTGCCCTTCGTTTGCGGCGCGTCGTGCTTTCTGACAGGGCGGTCACTGGAGCAGATCAAGGCGGACATCGCCTATTCCAACGCCAACGTGAAGCTGGTCGGGATTTCCGCGGGGATGGCTTACGGCGAGTTGGGCCCGACGCACCATTCGACCGAGGATTTCGCGTGGACGCGGGTGATTCCGAACCTTGCGGTGATCGCACCTTGCGATTCGGTGGAAACGGCGGCGGCGGTGGAATGGGCGGCGGCGCATGAGGGGCCGGTGTTCCTGCGCCTGTCGCGGGTGGGCGTGCCGGACCTTTTGCCGGCGGGTCACAGGTTCGAGTTGGGCCGGGCGAATGTGTTGCGCGACGGCGATGCGGTGACGCTGATCGCCAACGGTACGCTGACGCACCGGATGCTGAAGGCGGCCGATCTGCTGGCGGCCGAAGGGATCGAGGCGCGGGTGTTGAACATGGCGACGGTCCGCCCGCTGGACGTGGCGGCGATTGTGGCTGCGGCGGAGGAGACCGGCGCGATTTTGACGGCCGAGGAACACTCGGTCTATGGCGGGCTCGGCTCGGCGATTGCCGAGGTGGTGGTGGACCGCGCGCCGGTGCCGATGAAGATCTTGGGCGTGCCGGGGATTTTCGTGCCGACCGGATCGGCGGAGTTCCTGCTGGACGAATTCGGCATGTCGCCTGCCGGGGTGGCCGAGGCTGCGAAGGCCCTGATCGCGCGCAAGCGGCGCGGCTGATAGAGGTGCGTCGCTGCGTCTGACCCTGATCGCGTTTCGGAGTTGCCATGATCACTGCCATTCTAGCCATCGACCAGGGGACGACGAATTCGAAGGCGGTGCTGGTATCGCCGCAGGGGCATATCCTGGCGCGCGGGTCGGCGCCGGTGGGGATCGAACATCCGCAGCCGGGGTGGGTGGAGCAGGACCCACGGCGGATCTGGGCCTCGGTTCAGGAGGCGATTGCGGCGTGCCTTGCGGCGGGGCCTGCGGTGACGGTGGCGGGGATCGCGATATCGAACCAGCGCGAGTCGGTGACGGTGTGGGATGGCAAGACCGGCGAGCCCTTGGGGCCGGTGGTCAGTTGGCAGTGTCGGCGGACAGATGGGGCCTGCACGGCGTTGACCGCGGCGGGCCATGCGCCGCGGGTGATGGAACTGACCGGGTTGCCGATTGATCCGATGTTTCCGGGGCCGAAGATGCGCTGGCTTCTGGACCGGGTGCCGGCTGGGCGTGAGGTGCGGCTTGGCACCATCGACGCGTGGCTGGTCCACTGTTTCACCGGCGGCGCGGTGCACGCCTGCGATGCGTCGAACGCGGCGCGGAGCCAGCTTTACGACCTGAACCGGCAGGACTGGAGCGAGGAGCTGTGCGCGCTGTTCGGTGTGCCGAAGGCGTGTCTGCCGGACGTGCGCGACAGTTCCGCCGATTTCGGCGAAACGCGCGGGGTCGCGGGGCTGCCCGACGGTATCCCGATCTGTGCGGCGATTGGCGACAGCCATGCGGCCCTGTTCGGGCATGGCGCGTTTGCGCCCGGCGATGGCAAGGTGACGTTCGGCACCGGGTCGTCGATCATGACGACTCTGCCCGCCTTCATCGCGCCGACGGGTGGGATAACGACGACGATCGCCTGGGCGCTGGGCGGCAAGCCGACCTATGCGTTCGAGGGGAACATCCTTGTGTCGGCCTCGGCGCTGCCGTGGATGGTGGAGATGCTGGGCCTGCCGGATGTGCAGGCGCTGACCGATCTGGCGGCGACGGCAGAACCGGGTGGGCCGGGGTTCGTGCCGGCCTTCGTGGGACTTGGCGCGCCCTACTGGAAGTCGGACGCGCGGGCGCTGTTTTCCGGGATCACCTTCACCACCAGCCGGGCGCAGATGGCGCGGGCGGTGACGGATTCGATGGCGTTTCAGGTGCATGACGTGTTTGCCGCGATGCAGGCGCAGTCGCCCGCGCCGCTGCGGCGGCTGTTCGCGGACGGCGGGCCAAGCAAGAACACGTTTCTGATGCAGTCGGTGTCGGACATCTTGAACCACCCGCTGATCCAGTGCGATGCGCCTGAAGCCTCGGCTTTGGGGGCGGCCTATCTGGCGGGCTTGCGGCTGGGCATCTGGGCCGACCTAGACGAAATTGCCGCCCTGCCGCGTGACAGCGCCGCCCTGACCCCGCGCAAGGGCGACCGGGCTGCCCGCCTGGCGGTCTGGCGTGATGCCATCTACCGCTCCACCGTCCCCACCGCTATACGTGAATAAAAATTCACAGGGGGACGCATGGGCCGCATCAACGAACTGCGCCTGATTGCCCGGGTGGCACAGATGTACCATGCGGAAAAGAAGCGGCAGGCCGAGATCGCCGAGACGCTGCGGATGTCGCAGGCGACGGTGTCGCGGATGCTGAAGCGGGCCGAGCAGGAGGACATCGTTCGCACCACGATCATCCCGCCGCCCGGCACCTTTGCCGATCTGGAAACCGCACTGCGCGAGAAATACCGGCTGACCGAAGCCATCGTGATCGACTGTTCCGAGGACCGGGACGGCGCGGTGATGGCGCGGATCGGCGAGGCGGCAGCGCATTTTCTGGAAGTGACGCTGCAGCAGGACGAGATCATCGGCGTCTCAAGCTGGAGCCAGACGATCTTGCGGATGGTGGACAACATCCACCCGCTGAAGGCCGCGAAGGCGAAATACATCGTGCAGATTCTGGGCGGCATGGGCGAAGCCTCGGTTCAGGCGCATGCCACGCAACTGACGGCAAGGCTGGCGAAGTTGACCGGGGGCGAGCCGAGGCTGTTGCTGGTGCAGGGGATCACATCGTCGCGCGAGGCGAAGCTGGTCATGCTGTCGGATCCGGTGGTGCGGGGGACGATGGATTTCTTTGGGCGGCTGACGCTGGCAGTGGTCGGCATTGGCGCGGTGGAGCCTTCGGAACTGCTGGCGCGGTCGGGCAACACGTTTTCGCGCGAGGAACTGGCGATGCTGCATGACGCCGGCGCGGTGGGCGAGATTTCATTTCGGTTCTACGACAAGGACGGCAAGCCGGTGGAGACGCCGCTGAATGACCGGGTCATCGGCATCACGCTGGAGGAGTTGCGCAAGGCCGACCGGGTGATGGCGCTGGCGGGGGGCGAGTCAAAGACCGCCGCCATCGCCGGAGCTTTGCGGCTGGGCATCATCGACGTGCTGGTCACGGACAAATTCACGGCGGCCCGGCTGACGGAGTGAGCCTTGAGGGGCAACCGTCGGCAGGCCGCGTCAAATGGAGGACACCATGAAACGCTTTGCAGGCCAGACGGTTTTCGTGACCGGGGGTAACCGGGGGATCGGACGGGGCATCGCCACGCGCTTTGCCGAAGAGGGCGCGAACGTCGCCATCGCCGCGATCGAGGCGGATACGCCGGATGTGGCGAAGGACCTCGCCGGGGCGACGGGCGCCAAGGTGCTGGGCCTGCGGCTGGACGTGACGGACGGCGCGGCGGTGCGCGAGGCCTTTGGCGAGGCCGAGGCGCAGTTGGGCGCGATTTCGGTTTCGGTGCAGAACGCAGGCGTCATCACCATCGCCAAGATCGAGGATCTGACCGAGCGGGAATGGGATCTGAACCTTGATGTGAACACCAAGGGCGTCTTCCTGTGCTGTCAGGAGGCGATCCGGCGGTTTCGCGCCAGCGGCACCAAGGGGCGGCTGATCAACACCGCCTCGGGGCAGGCGCGGCAGGGGTTCATCTATACTCCGCATTACGCCGCGTCGAAGTTCGGCGTGGTGGGGCTGACGCAGAGTCTGGCGAAAGAGCTGGCGCGCGAGGGGATCACGGCGAACGCGATCTGCCCCGGCATCATCCACACCGACATGTGGGATTACAACGACCGGGTCTGGGGGCAGATGCTGGGCGACTATGGTCCGGGCGAATTGATGGCAGAATGGGTGCGCGGGATACCGATGGGGCGGGCCGGGACCACGGCGGAGGTGGCGGCGCTGGTGGCGTTTCTGGCGTCAGCCGACGCGGCCTATATCACCGGGCAGACGATCAATGTGGACGGCGGGTTGATCATGTCGTGACGGTCTGCGGCGGAACCGGGGACGAGACGCTCAGGCGGGTTGGCGGACGAGGAGGGGGCCGGTCGAGGCGCGGCTGATCATCTGGCAATCGAACTTCAGCCGGTACGGGCGGGCCGGGGGCTTTTGCTGGGTGATCCAGTCGACCAGTTCCTCGACTGCGTGGCGGGCCATATCGGCGTGGGGCAGTTGCATCGTCGTCAGGGGTGGGGCCATGTCGGCGGTGAAAGCCTCGTTATCAAAGCCGATAACTGACAGGTCGCGCCCGATGGTCAGGCCTGCTTCGGCGGCGGCTGTGTAGACGCCAAGCGCGGTGCGGTCGCAAAAGCAGAACACGGCGGTGGGCGGATCAGGCAGCGCGAAGAGGCGTTTCATGCCGGAATGGCCGCCCGCGATGGTATAGCCGCCCTTCACCACCAGCGCCGGATCATACGGCACATCGCGGGTGGCCAGCGCGCGGCGGTAGCCTTTCTGGCGTTCGACCGAGGCTTCGATGCTGTCTTCGCCGCCGATATAGGCGATGCGGCGGTGGCCGGCGTCAAGCAGCGAGAGGACGGCGGTGACACCCGCCGCCTGATCGCCGGGAATGACAGCGGGGACGCGGTCGCCTTCGACGTAGCAATTCAGGAGAATGCAGGGGTAGTCGGTGACGCGCGGCGGCAGGATCACCTCTTGCGTGACGAGGCGGGCATAGATCACGCCGGCGACGGGCAGTTGCGCCAGAAAGCTGAGGGCTGCATGTTCGGCCGCCCCGTCCTGCGCCGTGGGCATCACCGACACGAGATAGCCCGCATCGTTGGCCGCCGCCGCAACCCCGGCGATCAGGCCCGCGACATGCGGGGTGGACGTCACCTCGTCGATCAGCATGGCGATGACCGGGCGGCGCCCGGCGTTGCGGGCGGGCGGGACGTAGCCCAGATCCTTGGCCGTGCGCAAAACGAGGTCGCGGGTGACAGAGGAAATCCGGGTGCCGGGGGCGTTGTTCAGCACCAGCGATACGGTGGCCTGCGACACGCCGCACGCGGCCGCGATTTCGGTCATCGTGATTTTCCGTGCCACGTCTGCAACACTCCTGCCCCGCTGGCGCATTAATAGCAGTTTCGGGCCGCCAACAAGCAGGCTCATCTTGATCGGGAAATCAGAATTAGTTATTTATTGTTTTGTTATAACTAAAAATAACCAAAAGACGGCGAGCAGAGGTAAACGTGCATGGGCAGGGCATCCTTGCGCGACATCAGCAAAGGACGTGGCACCGAGGGGATGACCCCCGGCGCGGCACCGATTGGCCGAAGGGACGATGGCACTGCTGTCGGCGGCAATTCGGGGTGGAACACGGAGACTTTGCCGGTGTCGCGCAAGTCGCGGTTCTGCCGGGCCATCGGTCAGCGCGTGTTCATCGGACCATTCGGGCAAACCGGAGGTCTGGCCTGCCGTCAGCCAGTCAACCTCACCTCACCTCACCGCACGCGACCGCTCGGCGCACCGTCAGCTTCAGGGAATCCCATGAACGTCCTCACCACAGAATTCGCCCACGCCTCTCGAACGCAGCTTAGAGACACTGTCTCGTTGAACGGAATGTGGGCGTTCCGTCACGAAAGCCAGACCGAGTGGTACGAGGCCCGGGTGCCGGGCCACTGGCAGGCGCAGTTCGCCGAGCTGGAGGTGGCCTTTGGCCGCGCCACCTATGCGCGCGAAATGGCGGTGTCGGCGGAATGGGCAGATCGGGAGGTCGCGCTTTGCTTTGGTGCGGTCGCCGACACGGCGGTCATCCGTCTGGACGGGGTGGTGATCGGGCGGCACGAGGGCGGCTACCTGCCGTTCGAAGTGGTCTTGCCGGCCGGGATCACGGGCACGCATCAGCTTGAGATCGAAACGTTCCTGCCCGATGGCCACCGCCCGGCGGACGGCGCCGATTTCGCGGAAATCCCGCACGGCAAGCAAAGCTGGTACGGTCCGCAGGCAGGCATCTGGCAATCGGTGCATCTGGAAGCGCGGGCGCGGACGCATATTCGCAGCCTGCGGCTTGATCCGTTCTGGCCGGACGGGCGGCTCATGCTGGATATCGGGCTGTCTGCTCCGTTCCGGGGTAGCCTGCGGCTGGAGATTTCCGGGCCGGATGGGGTGCCGGTGCATGCAGCGACCCTGTCGGTGGACGGCGCGCGGGTGCAGCATCAGGTGCAGGTTCCGGGGGTCGTGGCGTGGTCGCCCGACGCGCCGGCGCTGTATTCGCTACGGGCGATCCTGTCGCTGGCGGGCGGGGATGTGGACGAACGGCAGGAAACCTTCGGCTTTCGTCAGATTGAGGCGAGGGACGGGCTTTTGTGGCTGAACGGGCAGCCCCTGTTCCTGCGCGGGGCGCTTGATCAGGATTACTACCCCGACGGGTTCGGCGCGCCGCCGTCGCTGGCGCTGTTGGAGGATCAGGTGCGCAAGGCCAAGGCGATGGGGCTGAACTGCCTGCGCTGCCACATCAAGGTGCCCGACCCGCGGTATTACGAGGTTGCCGACCGGCTGGGCCTGCTGATCTGGACCGAGATTCCGAACATCGAGACGTTCTCGCCCGATGCGGCGGCACGGTTGCGCGCAACGATGGAAGGGATCCTTGCCCGCGACCGCAACCACCCCTCGATCGTGGTCTGGACGCTGATCAACGAGGATTGGGGCACGCGCCTGCGCGAGGTGGCCGAACAGCGAAAGTGGTTGTCGGACATGGTGGATTGGCTGCGCGCGGAAGATCCGTTGCGGCTGGTCGTCGACAACTCGGCCTGTTTCCCGAACTGGCACGTCAAGACTGACATCAACGATTTCCATTACTACCGCACGGCGACGGACCGACGCGAGGAGTGGGACGCGCTGACCACGGAATTCGCGGCAGGCGCGGACTGGACCTTCGGGTCGGGCGCCGACATCACCCGCACCGGGAAAGAGCCGCTGATCGTGTCGGAGTTCGGGGTCTGGGGCCTGCCGCAGCCCGACCTTCTCCGCGACGGCGGGCGTGACCCGTGGTGGATGGCTTACGGTGCCACATGGGCCGATGGCGTGGCGTTGCCGCAAGGGATCGAGGCGCGGTTCCGCGAACTGGGGCTGGGGCAGGTGTTCGGCAGCTTCACCGCCTTCATCGACCAGGTGCAGTGGCATCAGTGGATGAACCTGAAGCACGAGATCGAGGTGATGCGCCGCTATCCGGCGATCGCGGGCTATGTGATTACCGAATTCACCGACGTGCATTGGGAAGGCAATGGGCTTCTGGACATGCACCGCAATCCGCGGGTCTTTGCCGCGGCGATGCCGAAGGCGAATGCGGACATCGTCATCTCTCCCGGCCTTGCGCGACATGCGGCGCGGGCGGGGGCGGAGGCGGCCTTTGACGTGTCGGTCGCGACCGGGGGTGCCAGCCTGCCGGAGGGCTGCGTGTTGAAATGGTCGTTCGGGCAAGCCTCGGGCGAGGCGCGGCTGGCGGCGGCGGGGCCGATGGCGACCGCTTCGGTGCCGTTGGTCGGGTCTACCCGAGCCGACGCGCCGACGGGCAGGCAACTGGCGCGCTTCGCGGTCGAGGCGCCGAATGGCACGGTGCTGGCGGAAAACGACGAGACGGTGTCGATCCTTGCCGAGCGGGCAGTCGCGCCGCGCCGCGTGGCGACCGATGATCCGCTGCTGGAAGAGCGGCTGACCGAGCTTGGCCATGTCGTCACCAGCATGGCCGAGGCCGAGGTCTTTGTGACGCATGATCTGGACGCCGCGCGGATCGAGGAAATTCACGCCGGGATGCGCGTCTTGCAACTGGTGCACAAGGCGCCGGGGCGGTTGCGGCGCGATCTGGCACCGCGCGACGGCCCGATGTCGATGCAGATCGAGGATCACATCGGCGGGATGCAATCGGGCTGCTACTTCAGCTTTCCCGGCTATCATCTGGTCAACCGCCACCGCACGATCTGGCGCGGCGACTGGGTTGGCAACTTCAGCTGGTTGCGGCGGGATGGCTGCTTTGCACATCTGCCGGGTGGACCGATGTTCGACCTGTCGTTCACCGGCGTGGTGCCGCAGCAGGTGATGCTGGGCTTGCGACCCTGGGAGTTTCAGGGCCGCGTCCATGCCGGCGTCGTGGTCGGCTGGGTGCACAAGCCCGGCGCCTTCCTGATCGAAAAGCGGCTTGGCCGGGGCAAGCTGGTGACCACGACGTTCCGCCTGCATGGCGAGGCGTTCGATGCAGACCCGGTGGCGACGGAACTTTACGACGGGTTGATCGACCTTGCCGGCCGGGAGTGAAGCAGGCTAGCTGAAGGCAAGGCGGGGTGGCATGGCAGCCCCGCCTTTACGATTGCTCAAGTACGCAGCAACCGAAACGAGGGTTTCGCTCGGCTTGCAGCACTGATGGTTTGGGAGAACCGGCCTGGCAGTTTCACCGCAGGGTAAACCCCGGTGGTGGCCGCAGTCTGGCGGGTACCCTGCTATGCGGTACAAATTCCCTGCCAACAGGGAAAAGAGCAGGGAATTGCGTGTGTTTCGGCCTCTCCAAGAGTGCCTGGGAGGCACATATCCACGACATAACAGATGCTTAGGCTGAGGTGTGTCAAATCAAGAACCGGGAACTTCCCACGCACGAACAGGGAAGGACACGCGGGCATCAGGGATCGTGGTCACGACGTGGAGCTTAGTGTTCAGGCTTATCTTCTTGCTTCCGATAAGCCGGCCTCGCCAAACGTCGAGCTCCACCTTGCAGGAAACGGGCAACCCAGGGTGTTTGCGAGGAACTCCCGCTGCGCAAGCCGGAGCATTGCCTGAGCGGGCGGTTGGGCGGTGACTATCGCGAGGCGAAACGTAAGACATTTTCAGTCGATGCCAAGCAATTCGCCCTTCGCGCCGAAGCGGCAGTTGAACGCGCGCGTGGTGGCTGTGCTTTGTACAAATACTTCATAGCCGCGCGCCGCCTGATGGGGCGGATAGGCAGTCAGCGACCGGAGGGACAGTCCGTTTGCCAGCGACACGGCGTTGCGGCAAAGGTCGGGCAGCCCTCGATGCTGATTGAAAGGCGGTAGTCAGCCGCTTCTTGGGTTGCTGGTCGTCATGTCGACCGACATGCGCTGAGCCGCCGAAGCGCCAAGGACGTATTTTACCCCACGCTCGCCCCGGATCGTGCCGCTGACGCTGGTGCCGGTGGCACCGGGGGCAAAGGCAACGCGCTCGGTCCGGTCTTGTGCCAAGGCCCCGCTGAAACCACCGCAGGAGATGGCAATGACAAGGGCAAGGCTACGCAGATGCAACATCTGCCATTCCTCAAACGAACGATATTTCGACAGGGACACCCCTTCAGGTGCCGAGCGCATCACCTCAAGGCCAGGCGTGGTGCCATAGGACACGCCGTAAATGTTGTATTACGGATATCTAAGCGCCAGCATCACGGCCTGCACGTCCAGCGCGTTCAGATAGGTGTTGTAGGCGTCCATCTGCTTTTCCTCGGTAAAGCGGCTTGGCACCAAAAGTTCGAATATGCTGCCGCCAAGCGTATTGAAGCAGCTGACCATGTCTGAAGAAATACCGGCGGCTCGCTGTTCAAAGGTCACAACGTCGCGGCGGCTGCGATAGCCCTCGAACAGCGGCTGGACGACCCCGGCAAGCGCCGTCAGCGCTCCGCCGCCCGGTCCACCATGCAGATAGATCACCGGGTCCGGAACTGGGCTGAGTGTGTGGGCCTTCAGCACTGCGAAGGCCAGGTCAATCGGTTTGCCGTCGGGTTTGCCGTGGTCTTCGGGCACGTTCACTCGGCCGCATATCGCGGTTCTGCCTTCTACCTCGTTTGCAGGCACCGCCTTGACCGGACAAGCCTCGATTGTGACGGGATAGCGTGGGTCGGCCCCGCCAGCCTTTGGTCGGTGAACGCGGACGGGTCCGGTTCGGCTGAAAGAAGCGCCGTCACACGGCGATGATCTGTTCCGGCGACATCGGGCAAGCCTTTCAATGCAAGAACATGGGCAACTTTCGGCACGCTCCATCAGAACGGCCGCGCCAAGCCGATCGTCGTGCGGACGGCCAACAGGCAAGCACATCGCGATCCCGAATTGATTGCCCTGATCGCCGACGCTCGCTGCTGGCGGGACGACCTCTTCGACGGTCGGGCAGCCTCGATCGAGGAGATCACGACCCTTGAGGGGCTGGCGAAGGGAGCCGTCAGCCGCATCCTGCCGCTGGCCTGGCTTGCGCCCGACGTCGCGGCGGCAATTCTGGAGGCCGGCAGCCAGCCATCCTGACCTCCAGTCGTCTGAGGTCCTTGCCGGATCTGCCGCTCGGCCGGGCCGATCAGCGCTCGCTTCTCGGCTTTCCACATCTGAACCTGCATCAGGGTCATTCCTCAAGGCCTCGCGCGGTCATCGTCCGCAGAGACATTTGCGAGATTCTGGCCCGGAAAGTGCTCTGCGGTCAGGGTTTGCGAGGTCGGCCCCATGGCCGTTCCGCGTAAGCCACGGAAAACGCGTCACTTTATGCGCGCGCGCTCTTCAGCACCAAACAAAGGGGGTGTCTGGTGGGCGACCCTGGAATCGAACCAGGCGTGGGTCGCCCCGGGGGAGTTACAGTCCCCTGCCGCACCTTGCAGCTCGTCGCCCGCCGGGGGTGGGTCTACTCAAGGGGGCGGGGGGCGTCAAGGGTGATTGGGACGGGAAATCGCGGAGTTTCGGCTTGCATCGGGTGGCGGTCCTGCCGCAGTGTCCTGCCCTGATTTTCAAGGGGAACGCCGATGAAGACCGGCACGAAAAAGCCTACCTGGGTGGTCGACAAGGAACGTGGGCGGCGGGCCGAGGCGCGCGAGACGGTGTGGCTGTTCGGGCTGCATGCGGTGCGCGACGCGCTGATGAACCCGAAACGTGAAAAGCTGCGGCTGGTCCTGACCAAGAACGCGCTCGACAAGCTGGAGGCGGCGGTGGCCGCTTCGGGGATGGAGCCGGAGATCGCCGATCCGCGCCGCTTTGACGTGCCGATCGACGAAGGGTCGGTGCATCAGGGTGCGGCGATGGAAGTGCGGCCGCTCGATTGGGGCAAGCTGGAAGAGGTCTGCATTTCGGGCGCGGGGTTGCCGCTGGTGGTCCTGCTGGACCGGGTCACCGATCCGCACAACGTCGGCGCGGTCTTGCGGTCGGCCGAGGTGTTCGGTGCGCGGGCGGTGATTGCGCCTCGCCACCATTCGGCGCCGGAAACCGGGGCGCTGGCCAAGACCGCAAGCGGCGCGCTGGAGCGCCAGCCGTATCTGAAGGTCACCAACCTTTCCGAGGCGATGGAAGAGCTGAAGGCGATGGGCTACGTGCTGATCGGCCTTGATGGCGAGGCCGAGGTCACGATGGATCAGGCGGTCGCAAGCGCGGGTGGCAGGGCGATCGGGCTGGTCATGGGGGCCGAAGGGCCGGGGCTGCGGGAAAAGACGCGCGAGACCTGTGATGTGCTGGCGCGCATTCCCTTCGCCGGCGAGTTCGGCAGCTTGAACGTGTCGAACGCGGCGGCGGTGGCGCTGTATGCCGCGACCCGGGGGTGATCACGAATACGAGACGCCTCTTTAACCGTGGGGCGCAGTTCCTATTTCTGAAGTGGAGGCCCGGGCTGGAACCCCCGACCTCGACTTCACTGTCCCTCGTTCCGCGACTTGGCGCCCTTGGCCTCGCCTCGGGCGCCTTTTTCTGGTGAGAGTCCGCCATGCAAGACCAGACCATCCGCAACATCCTGACGAAAGTTAAGACCATTGCCCTTGTCGGCTGGTCGCCAAAGCCGGACAGGCCAAGCCACCGGGTTGCGGCTTTTCTGAAAGGTCGCGGCTACCGGGTGATCCCGGTGAACCCCGGTCAGGCCGGGCAGACGGCGCTGGGCGAGACGGTGTTTGCCAGCGTGGCCGAGGCGGTTGAAAACGCGGGGCCGGTCGACATGGTCGAGATCTTCCGGCGCAGCGAAGAGGCGGGGGCTGTGGTCGACGCGGCGATTGCCGCCGGGGCCAAGGTCGTCTGGATGCAGCTTGGCGTGATTGACGAGGCGGCGGCCGAACGGGCGCGCAATGCGGGGCTGCAGGTCGTGATGGACCGATGCCCGGCGATCGAAATTCCGCGCCTCGGTCTGTAAGCCTGGTCAGGCGGCAAACTTTCAGGGTAGAGCCGGAGGTCGCGCAAACCCTTGCCGCGTCAGGTGCGGGATGCCTTTTCGTCGATCCCCGAGGTACCATCGCGCCGGTCAAGCTCGGCCAGCACGTCGGCCAAGGGGACGTCACGCGCGGCAAGCATGACAAGGAGGTGATAGAGCACATCTGCCGCCTCGGATGTCAGGCGGGCGCGATCACCCTTCACGGCCTCGATGATCGCCTCGATGGCCTCTTCACCAAACTTCTCGGCGCATTTCTCGGGACCTTTGGCCAAGAGCTTGGCCGTCCACGAGGTTTCGGGATCGGCACCCTTGCGGGACGCGATGGTGGCGGCCAGTCGGTCGAGGGTGGTCATGTCAGCCTCACGGGGATGCCGGCGGCGGCCATGTGAGCCTTGGCCTGACCGATGGTGAAGGTGCCGAAGTGGAAGATCGATGCGGCGAGGACGGCGCTGGCGTGGCCTTCGGTGATGCCTTCGACCAGGTGGTCCAGCGTGCCGACGCCGCCCGAGGCAATGACCGGTATCGAGACCGCGTCTGCAATGGCGCGGGTGAGGGGAATGTTGAACCCCGCGCGCGTGCCATCACGGTCCATCGAGGTGAGAAGGATCTCGCCCGCGCCCTTGGCCGCCACCGTGCGGGCGAAGTCGACGGCGTCGATGCCGGTGGCGCGGCGGCCGCCGTGGGTGAAGATCTCCCACTTGCCGGGGGCGACGGTCTTGGCGTCGATGGCCACCACGATGCACTGGCTGCCGAAGCGGTCGGCGGCTTCGGCCACCACATCCGGGCGGGCGACGGCAGCGGAGTTGAAGCTGACCTTGTCCGCCCCGGCGAGGAGAAGCTTGCGCACGTCATCGGGGGTGCGGACGCCGCCGCCGACGGTGAGGGGCATGAAGCAGACCTCGGCGGTGCGGGTCACGAGGTCGTAAAGCGTGCCGCGGTTGTCCTCGGTCGCCATGATGTCGAGAAAGCAAAGCTCGTCCGCGCCGGCGGCATCGTAGGCGCGGGCGGCCTCGACCGGGTCGCCGGCGTCGATCAGGTCGACGAAATTGACGCCCTTGACCACGCGGCCGTTGGCCACATCGAGGCAGGGGATGATGCGGGTTTTCAACATGGGGTCTGACATGCCGCGTGGGGGAACGAAAGGCAAGGGGTAAGCAGGGGGCGGCGGGGTGTCCCACGGTGGGACAGGAGATCGGTCAAAAGATATCAACGGGTTGCGAGGGGCAGTCAGGAAAGCGGAAAGGATTTCCCCTGGCAGGTTCGCAACGCGAGGGCTTGCTGTCGGGCGGGCAGCGGCTTTCCTGGCAGGATGACCAAGCTGGTTCTTCTGCACAAGGCGGGCCTTATTTACGACGACGAGCCGGACCGGGTTTGCGACATTCCGCGCGCCTGTCCGAAGGCGGTGACAGAGGGTGTGGGCGATTGGGCGGTCTGTTACGGGCCGGTTACTGACCGGTGAAGGCCGGCGCGCGCGGGTATTTCGCGGTGGCGAAGATCGGGCGGGTGGAGCCGAAGCCGGGTGTGGAGCGGGGTTTCCTTGCGGCTGGCCGCCGGGGGCTGTCTGCCCCCGGACCCCCGAGGATATTTCAGAAAGGGGAAGCTGAAGAGGGGGCGGCTATCGGTCGAGGTCAGGCCTTGAGGGCTTTGAGCGCTTGGGCGAGGTCGATGGCGCCGTCGTAGAGGGCGCGGCCGGAGATGGCGCCGGCGATGATGCCGGTGTCGCGCAGGGCGAGGAGGTCGGCCATTGAAGACACGCCGCCCGAGGCGATGACGGGGATGGTGACGGCGCGGGCGAGGGCTTCGGTCGCGTCGATGTTCGGGCCTTGCATCGCGCCGTCGCGGTCGATGTCGGTGTAGATGATCGCGGCGACACCGGCGTCTTCGAAGGACCGCGCGAGGTCGGTGGCGATGACGTCGGTCTCGGTCGCCCACCCCTTGGTCGCGACCCGGCCCTTGCGGGCGTCGATGCCGACGGCGACGCGACCGGGAAAGGCGCGTGCGGCCTCGCGCACGAGGGCGGGGTTTTCGACGGCCACGGTGCCGAGGATCACGCGGGCGAGGCCTTTTTCCAGCCATTGGGCGATGGTGGCCATGTCACGGATGCCGCCGCCAAGCTGGGCGGGCACGGTGATGGCGGCAAGGATCGCCTCGACCGCGGCGGCGTTGACCGGGGTGCCGGCAAAGGCGCCGTTCAGGTCGACGAGGTGCAGCCATTCGCAGCCGGCGGTCTGGAATTTCAGCGCCTGTGCGGCCGGGTCGTCGCCGAACACGGTGGCGGCCTCCATTTCGCCGCGCAGGAGCCGGACGCACTGGCCATCCTTCAGGTCGATCGCGGGATAGAGGATCATCGGGCTGCCTCGTCGTTCGGTCGGGTGGGCTGGTCGCGCGGTCTTTGGCACGCGGATCGCGGCTTGCCAAGGGGGGCGGGCGGCGGAGGCGACCTAACGTCAGGCTTGATCGGTGGGCAAGGTCGGGCAGACTGTCACCATGCAATCCGGGGAGGGAACGCGATGAAGACGGTGATCCTGGCAGCGGTTCTGGTGATGGCGGGAGGCGCGGCCTTTGCCGCCGACCCGGTGGAGGGGGTGTGGCAGACGAGGCCCGACGACAACGGGGATTTCGGCCATGTCGATGTAAAGCCCTGCGGGCCTGCGTTCTGCGGCGTGCTGGTCAAGGCATTCGACAAGGACGGCAAGGAGATCGACAGCCCGAACATCGGGCGGCAGATCATCTGGGACATGGTGGCCTACGGCGACGGGGTTTACGACGACGGCAAGGTCTGGTCGCCGGACCGCGACAAGACCTACAACTCGGACATGCAGCTTGATGGTGACAAGCTGGCGGTGCGGGGCTGCGTGCTGGGCATCTGCCGCGATGGCGGGACGTGGAGCCGGGTGAAGTAGGCGGGTTAGCCGAACACCGACCAGCCGGTGGCACGAGCGAGGTGTTCCAGTGCCTCGGTTCCGAGTTTGGAGTTGCCGTTGGTGTTCAGGCCGGGTGACCAGACGGCGATCGAGGCGCGGCCGGGGACGATGGCAAGGATGCCGCCGCCGACGCCCGATTTGCCGGGCAGGCCGACACGATAGGCAAATTCGCCCGAGCCGTCGTAGTGGCCGCACATCATCATCAGCGCGTTGATCCGCCGGATGCGGGCGGGGGCGACGAGGCGCGGGCAGCCGGGGGCGTTGACAAGGAACAGGCCGGCGCGGGCAAGCTGGATCGCTGTCATCTCGACCGCGCATTGGTGGACATAGGTGCCGATGGTCAGGGCGGAGGGGTTTCGCAGGTTGCCCATCGCGGCCATGAATTCGGCAAGCGCGATGTTGCGGTGCGCGGTGGCCTGTTCCGAGACGGCGACGGCGCGGTTGATGTGGATGTCATCATCGCCGGCTGCGAGACGGATGAAGTGGAGCAACTCTCCCAGCACCGCGCGCGGCTGGTGGCCGGCGAGGATGGCGTCGGTGACGACGATGGCACCGGCGTTGACGAAGGGATTGCGCGGGATGCCGTTTTCCTGCTCGAGCTGCAGGATCGAGTTGAAGGCGAGGCCAGAGGGTTCGCGCCCGACGCGCGACCAGAGCTGGTCGCCAAGCCGGCCAAGCGCGATGGCGAGGGTGAAGACCTTGGAGATCGACTGGATCGAGAAGGGGGTCGCGGCGTCGCCTGCCTGAAGCACGGTGCCATCGGGAAGGGCAACTGCTACGGCGAACCGGGCGGGGTCAACCTTGGCCAGTTCAGGGATGTAGCTGGCGACCGCGCCGCGAACTTCGGCCTGCCGCATCCGGTGTTCGATTTCTGCAAGTTTGCCTGCCAGTTCGGCCCGGTTCACGGCTTCCATTGCAGAAAATTTGCAATCAGTCGCAGGCCGGCGGCCTGACTTTTCTCGGGGTGGAACTGGGTACCGATGACGTTGCCTTGCCCGACGATGGCGGTGATGTCGCCACCGTAATCGCAATGCGCGAGGCGGTGCGCGGGGTTGGCGACGCGGAAGTGGTAGGAGTGGACGAAGTAGGCGTGATCGCCGGTGCTGATGCCGTCGAGGACGGGGTGGGGGTGGTCGATCACCAGATCGTTCCAGCCCATGTGCGGCACTTTCAGCGCGGGGTCGGAGGGGGTGATCCGCACCACCTCGCCGCCGATCCAGCCAAAGCCGGGGGTGTCGCGGTATTCGCGGCCCAAGGTCGCCAGCATCTGCATGCCGACGCAGATGCCGAGAAAGGGGCGCGCGCGGGTGAGGACCGCCTCTTCGATGGCCTCGAAAAGCCCGCCGTAATGGCCGAGTGCCGCGCGGCAGGCCGGGAAGGCGCCGTCGCCCGGAAGCACGATGCGGTCGGCGCGGGCCACGTCTTCGGGGCGCGAGGTAACGAGGATGTCGCCCGCGCCGGTTTCCTGCGCCATGCGCTGGAAGGCCTTTTCGGCGGAGTGGAGGTTGCCGCTGTCATAATCGACGAGGACGGTGAGCATGACGGTCTACCGATGGGTTTGCCGCAGGCGTGGGAGCCTCCGGCGGGGATATTTGAGGACAGATGAAAGGGCTTAGAGCGCGCCCTTGGTCGATGGGATGCCGGTACCGCGCGGGTCGGGTTCGACCGCCATGCGCAGCGCACGCGCGACGGATTTGAACGCGGCTTCGGCGATGTGGTGGCTGTTGAGGCCGTGGATGAGGTCGACGTGCAGGGTTATGCCGCCGTGGGTGGCGAGGGCCTGGAAGAACTCGCGCACGAGTTCGGTGTCGAAGGTGCCGATCTTGGCGGTCGGGAACGGCAGGGTCCAGACGAGGTAGGGGCGCGCCGACAGGTCGAGCGCGGTTGCGACCTGCGCATCGTCCATCGCTAGGGAGAAGTGGCCGTAGCGCCGGATGCCGGCCTTGTCGCCAAGCGCGCGGGTCAGGGCCTGACCGAGGGCGATGCCGCAGTCTTCGACGGTGTGGTGATCGTCGATGTGGAGGTCGCCGCTGGCCGCGACGGTGATGTCGATCAGGCTGTGGCGGGCCAGCTGGTCGAGCATGTGGTCGAAGAAGCCGACGCCGGTCTTGACCTCGGACTTGCCGGTGCCGTCGAGGTTGACGGCGACGGTGATCGAGGTTTCGTTCGTCTTGCGGGTCACTTCGGCGCGGCGCATCGGCGTCCTCCTCAGGCTTTGGGGCCTTATAGGGCCGTGGGTCAGGCTTGGGAAGGGTGACGGCGGCGGACGGTGGCGGGGCGGCCGGGAAGGGTGAGGCGGCTGTCGTTGCGCGCCTTTTCCGCGATCACCTTGCCGCGCGAGATCACGGCGAGGCGGTCGGGGCGCAGGCGGATCGCCTCAGTCGGGGTGCCTGCGTCGAGGATCACGAGCGAGGCTTGCGCGCCCTTGTGCAACCCGTAGTCCGGCAGGTTCATGATGCGGGCGTTGTCTTCGGTGACCATGCGGAAGCAGCGGGCCATCTCCTCGGGGTGCGTCATCTGCGCGACGTGGAGGCCCATGAACGCCACATCCAGCATGTCGGCGGTGCCAAGGGAATACCACGGGTCCATCACGCAATCCTGGCCCCAGCCGACGGTGACGCCGGCGGCCTGCAACTCCTTCACCCGCGTGAGGCCGCGACGCTTGGGGTAGGTGTCATGGCGGCCCTGCAGGGTGATGTTGATCAGGGGGTTCGGGATTGCGGTCATGCCGGATTCGGCGATCAGGGGGATCAGCTTCGAGACGTAGTAGTTGTCCATCGAATGCATCGAGGTGAGGTGGCTGCCCGCAGCGCGGGGGCCGAGGCCGTGGCGCGTGACCTCGCGCGCCATCGTCTCTACGTGGCGCGACAGGGGGTCGTCGGTCTCGTCGCAGTGCACGTCCCACATCAGGCCGCGGTCTGCGGCGATGCGGCCAAGGTCGCGGAGGCTTTCGGCGCCTTCCTCCATGGTGCGTTCGAAATGCGGGATGCCGCCCACCACATCGACGCCCATGTCGAGCGCGCGGAGCACGTTCTGGCGGCCCGTCGCGGTGCGGTAAAGCCCGTCCTGGGGGAAGGCGACAAGCTGCAGGTCGATGTAGGGGGCGACGATGCGCTTTACCTCCAGCATCGCCTCCACCCCCCGCAGATGGTCGGGCGTAGTGTCGACATGGGTGCGGATCGCCAGAATGCCCATCGAGGCGGCCCAATCGCAGTAGGTGACGGCGCGGGCGACCATGTCGTCGACGGTGGCGACCGCGCGAAGCTCGCCCCAGAGGCCGATGCCTTCCAGAAGCGTGCCGGAGGCGTTGACGCGCGGCAGGCCGTAGGAGAGCGTCGCGTCCATGTGGAAATGCGGGTCGACGAAGGGCGGGCTGACGAGATCGCCGGTTGCGTCGATGATGCGGGCGGCGGGCGCGTCGATGTGGCCGACTTCGGCAATACGGTCGCCGGTGATAGCGATGTCGGCGGTGGAGCCACCCGGCAGGGTGCCGCCCTTGATCAGAAGGTCGAACATCAGCGTTCCCCCTTGTTGAAGGGTTGCATGAGCGCGGCGGGCACTTCGGCGCGGCGCGACATCAGGATCAGGGCAAGGATGGAGAGGAGGAAGGGCATGGCGAGGAACAACTGGTAAGGCAGGACCGCACCGATCGGGGTCTGCTGGAGCCGCACCTGCAGCGCGTCGAAGGCGGCGAAGAGGAGCGCGCCGAGGACGGCCTTGCCGGGGCGCCATGCGCCGAAGACGACGAGGGCGATGCAGATCCAGCCGCGGCCGTTGACCATTTCGAAGAAGAACGACGAGAAGGCGGAGAGGGTCAGGAACGCGCCACCCACGGCCATGAGGCCGGAACCGACGATGACGGCACCCATGCGCAGGCCGGTGACCGAGAGGCCTTGCGAGGCGGCGGCGGAGGGGTTTTCGCCGACGGCGCGCAGGGCGAGGCCGAGGGGCGTGCGGTAGAGGATGACCGCCGTCAGGGCGGCCACGACGAAGGCCGCGTAGGTGAGCGGCGTCTGGGTGAAAAGCGCAGGCCCAAGGCCGGGAATGTCGCTGAGGCCGGGGATCGCCCATTCGGAAAAGGGCGTGATCTTCGGGGGCGAGGTGACTTCCGGCAGGATCAGGCGATAGGCGAAATAGCTGGTCGAAGTCGCCAGCAGCGTGATGCCAAGCCCCACCACATGCTGCGACAGCCCGAACGGCACCGTCAGCGTGGCATGGAGAAGGCCGAACAGCATCCCCGCGCCCATCGCGGCCGCAACCCCGAACCACAAGGGCATCCCGGCATAGACGGTGATCCAGCCGGTGAAGGCGCCGATCACCATGATCCCCTCGATTCCGAGGTTCAGCACACCTGCGCGTTCGCAGATCAACTCGCCCATCGTGGCGAAGATCAGCGGCGAGGCGATGCGGATGACGGCGGCCCAGAAGGTTGCGGAAAGGAGAATGTCGAGAAGGTCAGTCACGGAAGACCCTCCCGTTTCCCCTTCGCGAAATATCCCACGGGGGTCCGGGGGGTGAAACCCCCGGTGCGACAGCGGCAGGCAATGCCACGCCGCTCATCCTCGCACCACGCGGACGCGCGACAGCAGGATCGCCAGCACCATGAACAAAAGCGCCGTCGCTAGCAGGATGTCGGCGATGTAGGTCGGCACCCCGGCGGCGCGGCTCATGCTGTCGGAGCCGACGAACACGCCGGCGACGAAAAGGGCGGAGGGGATGACCGCGAGGGGGTTCAGCATGGCGAGCATGGCGACGATGATGCCGGTGTAGCCAAAGCCGGGTGAAAGATCGAGGCTGAGGTGGCCTTTCAGGCCGGCCACTTCGGAAAAACCTGCGAGGGCGGCAAGACCGCCGGAGAGAAGCGCGGTTTTCACAAGCACGGCGTTTACCGGCACCCCGGCAAAGCGGGCGGCGCGGGGGTTCTGGCCGACAGCGCGGATCTCGAACCCGAGGGTGGTGCGGGTCTGGATCACCCAGACTGCGACGGCCGCCAGCAGCGCCAGAAGAAAGCCCCAGTGCAGGCGCAGGCCTTCCACGATGCGGGGCAGGCGGGCTTCGGGCAGGAGGGGAGAGGATTTCGGCCAGCCCATGCCCATCGGATCCTTCATCGGGCCCTCGAGGAGGTAGCTGACGAAAAGGAGCATGACGAAGTTGAGAAGGAGCGTGGTCACGACCTCGTCCACTCCAAGCCGCGTTTTCAGAAGGACCGGGCCGAGGAGGACGAGCGCGCCCGCCAGCATGGCGACAAGTGCGGTGACGGGCAGCACGAGCGGCCAGGGCACAAGGCCGGTGCCGAGGAGGACGGTCACGATGGCCCCGGCGTAAAGCTGTGCTTCGGCGCCGATGTTCCATAACTTGGCCCGGAACGCGACCGAGATGGCGAGGCCGGTGAAGATGAGGGGGGTGGCGCGGTTGAGGGTCTCAAGTGCGGCAAAGCGGCTGCCAGCCGCACCTTCGAGGATCAGGCCGAGGGTGGCGAAGGGGTTGGCCCCTGCGGTGAGCGCCAGAAGCGAGGCCACAAGGATAGTCAGCGCCAGGGCTGCGGCGGGAAAACCGAGGCGGCGGGCGAGGGTGGGGGCGGCGATCGGTTCAAGCCGCACGCGATTGCTCCCTGTCAAACCCCTGTCCGGCCATCCAGAGGCCAAGTTCGGCCGGGGTCTTTGATCCGCGCGGGAAGGCGGGTGAGAGGCGACCTGCCGAAAGGACGTGGATCACGTCGGACATCTCGATGATCTCGTCGAGGTCTTCGGAGATGAGAAGGATCGCGGCCCCCGCATCGCGGGCGGCGATCAGGCGTTTCTGCACGTAGGTGATGGCACCAATGTCGAGGCCGCGCACCGGCTGGTTGGCGAGGATGATCTTCGGGCCGGGCTCCAAGACGCGGCCGAGGATCAGTTTTTGCATGTTGCCGCCCGACAGCAGGCGGATGCGGGCGTCTGGGCCGGGGCAGCGGATATCGTGGGTGGCGATGACATGCGTGGTGAAATCGCGTGCCGCGCGCCAATCCATCCAGCCTTTGCGGCTGTAGGGCGCCTCGCCGTAGCGTTCGAGGATGGCGTTTTCGGTCAGGGTGAAATCGGCGATGGTGCCGGTCTTGTGGCGGTCTTCGGGGATGCGGGCGATGCCCGCGTGGATCGCGGCGCGGGGCGACCAGTCGGTGACGGGGGCGGTGCCGAGGGTGATCTGGCCCGCGCTGGGCAGGGCGAGGCCGGAGAGAAGGTCGGAGAGCGCGCCCTGACCGTTGCCGGAGACGCCCGCAAGGCCGGTGATCTGGCCGGCCCGAAGGTCGAGGATGATGGCCTTCAGGCCGGGGACAGCACCCTGATCGGGGGTGGAGACACCGGCGAAGCGGATCAGGGCGGGGCCGGGGGTGGCGGGCGACAGGGCGGGCGGGGAGATTTCCGCGCCGACCATCATCGCGGCCAGGGCGTGGCGGTCGGTGTTGGCGGTGGCAACCTCGCCCACCAGCTTGCCGTGGCGCAGCACAAGGCAGCGGTCGGCGACGCCCATCACCTCGTGCAGCTTGTGGCTGATGAACACGATGGAAAGGCCGAGGGCGACGGCCTTGCGCAGCGTCTGGAAAAGCGCGTCGGTTTCCTGCGGGGTCAGGACGGCGGTGGGTTCATCGAGAATGAGGATGCGGGCGTCGCGGTAGAGCGCCTTCAGGATTTCCACCCGCTGGCGTTCTCCCACGGAGAGGCTGCCGACGCGGGCGGAGGGGTCTACCGCGAGGCCGAAGTCGCGCGACAGGGCGGCGATGCGGTCGGCGGCGGCGGCGAGGTTCAGGCCGGGCGACCAGAGCGAGCGGGTGCCGAGAAGGATGTTTTCGGTGACGGTCAGATTGTCGGCCAGCGTGAAGTGCTGGTGCACCATGCCGATCCCGGCGGCGAGGGCTGCACGCGGGTTGCCGGGGGGCAGCGGTTTGCCGAAGGCGGTGACGCTGCCTTCGTCGGCGGTGTAATGGCCGAAGAGGATGTTCATCAGCGTGGTCTTGCCCGCGCCGTTTTCGCCCAGAAGCGCCACGACCTCACCCTGTTTCAGGGTGAGGGTGATGGCATCGTTGGCGACAAGCGGGCCGAACCGTTTGGTGATGCGGTCGAGGTGCAGAACGGTCTGCACCCCGGAAGTGTCGGGTGTCACGACGATTTCGGCTCGCTGTCGTCGACGGCGACGGTGAAGCTGCCGTCCATGATCGCGGCCTGACGTTCGGCCACAAGCTTGGTCGCGGCCTCGGGCACCTTGCCTTCGAAGGTACCGAGGGGGGCGAGGGAACAACCGCCGGCCTTCATGTAGGAATAGACGCCGTAGTTGTCGGCCTTGAACGCACCGCCCTGAATCGCGGCGATGGCGGCGTTCAGCGTGGGCTCAAAATGCCACAGCGCCGAGGCGACGACGGTGTCGGGGTAATCGGCCTGCGTGTCGATCACGTTGCCGATGGCAAGGATGCCGCGTTCCTTGGCCGCATCCGCCACGCCGAAGCGTTCGGCGTAGAGGAGGTCAGCGCCAGCGTCGATCATCGCGAAGGCAGTTTCCTTGGCCTTTGGCGGATCAAACCACGAGCCGATGAAGCTGACCTGGAAGGTGGCGTCGGGCTTGGTCTCTTTCACCCCGGCCATGAAGGCGTTCATCAGGCGGTTCACTTCGGGGATCGGGAAGCCGCCGACCATGCCGATCTTGCCGGTGGTGGTCATCGCTCCCGCGATGATGCCGGACAGGTAGGAGGCGTCTTGGATGTAGTTGTCGAAGACCGCGAGGTTCGGGTTCGCCGCCGCGTCCGGCATGAAGGACGACCCCAGCAGGAACGCCACGTCTGGGTATTCGGCGCAAACCTCGCGCGCTTCGGCCTCGGCCCCGAAGATCTCGCCCACGATGAGCTTTACGCCCGCCTCGCAGTATTCGCGCATGACGCGGGGGTAATCGGTGTTGGCGACGTTTTCGGTGTAGGTGTAGTCAACTGCGCCGGCAGCCTTGGCGGCCTCGGCGGCGATGTGGATGCGGCTGACCCACTGCTGTTCGACGGGCACGGTGTAGATGCCGGCCATCTTGATCGCGTCCTGCGCCATAAGGCGCTTGGGCCCGAGTGTCGGTGCCAGCAGTGCGGCACCTCCCAGTGCCAGAAGCGCGCGGCGGCTGAGTGCGAAAGTCCCCTTGGTCATCATCTCTCCCCGTTCCTTCTTGTTGGTTGGCCGTCTGTTTGACCAAACGGTAAAACCCGAAAGCGATTCGGTCCAAGGAGAGTTTGGCGGTGGCTGACCGGATATGGGCAGATGGCGCGAAAATAGGCGGTTTCGGTCAGAGGGTGGAGCGCAGGAGGGCGGTGACGTGATCCGGCCCGACGGGGACGATGCCGGTGGGGTTCAGCGCCTTGATCGAATAGTAGCCGGCCTTGATGTGATCGAGGTTGACCGTGTCGCGCACGCCGGGCAGGCGTAGGACGCGTTCCATGTAGGCCGAGAGGCGCGGATAGTCGGCAATGCGCTTGCGGTTGGTCTTGAAGATGCCGTGGTAGGCGGCGTCGAAGCGGATCAGGGTCACGAAAAGGCGGATGTCGGTTTCGGTGAACCGGTCGAAGAGGTAATCGCCCGTCAGGCGGTCTTCCAGCCGGTCGAGCGTGGCGAAGACGCCCGCGACAGCCTCCTCATAGGCGGCTTGGGTAGAGGCGAAGCCGGCCTTGTAGACGCCGTTGTTGAGGCTGCCGTAGATATCGTCGTTCAGGGCGTCGATCTGATCGCGAAGGTCGGCGGGGTAAAGGTCGGGCGTCGCGGGCACGAGGTCTGCGAAAGCGGTGTTGAACATGCGCACGATGTCGGCGCTTTCGTTGCTGACCATCGTGTTTGTCTTCGTGTCCCACAGCGCCGGAACCGTCGCGCGGCCGGTGTATGTGGGATCGGCGCGGGTGTAGAGGTCATGCATGTGCCGCGCGCCGAACAGGGGATCGGTGTCGGCGCCGGGGTAGCCACCGAAAGCCCAGCCTTGATCGGTGAGGACGGGGTTCAGGACGGTGACCGGGATCAAGTTTTCCAGCCCCTTCAGCTTGCGCGCGATCAGGGTGCGCGACGCCCAAGGGCAGATGAGGGCGACGTAGAGGCGGTAGCGCCCGGCCTCGGCCTTGAAGCCACCGGAGCCGGTGGGGCCGGGGGAGCCGTCGGGAGTGATCCAGTTCCGAAAGGACGAGGTCTGCCGGATGAAACGGCCCTGATCATCCTTGGCCTGCACGGGCTGCCAATTGTCGGTCCATTTGCCGTTTACCAGCATGATCGGTGTCCTTTGGGTCGGGGGAATGTCAACGACCCCGGATTAGAAGCGTTCCGGCCCTTGCGCAAGCGCAGGTTCGGGTCTCAGACAAACGCGATCTGTGCTTTGGCGCACGGTTGTTGCCAGAGCATTTTACATCGGGCGCCGCGATGGCTTAGGCTGGGCCGACCGGGGTTTCCAAGGCAAAACAGCAGGATGCGCAAGGCGACGATCACCGACATTGCGACGCGGGCGGGGGTGTCTACGGCGACGGTCGACCGGGTGCTGAACGGGCGGGCCGGGGTGTCGGCGGCGAACCGGCAGCGCGTGCAGATGGCGGCCAAGGCGTTGGGCTATCTGCCAAGCGAGGGAATGCTGGCGCTGCCGTCGCGCCCGGCGCATCTGGAATTCTTCCTGCCCTTGGGCCGCAGCGAATTCATGCGCAATCTGGCCGGCACGATCAGGGACTTTGCCGCCGACCTGCCGCTGGTGGCGTCCTGCACGATCCACGAGGTCGACGGGCTGTCGCCGCAGGCCTTGGTGGCGGCGGTGGAGAAGGTGGGCTTGCAGACCAGCGGGGTCGGGCTGATTGCGGTGGACCATCCGATGACGCGTGATGCGGTGCGGCTGTTGGTCGAGGCGGGGTTGCGGGTGGTGACGATCGCCTCGGACGTGCGGCAAAGCCCGCGGTCGGCCTATGTGGGCGTGGACAACCGGGTGGCGGGGCGCACGGCGGGGCTGGTGATGGGGCGGATGGCCGGGCGTGGGACCGGGGCGCTGGCGCTGTTTCTGGGATCGCGCGCCTATCACGGGCACGAGGAGCGCGAGAACGGCTTTCGTGCAGTGATTACCGAGCAGTTTCCCGGGCTTGATCTGCTGCCCGCGATCGAGATCGACGAGGACAGCGTCACCTCTTATGCCGCAGCGTCGCGGTTGCTGGCGGCGCGCAAGGATGTGGTCGGCATCTATTGCGTCGGCGCGGGCCGGTCGGGCGTGGTGCGGGCGGTGGCGGAACTGGACCGGCCGCGGCCGTTTGTCATTGTGCATGACCTGACCAACCTGACCCGGCGCTATCTGGCGGAGGAAGTGATCGACGTGGTGGTAGACCAGAACGCGCGGCTGATGGGCGAGCAGGCGGTGATCCGGCTCTTGGGCTCGATTGCCTCGACGGCGCCGTTCCTGACGCTGAAGTATATCGAGCCGCGGATCATCTTTCGCGAGAATATTCCGGTGCGTTAAGGGGTTAAATTTGCAGGGATTTCGCTGGCTGCGATGCGTCTGGAAGGCGTCTGGCTGGCGTATGGCAGGTGTATGGCGTGCGGGGCGTTAAGGTTTTGCCGCGTCGGGTTAGAGGTCGAGGCGGGTGGCGGTGCCGATGGCAACCTCGCGTCCGGTGCGGCGGGACTGGATGGCGTCGAAGGCGAGGGCGAGGCTGTGGAGGTTTTCCGCAGCGCCGTTGGCGGGCTCGGTGCCGTCTTCGATGGCGACGAGGAGCGCGCCCATCGCGCCGCGAAAGCCGTCGTTGAACCATGTGCCGATGAGGGAGGGGGTGGCGCGGCCTGCGGCGGTGGTGAGGGTGACCGTCTGCTGGCCGAGGTCGGGGCCGTCGCTGGTGAGGGTGCCTTTGGTGCCGGTGATGGTCGTGGTGTCGCGGGGGCCGAACGGGGTAGCGCCGTCGAAGATGAGCGAGGCCTGCCCGCCGTCAAGCCGGACGAGGGCTTGAGCGAGGAGGGGGGCGGCGGCGGTTTGGCCCTTGGCGTGGGTGGCGGTGGCGATGACGCTGCGGGCGCGGTCGCCGGTGATGCTGCGCAGGAAGTCGAACCAATGGATGCCGAAGTCGTAAAGGATCAGGTCCTCGATCTTCTCGAACGGGGTGCCGGCGATCCAGCCGTGGTTCCAATGGATCGAGATGTGGGCGGAGATGATGTCTCCGATCAGGCCAGCGCGGACGGCTTCGCGCATGTAGGCAAGGTGGGGTGCCCAGCGGCCATTCTGGTTGACGGCGAGTTTCAGGCCGCGCGTCCGGGCGAGGGCAACGAGGCGCTGGCCTTGGGCCAGATCGAGGACGAAGGGCTTTTGGCTGAGGACGTGCTTGCCCGCCATGAGGGCGGCTTCGATCAGCGGCAGGCGGTCGGCGGGGTGGGGCGTGATGTCGACGACGTCGATGCCGGGGTCGTTGAAGATGGTGCGGGCGTCGGTGGTGATGCGGGCGTCGGGGGCGAGGGTGCGGGCGGCCTCGGCCTTGGCAAGCGTGCGGTTGCAGATCGCGGCGACGGTCCAGCCTGCTGTGCGGTAGGCGTCGAGGTGGGCCGAGACGATGCCGCCCGCGCCGATCACGCCTATCCTTGGGCGGTAGTGGCGGGGCATTGGCGGCTGGTAGGGTAGGTCGGGCGCAGGTATTTCGGCCAGAGTGGCCGATTTCAGGGCATAGGTGTCGGCATCGGGTGTGTCGGTCATGGCAGCAGCGGCAGGGTGCGTTTTTCGCGGGCGGATTGGGCGGCGGTGTCGACGATGCGCTGGCCGAGGAGGCTGACGGCGGGATCGAGAGGGCCAGAGAGCGCCTCGCCCGTCGCGATGCAGTGAAGGACGTATTCGATGGCGTTCGTGCGGCCTTGCGGCAGCGGGTCGGCGGGGATGGCGGTGGGTTCTGGCTTGGCCCGCGTCTGGATGGTCAGTTGGCCTTCGTAATCGTAGCTGCCGATGGTGCCTTCGGTGCCGACGAAAACGAAGCCGCATTTCGGTTGGGGCTGGATCGTCCACGGGTCGGTGAAGGTGCCCCAGCGGGTTTCCATGCGGCTAAGGCCACGGGCGTAGCGGCAGATGGTGATGGCGTGCTGGTCAACCTCCAGCCCCGGGGTGTCGTCGGTGACGGCGGTGACCTCGATGGGCGCCTCGCCGTTCATGTACCATGTGCCGAGGGTGGCGCCGTAGCCGAGGTAATCGAGCAGGCTGCCGCCTCCGCTGGCGCGTTTGTACCACCAGGAGGTGGGTTTCTGGCGTTCGACTTCTTCGGGCGAAACCTCGATCTTGTCGGCGAGGTGGTAAAGGGGGCCACGGTTGCCGCCGTAGAAATGGAGGTCGGTGAGTTGGCCGATGCGGCCTTCGTCGATCAGGCGCTTGGCGGTGACGTGCGAGGCGACCCAGGCGAGGGGCCAGTTGATGGCGAGGAGCTTGCCGGTGGGCTGCATGGCGGCAATCATCGCGCGGGCATCGGCGACCGAGGCCGCGAAGGGCTTTTCGACGAAGACGTTGACGCTGTGGGCGGCGAGCCGTGCGGTGTAGCGGGCGTGGTCGGCGGTGGCGGCGCAGAGGATGGCGAGATCGGGTTTGGTGGCCACGATGCAGGCGTCGAGGTCGGTGAAGAGCCGGTCGTGCGGCACGCCGAAGGTGGCGGCGGCTGCGGTCATGCGGGCGGGATCGGGGTCGAAGAGGCCGGCTATTTCCGCCTCGGGGTGGTCATGCACCATGCGGAGAAGGTCGCCCATGTGCATGTGGTCAAAGCTGATGCCGACGATCTTGAAGCGGGCCATTGGCGGATCCTTTCAGGTGCGGTCGGTGAGGCGGATGAAAAGAGCGGTCACGGCGAGGATGATCGCGCCGAAGAGGATGCGGCGGCCACCTTCGGGCATTTGCAAAAGCGTGAGCATGGTGGCGAGGACGGTGAGGATGAGCGCACCGATGATGGTGCCACCATAGCCGCCGCGCCCGCCGAAGATCGAGGTGCCACCGACGACGGCGGCGGCGACGGACGGGAGGTCGAGGGGGAGCGCGAGCGAAAGCGAGGCGGTCTTGACGATGCCGAGGTAGACGAGGCCGGTGAGGCCGGCGATCAGGCCGGACAGCGCGTAGAGCGCAAGGTGGACCTGCCAGACGCGGACGCCGGACAGGCGGGCGGCGGCCTCATTGGAGCCGATGGCGTAGAGGAGGCGGCCAAACCCGGTGCGGCGCTGCGCCCAGATCACGAGGATTGCGAAGGGGATGAAGACGACGAGCGCGTTCGGCAGGCCGAAGCTGCGCCCGGTGCCAAGCCAGACGAGGCCGGGCGGGATGAGCGTGCCGGTGGAGATCACGAAGCGCTGGTACACGAGGAGGCAGCCGGTGGCGATGAGGCCGGTGCCGAGCGTCATGATCAGGGGATGCACGCGGAAGAACGCGACGCCGACACCATTAACAAGCCCCGCGACCAGCGCGCAGGTCATCGCGATGGCAATGGCGGGCGGCACGCCGATCAGGGGGGCGAGGGTCGCGGTGACGAAGGCCGCGATGGTGGCGACAGTTCCGGCGGAGAGGTCGATGCCGCCCGTCAGCATGGTCAGCGTCTGGCAGGCGGCGAGCATGGCCAGCGGGATCGCGGCCTTGATGGTGTTTGATATCCAGAACGCCTTGACGATGCCGGGCTGCATGACTTCGAGCGCGCCGATCAGGGCAAAGAGGAGCAGCGTCAGCGGGATCAGCGGCCAGTCGACCATCAGGCGGCCGAGGCGGGCGAGCGGTGTCGGTTGGTCAGCCAGTGCGGTCAAGGCGCGCCCCCCTGAGTGCTAAAAGCCCGCCGAACATCACGACGAGGACCATGATGGTGCCTTCGACGATGGCGGCGACGTTCGGATCGACCGACATCAGCGTCAGGTCCATGCGGACGAGGCGGAGGACGAAGACGGCGAGGATCGGCCCGAGGATGCCGCCGCGCCCGCCGCCGAGGACGACGCCGCCAAGGACAACGGCGGCGACGGAGGCGAGGAGGTAGGGGCCGGGGATCGGCTCGCCGATGCCGGTGGACATGGTGACGGCAAGGCCACCGAGGGCCGCGAAGAGGCCGCAGACGGCATAGGCCGCGACGCGGGTGAGGCCCACGGGCACGCCGGAGCGGAAGGCGGCGAGGGGGTCGGAGCCGATGGCGTAGAACATCAGGCCGAGTTTCGAGCGTTTGATCGGCAGCCAGACGGCCGTGACGACGATGGCCATGAGGATCACGGCTTTGGGGATCCAGTCGGTCAGGCCGGGGGGAAGGCCGGGCAGGGTGACGCCGCCGACGATCAGGTTGCGCAGCCAGGGTGCGGTGGCACCGCCGGGGGCGTTCAGGATGAGGAGGGCGACGCCCTGCCAGACGAACAGCATGGCGAGGGTCACCACGATGTCAGGCACCCGGGTCACGACGATCAGCGCGCCGTTGATCGCGCCCATCGCAAGGCCGAGGGCGAGGACGGCAATCAGGACGAGGACGGATTGCGGGTCAGTCGCGCCTTCCATCAGCCTCGCGGTGGTAACGGAAGCCACGGCCATCATTGCGGCGATGGACAGGTCGATGCCGCCCGCGATGACGACGACCGCCATGCCTACGGTAGCAAGGATGAACGGGAGCGCGGCGCGGGCGAGGCTGTCGAGGCCGGAGGCGCCGAAATCGGGCTGGATGAGTTTCGTGACGATGAGGAGGAGGGCGAGGAGGGCGGCGAGGCCGACCGTCCATGCGTTCGCTTCGATCAGGCGCTTCATGCGGCGGCCTCGCTGGAGCTTGGGCAGCGCGCGAGTTCGCCCACCACCCCCAACCCCTCCCCACGAGGGGGAGGGGAGGCGACGGGGGCGAATAGGGCGTGAGAGGGTAGAAGGGCGCTTCCCGCCCCCCTTATGGGGGAGGGAGAGGGTGGGGTGGCTTTGCGAAGCGGTCTCGTCATGCCGTCGCAGCCTTTTCGGTCAGGCCGTAGGCGGCGCGCATCAGGGTGGGCTCGTCGGCGTCGGCGGCGTCGATCACATCGACCACGCGGCCGTTGAAGATGACCACGGCGCGGTCGCAGGCGAGGCGGATTTCGGCCAGTTCGGAGGTGTAGTAGAGGACCGCAGCGCCCTGATCGGCAAGGTCGCGGACAAGGGAATAGATCTGGCGCTTGGTGCGGATGTCGATGCCGCGGGTGGGGTCGAAGAGGAGCAGGGTGTCGACGCCTTTGGCGATCCAGCGGGCGATGGTGACCTTTTGCTGGTTGCCGCCGGACAGACGCCGCACCTCGCCTTGGGCGCGGGTGTCGATCTGCAAGCGGTCGATGGCGGAGGTGACGCGGGCGGCCTCGCCCTTCATCGGGATGGCCCCCCAGGTGCGCAGGCGGGCGAGGAGGGGCAGCGCGATGTTTTCGCGGACCGAGCGGCTCATCAAAAGGGCATGGGCGCGGTCGCCGGGAACGAAGGTGAGGCCGGCGGCGATGGCATCGGCGGGGTGGGTGAACTGGGCGGGTTTGCCCTTGACGGTGACGGTGCCGCCGGTGGCCTTGCGGTTGCCGGCGAGGACGTCGAACAGTTCGTCCTGGCCCTGGCCTTCGAGAGCTACGACGCCAAGAACCTCGCCGGCATGAAGGTCGAGCGAGACGTCCTTGAGGCGGGTGCCGGTCTTGAGGTGGCTGACGCTGAGGCGGGGTGCGCCCACTGATTTATGCGTGGCGCGGGTGCCGGTGGTAGCGGGGCCGACGGTGCCGCCGAGCATCATTTCCACGATGCGTTCCTCGATGCCGGGTTCGATGGCGACATCGGCCACGGTATGACCGTCGCGCAGGACGGTCGCGCGGTCGCAGATCGCGGCGATCTCGTTGAAGCGGTGCGACACGTAGATGACCGAGCGGCCCGCGTCGGCTTGGCCGCGGACGGTTTTCAGGACGCGGTCGACGAGGTCGGTCGGCAGGGCGGCGGTGAGTTCATCGAGGAGAAGGACGTCGGGCTCCAGCGCCAGCGCGCGGGCGAGGTCGACGATACGGAGGGAGGCGAGCGGCAGGGTGCGGATCATCGCGTCGAGGGGCAGGTTCGGCAGGCCAAGCTCGGCCACCCAATGGCGGAAGGGCGCGACGGGGGTGTTGCCGAGGCGCAGGTTGTCGGCGATGTCGAGGTCGGGGATCAGGGATGGTTCCTGATAGACCGGAACGAGGCCGGAGCGGCGCGCGCTGGAGGGGGAGGCCACGGTGCTGTCGCGGCCCTTGATGCGGACATGGCCGCTGTCGGGTTTCAGAACGCCGGTGAGGATTTTGACGAAGGTGGATTTGCCCGCACCGTTGGCCCCCATGAGGGCGACGACCTGACCGGGGCCAACTTGGAGCGATGCATCGCGCAGGGCCACGACTGCGCCGAAACGCTTGGCGACGCCGGTGGCGTCGAGAACGGCGGTCGCGGGGGCGGCGTCGGGCATGAAGTGGTCCAGATGTGGGGAGAATGCCCCCGGGGAAGGCCCCGGGGGCTTTAGGTTCAGATCAGGGTTGGGTTATTCGCCCGGGCCTTTGCAGGCGATGATCTGTTCCATCGTGTAGGTCGTCCAGCCGGGGATCGACACCGAGACCGGCCATTCAGGGCTGAGGTTCGGGTTGGCGGCCTCGGCCAGCAGTTTCTTGCCTTCATCCGTGTTGTTGGCCCAGACGACCGGGTCGACAAGCACGGTCTTTTCCGCCGGAGCCTTGCCGTCGAGGATCTGGATCGCAAGCTCGACGCCCGCGCCGCCGACCGAACCGGGGTTCGTTACGGCCGCGCCGACGAGGCCTTCGACGGACTGCAACTGGCCCACGAAGCCCGCGTTGTCAGCGCCGACGATCGGCACGAGGGGCGCGCCGGATTCGGTGAAGGCATCCACGATCACGTTGTCGATGCCAGAGGTCCAGACACCCTGGAACGGCACGCCGGCAGCGATAATGTCGTTGATCTGCTGCTTGCCCTGATCCTGCTGCCAGCCGGTGAAGACTTCCTGAGCGACGGTGATTTCGGGGAATTCGGCCATCGCGCGCTTGAAGCCCTTGTCGCGGTCGTTGTCGGCCCCGGCACCAGCGGCGCCGCGCATGTAGACGACGGCGCCCTTGCCGCCCATCGTTTCAAACAGCCACTTCGCGCCGAGGTAGGCGTATTGTTCCTGGTTGTTAGACAGGATGTAGGCGGAAGGTTCGGTCACGGCCTGGTCGACGGCGACGACGACGATGCCGGCGTCGGTCGCTTCCTTGATCGCGGCGTTGATGCCGTCGGCGTTGGCGGGGTTGACGACGATGGCGTTGACGCCGGCCTGGATCAGGTTTCGGATGTCTTCAAGCTGGCCCGCGGCGTCGGTGTTGCGGTGGGCGATGTTCAGGCTTTCGACCTTGCCCGATGCCAGCGCCTGCGCCTTCATCGCGCAGACCATTTCCTCGCGCCAGCCATTGCCCTGCACGGTGTTCGAAATGCCGATCTTGTAGCCTTCGGCAGATGCGGTTCCGGCAAGGCCGGTAACCAGTGCGGCCAGCGCGGCACCTGCGAAAAGTCTTTTCATCGTAAATCCTCCCTCGTGATGACGTTTGTTGGTCGTGTTCATTTGTTGCCTCCTCCTGTTGGTCGATCGTGCCGGGGTGTCAGCCCGGTTTTGTTGCCCGGATGTGGCCTGGGCTCATGGCGCGGGCGTCGAGTGCTCGCACCAGCACGCGCCAGAATTCGGTTTCGTCGGCCAGGGCCTGTGCGCCGAACTGGTCGGCGAACCGGTCGCCGAGCGCCCCGCCGAGACGCTCCAGTTCTTCTTTCGCCTCCCCCAGATACCACATCCCGCGATCTTCGGTCTCTACCTCGGTGAAGCCGGCTGCCGCCACATGCGCGCTGATCTGCGGAAGCGTGACCATGTGGAAGGCGTGGCCTGCGGCAGCGACGAAGTCGTCGACGATCCCGTCGATCCCGTCACCTTGGCCGCGCAGCCAGTCGCTGACCATCAGCCGTCCACCCGGACGCAGGACCCGGAAGGCCTCGCGGTAGATGGCGGCCTTGTCCGCGACGTGCAAGAGCGCGTCCTTGCTGAAGACCACGTCAAAACTTTCGTTCGCAAAGGGCAGTGGCCCCGGGACGATCTGGACGAAGCGGATCCGCTCCGACAGACCCTGACGCGCGACGCGGTGGCTGGCGCCTTCGATCAGTTCTGCCTGCACGTCGATCCCGGTGACGGAAGCCGCACCATGCGTGACGACGAGCGCGATATCGGCGCCCCCCAGACCGCAGCCGATGTCGAGGACTTCGCAGCCGTCCAGAGGCCGGCCACCGACGATCCGTGCCACCTCGGCAGGTCCGCCCGGAGACATGAAGCCTTCGCCCCAGATGAGCTCGAGCTTTCCGGGCGTTTCATAGCCGGGGTCCGCCACAGGATCAGCCAAGATGCGTCCTTTCCGCTGGTTGACGTGATGCGGGGTTGGAGCAGGTCATTTTCGTCCGGTCGCTCCTATTTCACAAACGGGCGAAGGATGTCGCGGGCAAGTTCGAAGCCGCGTTTGATCTTCATGTCGGACCCTTCGAAATCGCGGTCTTCGTGTTCGATGATTATTGGGCCATCATAGCCCGCCCGGTAAAGCCCCGAAAAGAAACCGGGCCAATCGACATCGCCAAGGCCGGGCATCCGGGGCACCTGCCAGCCCATGCCGGCCGAAAGGATGCCGTTGTCATAAAGCCCGTCGCGGTCGATCATCAGGTCTTTCGCGTGGACATGGGCCATGTGGGGGCCGAACTCGCGGATGAAGCGGGCTTGGTCGATCATCTGCCAGACGAGGTGGCTGGGGTCGAAGTTCATGCCGACGGCGTTACCCCAGGTTTCCAGGATGCGGCGCCAGAGCTTTGGCGCATAGGCGATATTGTGGCCGCCGGGCCATTCGTCGTGGCTGAAGATCATCGGGCAGTTTTCGAAGGCGAGACGCACGCCGTGGTCGCGGGCGTGGGCGACGATGGGGGCGAAAATCTCGGTCGCGCGGGCCCAGTTCTGGTCGACGGTCAGGCTGCGGTCGCCGCCGACGAAGGTGTTGACGAGGGGGAGACCCATCGTTGATGCGGCGGTGATCACGCGCTTGAGGTGGGTGGCCACAGCCTCGCGGTGGGCGGCGTCGGCGTGGAGGGGGTTGGGGTAGTAGCCGAGGGCCGAGATGGTGAGGCCTTTGGCGGCGATCATGGCCGTGATCTCGGAGGCGCGGGCTGGCGTCATATCCTCGATCGGCAGGTGGGCGGTGCCGGCGTAGCGGCGTTTTTCGGCCCCGGCGGCGGGCCAGCAGGCGATTTCCAAGGATTGGAACCCGGCGCTGGCGGCGTAGTCGGCCACACCTTCGAGGGGCGTGTCGGGGAAGGGGGCGGTGAGGATGCCAAGCTGCATGTCAGGTGCCTTTCATCGGATGGTGACCCATGTGCCGGTGCGGGCACTTTCCAAGACGGCGTCGCAGAACTGCATCTCGTAGTGGCCGTCTTCGAAGCCTGCGTAGGTGGCGGTCGGCGCGCGGCGGCCTTGGGCCACGTCTGCGTAAACCTGCCGGAAGAAGGCGGTCCACGTGTCGGCGAAGCCTTCGGCGTGACCGCCGGGCAGGGCGCTGGCGGCGGCACCGAGCGGGTTCATCAGCGAGGGGTCGCGGAGGAGGATCTGGTTCGGCTGATCGCGGTGGCCGATCCAGAGCGCGTCGGGGTTTTCGCCGCTCCACGCGGCCGAGGCTTTGGAGCCGGAGATATCCCATGTGAGGAGGCCCTTGCGGCCCCGGCTGATCTGGCTGGTGGTCAGGACGCCGCGCCCGCCGTTCTCGTAGCGCAGGAGAAGGGTCGCGGCGTCGTCGGTGGTGATGCGGCGGGTTTCAGTGGCGCCGGTGGCGGTGGTGAAGGTTTCGACCGGGCCGAGGGGTTTCTGGCGGTCGGGGATGAAGGTCGCAAGCTCGGCCATAACGTCGGTGGGCTTTTGGCCGGTGATGAAGCTGGTGAGGTCGATCCAGTGGGTGCCAATATCGCTGACGGAACGGAGGGGGCCGCCCTCGTCAGCCTCAAGCCGCCAGTTCCAGTCGGTGTCTTTCGCCAGCCAGTCCTGATGGAACTGGCCGGTGATCAGGCGCAACTCGCCAAGCTCGCCGGATTTCGTCATGCCGTGGGCGTGCTGGTTCAGGGGGTAGAAACGGGTGTTGTAGCAGACGGCGGCGATAAGGCCCGAGGCGCGGGCGAGGGCAAGCATTTCGGCCGATTGGGCGGCGGTCATGGCGAGGGGCTTTTCGCAGATGACGTGCTTGCCTGCGGCGAGGATCGCCTTGACCTGCGGGTAGTGCGCGACGTTGGGTGAGGTGACGTGTACGATGGTCACGGCGGGATCGGCGAGGAGGTCGTCAAGGCTGGCGTAGGCTTTCGCCACGCCGAGGGCTGCGGCACGGTCGGCGCCCCGGGTGGCGCTGGAACCGAGGACGCCCGCGATGGGGATGCCGAGGCGGCGGAGCGCGCCGATGTGGACGGTGCCGATGAAGCCGGTGCCGATGACGGCGGCGGAAATGTCAGGCAATGGAATAGCCTCCGTCGATGGCAAGGCAGGTGCCGGTCATGAATTGCGAGGCCTTTGAGGCAAGGAAAAGGACCGGCCCGGCGATATCGTCGGGCTGGCCCCAGCGGCCCATTGGCGTGCGAAGGTTGACCGCCGCGACATGGGCGGGGTCGGTGCGGCTGCGGGCGGATTGTTCAGTGACGATGAAGCCGGGGGCGACGGCGTTGACGCGGATGCCGTCGGCGGCCCAGGCGATGGCGAGGGATTTCGTCAGCTGCACCACGGCGGCTTTCGACGCGCCATAGGCCGGATTCCGGGGGCTGCCGAACATCGCATACATCGAGGCGATGTTGATGAGGCTGCCTTGCCGCGCCTTGAGGTGGGGGTGAAACGCCTCGGCAGTGCGGAAGGTGCCGTGGAGGTTGACGTCGACGACATGGCTGAAGAAGGCGGGGGACATTTCCTCGCCCCGCGCGGTGATGGCCGCGCAGTTCACGAGGATGTCGAGGGTGGGGGTCGCGGCGGCGAGGGCGGTGACGGCGGCGGCGTCGGTCACGTCAAGCTGGTGGTAGGGAAAGCGGGCGCGGTCTTCGGGGGCGGGTTCAGGTTCGGCCCCCGTGATGGTGACGGAGGCGCCGGCGTCCTGAAAGGCGCGGGCGATGGCGGCACCGATGCCGGCCTTGCTGGCCCCGATCACCAGAACCTGGGCATCAGAGAAATCGAAGGTGGCGTGCATCATGGCGTCCTCCCGGCGCGATCTTTCGCTGCGGCACGAGTCGATGCAACAGGTTTTTCAGTTTTCTGTTTTTGAGTATCAGGAACCAAATTGGTTCCGATGCGCCGACCGAGGCTGACGATCAGCGCCTGCACCACGACCATCGCCGGAACCTGGCTGCGGAAGTGGCCGAGGCGGGCTTCGTTGACGTAAAGGACCTGCTGGGCGAGCGGGGCGACGGGGCTGAGGGCGTTGTCGGTGATCGCAAGGACAGGGTGGCCACGGGCGGCGGCGAGGCGGGCGCAATCGACGGTTTCGGCGGTGTAGTCGTCGAAGGTCATCACCAGAAGCACGTCGTTCGGGCCGATGGCAGCCACCTGTTCGGCGCGCATGGCCCCAAGGTTGTCAATGAGATGCGCGCGCTTGCCGATGTTGGACAGGCCGTAGACGGCGTAGGCGCCGAGGCCGAAAGCGCCGCGCGCGGCGGCGACATGGACCACCTCGGAAGCGGCGAGCGCGGTGACGAAAGCGTCGAGGGCGGGACGGTCCAGCGCCTCTTCGATGCGGAGGAGGGATTGCACGGCGGCTTGCACGAAGCTGCCGAAGACGTGGCCGGGTTGGTCGAGGTCAGCCTCGGTCAGTTGCGTGGCGATGCGGCTGGCATAGGGTAGACGGGGGCCGAGAAGGCGTTCGCGGAAAACGAGTTGCAGGTCGGCGAAGCCTGCGTAGCCCAGTTCCTTGGCGAAGCGGGTGATGGTGGCGGGGGGCACGCGGGCTTGATCGGCGAGGCGGGTGAGGGTGGTGACCGCTACCTCTTCGGGGTGGTTGAGGAAGAACTGCGCCACTTGGGCGAGGCGTTTGCTAAGTGTCCCGGCGCGGGCGACCAGATGGGCGCGTAGCGCGTCGAAATCGCGGGGCGCGGGGGTGGGGGTCATAGCGCGCCTGCGACCTTTTGTTCGAAGTCGATCACCGCGCCAGACATTGGGGCGGAGGCCGAGCCGAGGAGGAAGAGCGCGAGGTTGGCGCATTCTTCTGCCGTGACGAGGCGGCCGAGCGGCATGGTGGCCGCGACGGTGGCCTGCCAGTCAGGGCCGTGGCCGAGGGTTTGCGATTGCATCCGGTCTTCGGCCTCGGTCGCGACCCAGCCGAGGTTGATCGCGTTGACGCGGATGCTGTCGGCCATATGGGCGTGGGCCGCGTTGCGGGTGAGGGTGGCCAGCGCGCCTTTGCTGGCCGCGTAGATCGCGAGGTCGGGGATGCCGCAATGCGCGTTCATCGAGCCGATGTTGACGATGGAACCGGGGGCGCGGCGCGCGGTCATGTCTTAGATCGCGGCTTGCATCAGGAGGAAGGCCGCGCGGGCGTTGACGGCGAAAAGCTGGTCCCAGATATGGGCGGTGCCGGTGAGGAACGAGCCGCGGGTGGTGAGGCCGGCTGCGTTCACAAGGCCGTCGATGCGGCCGAAACGGGTGATGGCCTCGGCGGCGATGCGGGCGGGGGCGGTGGGGTCGGAGAGGTCGGCGGTGAAGGGGTGGGCGGAAAGCTCGGTGGCGACGCGGGCGAGGGCGGGCTCGTCACGGTCAGTCAGGACCAGCGCGCCGACCCCTTCGGCATGAGCCGCGCGCGCGATGGCCGCACCGATGCCGCTGGCGGCACCGGTGACGATGACCACGCTTTGCCCCAGCCCAAGGTTCATGCACCGATGCCTTTCAGGAACGCCTCGTGTTCTGCGGCGTCCATCATGACGAGGTGCTTCGGTTCGGGGAAGGACCCGTTTGCGACGTCTTGGCGAAACTCGGAAAACGCGGCGATGCGTTCGGCTTGCAGGCGGTCGTATTCGGCGGCGAAGTTGCGATAGACCTTGGAGTGGCGCGGGATGTGGCCACGGGTTTCGCCGAGGATGTCGATGGCAAAAAGGTATTGCGCGTCGCACCCGAGGCCAGCGCCCATTGACCAGAGAAGAAGGTCGAGGCGGGAGGAGATGGCGGTGGCTACTTCCGGTGGCACCACCTCGATCTCGACCGCGAAGGCACCGGCGTCCTGATAACGGCGGCAGTCTTCGTAAAGCGCCACGGCGGAGGCGGCGGTCTTGCCCACGGCGCGGAAGCCCCCGGTGAAGGTGGCGCGCGACGGAACGAGGCCGACGTGGCCGACGACGGGCACGTATTCGCGGGCGAGCATCTCGACGGTTTGCAGGCTGCCAGAGCAGTAGATCGCGTCGGCCCCGGCGTGCAGAAGTTGCCCCGCAAGGCGGAGGTAATCGTCAGGCGTTCCCGCCTCGGGGTGGGCGCGGCCTGTCATGCTGAAGACGGTTGGTGCAACTTCGCGGTAGCGCGGATTGGTCATCAATTCGGGCGTGATCGAGGCGATGTCGATGCCCGCCGCCTCGGCCGCCGCCGCCTGTTCAAGGGTGCGGTAGTGGAGCATGGTCTTTTGCCCCTTGCCCTTGTCGGCCTTGAGGTCGGCAACGGTTGGCAGCTTGCGGGTCATGGGGCGCCTCGTTCTGGGGAAAGCTGGTGAAGGTCGGCGCGGTAGGGGCGCGCGGTCGGGGGCAGGGTGGGCACGATGGTGTAGGCGGGGTCGCTGCGCTGCCGCCAAAGGGCGCGGATCATTTCCGCGTAGGCTTGCCGGATGGAGGGGTTCGGCGGAGGCAGGTCGTGCTTGATCGTCTCATGCAGCCGCGGCAGGGCGTGGTAGGGCACCATCGGAAACATGTGATGTTCGACGTGGTAGTTCATGTTCCAGTAAAGCCAGCGGGTGATCGGATTCATCAACACGGTGCGGCTGTTGAGGCGGTGGTCGAGCACGTCCTCGGCAAGGCCACCGTGCTGCAAAAGGCCGGTCATCACCATGTGCCATGTGCCATAGATGCGCGGCCCGCCGATCAGCATCAGGGGCAGAAGCGACCATGTGGCAATTGCCCACGCCACGGCGACAAGGTGGATGGCCACGAAGATGCGCGCCCAGAAGATTGCCTTCGGGCGTTCGGCTTCGGGGATATAGTCGGCCTCGTCTGGCGTGATGGTGCCGAGGGCGTTGCGGAGGAGGACGCGGAAGTGGAGCCAGACGTCGGGGATGCCGATGAAATGCAGCGCGGCGAGCATCAGTTGCGGCGGGCGGAAGTGACCGATCTCGGGGTCGCGGCCGACGATGATGGTGTCGGTGTGGTGGCGGGCGTGGCTCCACCGCCATGACACAGGGTTTCGCATCACCATGAAGGAGGCGAGGGTGTAGACCCAGTTGTTCATCCAAGGCGTTCGAAAGGCGGTGCCGTGGCCGCATTCGTGCCAGCGACTGTCGCAGGCCGAACCGTAAAGAACGCCGTAGACGGCGAAGAACGGAACCGCCCACCAAGTTCCCCAAGTCAGGATGCCGCCGGCGGCGGTAAGGATCAAAAGGCCGATCCAGATCACAGTGTCGCGGATCGCTGGGCCGTCGCGGCGGCTCATCAGGTCTTTCATCACCTTGCGCGGCACGTCGGAATGATACCACTCAGCCGAGGCGAGGCCCGCTTCGATGGCGTGGCGGGCTTCGGGGCCGGTCAGGCTGTAGTCGCGGGGGGTGAAGGCGGTGGTGGTCATGACTGGGCGTGGACCTTGGGGAAGTGGCCGCTGGGGGTGGGGTAATCCTCGGCGGGCTGGGGGCTGATGGCGCGGATGCGCGCCTCGGACTTGGCGATCGCGGCGGGGGTGTCGAGGACGGTGAAGGTGGTGTCGTAGCGGCGCGTGTCACCGTGGTTGAGCCAGATCATCTCGTCCCGGTCCCGCGCAGCGAGGTTGCCGAGGACGTGGTGGGTCGAGGGTTCGATGCCCATGACGTAGTTGCCGGACTGGAAGTTCTGCCATTGAACGGCGCAGGGGAATTGCGCGGCCCGGGTTTCGACTTGCAGGCCAAGGCCGATGCGGTCGTTGACCACGGCGACGGGCACGCGGCCATCGGCATCGGCCACCATGTCATGTTGCCAGACCTGTTCGCGAAACCCCGTGATCGGGGCCGGGCAGGTGTGGTAGCCGACGTTCTGCGCGCGGTAATTGGCGGCGTGGGCGGCCCAGATCACGTCGCGGATCGGGGCTACGTAGCGCGCGCCTTCGTCGATCACCGGGTAGCCGATATCGACGTGGTAAAGCAGCATGTGCGGCGTGCGGGCGAAACCGGCGTTCACCACGCGGTCGGTCAGGCGCACCTCGTTGCCGCCAAGGTCGGCCTCGATCCGGCGGTGAAGTTCGAGGTTCTCGCCGAAGACGGCGGCCTGGGTGACGATGCCTTCGGCCCACAGGATGCAGCGGTCATCCTCCCACCGCTCGCCATAGCCGGAAAGGCGGGCGGGGCAGGTGCCGATGCGGCCGTGCAGGCCGTGCTTGACGGTGGGGCGGTAGGGGTAGTTGTAGCTGTCGGCGGGTACCTCCACCGGGCCGAAAATGTGGTCGAGGCCGCAGGTCGAAAGGAAGCCGGAGAACGACCGCACCCAGCCCAGACCGCCCTCGCCATCCGCCTCGTGCAGGCCGGGGTGGCGCAGGCCGGTGGGGGAATGCCAGCCGATGGCGCGGCCGTTGTGCGACAGATCGGCAATGTCCAGCGCGCGGTCGACCATCACGGTGAAGGCAAGCCCGCTGCCGGTGCGGAATTCCAGCAGGCGGATGCCGCGTTCGGCCCCGTCGGCAAGGGTGACAAGGCGGACCCCGGCGAACTGCGACAATTGCCCCCCGCGGGCGGCCAGCGTCGCCGCAGTTTCGTGCCTGCCGTAAAGCTCTGCCAAGGTTGCCCCCTTACGCCGTGTCCTGGCGCCCAGTCTTGCACGGGATCGGGGCGCGATTGCCATGCGCCAAACCATCAGATTCCATCAGATTGCCGGAAGGCTCCGGTTTCGTGAGGTGCCGTGCAGGCCGATGTTGCTGCGCGCTGGAACAAATGCGCTGCGGCGGCGTTGTTCCGACATCTGCCCCCGACCCAAGGCCTGCCGTATGCCGAAAGGCATCCGGTGCCAGCATTGCGTCGGACGGGCAATCGAATGGGTCAACACCAATCCAGGACACAGGAAGGCAACTGCAATGACCGATATGGGTATGACATCCGAGACCGACACCAACCGTGAGGCCGGAAACAGCGTTGCGGCCGATCTGAAAGCGGTAGCCGGCCAGAAGCTTGACCAGGCAATGGCAGGTGTGAAGGCAAAGGCCGAAGACGCCAAGGCTTCGGTCGCGGGCGAGGTGCAGAACATGGCATCCGTGCTGCGCAACGCGGCCGACGAAATGCGCGGCGGCTCGCCGCAGGAACGTAGCATCGCCTTCGTGGCGGACCATCTGGCCGATGCGTCCGACGCGCTGCGTGACAAGGACATGGGCGAGATCCTGCACGGCATCACCCGCGTTGCGCGGCAGAACCCGATCCTGTTCCTTGGCGGGGCGGCCCTGCTGGGCTTTGCTGCCAGCCGCTATCTGAAAGCCTCGGATACCGGGGTTTCGGGCGGGTCTGTTCATGGCGGCTCGGGCTATGCGGGCGGCACGGGATACAGCGCTGGCGGAACGGGCTATGGCTACAGCTCGGGCAGCGGCGCGATGGATGACCGGAGCGGATCTTCCTACCGTGAGGACGACGAGTCCACATCGATCGGCATGGGAAACGACGACCTTGACGAAGGGAAGCCGAACGATCCTTCGGTGTCGGTATTCCCATGAACCCGCAAGACACCTCAAGGACTGCGGCCGAGATGATGGTCGATGTTGCGGGCAACATCAGCAACCTCGTGCGTGACGAGGTCAACCTTGCGAAGGCCGAAGTGGTGGCCAGCGTCAAGGGTGCGGTGTCTGCCATCGCGATGATGATGGTGGCGCTGGTGCTGGCGATCACCGGCGTCAACGTCCTGAGCGCCGCAGTCGTGGCGGCGTTCATCGCGGCCGGGCTGTCGCCGGTCTGGGCGACGGTGGTCACCGGGGTGCTGTTTCTGGTGGTCGCCGGACTGATTGTGATTGCGGGCATTTCGGCGATGAAGCGGATCGGGTTCGTGCCCCGGCGCGTTGCGACCAACATCCAACGCGACGTGAAGGCAGCAACGGAGGCCTATAATGACAAGTGACAGCCGGACCCCGGAAGAGATCGAGCGCGACATCGAACGCGAGCGCGAGGCGATGCGCGCAAACATCAACACCTTGCAAAGGAAGTTCTCGATGGACGGTATCATGAACGACGTGTCCGACATGCTGCGCGGACGCAGCAGCGAAATTGGCCGGGTGGCGAAAGACACCCTTGGCCGCAACCCCGCCGCCGTTGCCATGATCGGTGCGGGCGTCGCCTGGCTGATGCTGAGCAGGGGCGGCTCGAACGGGTCGTCGGGCAGGGCATCGGCGGACCGCTATGACTTTGGCAGTACGCGGTCGGGATCTTCGCACCAGTCGACCGGGTCGCGCTATGCGATGGGCGGGTCGGGCATGGAAGGCGACGACATGGCCTGGCTTGAAGATGACTGGGACGGCGACGACAGCGCGAACCAGTCGCAGGGCGGCGGCATCACCGGCGCCGTGAAGCGCGGCGCCAGCAGCGTGATCGACAAGGCCAAGGATGCGGTTGATGCCGTGCGTGACCGCGCATCGCAACTCACCGACCGTTTCTCGCATGGCACTGAGGGTCTGTCGGACACCGCGCGCGATCGGGTGGTGTCGGCCCGCCGCGCCGCATACGAAGCGCAGCGCACCGCGCGCGACGCCCTGCGCAAGGGTGCCACGGCAGCCAGCGATGCTTTCGACAATCAGCCCCTCGTGATCGGGGCGCTGGCGATGGCGGTAGGCGCAGGCCTCGGGGCATCGCTGCCCCGCACCAAGGTCGAGGACCGCACGCTGGGATCAAGCAGCGACACGCTGGTTGCCGAAGCACAGCGCATCTTCAAGGAAGAGGTCCACAAGGCCCGCCAGTCCATTGAAGAAGCCGGCAGTGGCGCGCATAATGACAAGACCCAAGGTCGGGCCGGTGGCCAGACGGGTGGCCTTGTGACGCCTGTCTGACATCGCTGTCGGATCATGCATCTTCCAAGGCCCGCGACGCATCCGTCGCGGGCCTTGTTCGTTTCCTTTCTTGCCGAGCGATAGACCATGCCAGAATTCAGCGACTTCCTTGCCATCCTGAACAACTCCGACATCACTGTTCCGCTTGGGCTCAGTCTGTTGACCGGGGCGGTGATCGGTGGCGAGCGCGAGGTGCAGGGCAAACCGGCTGGCCTGCGGACGCACATGCTCGTCTGCCTTGCTTCGACGCTTCTGATGCTGGTCGCGACGCGGCAATCCGAATGGGTGATGACGCAAATTCCCGGGACCTCCATCGTGGCCGACCTGACGCGGATGCCGCATGGCATCCTGACCGGGATCGGCTTTCTGGGCGCGGGCGTGATCATGCGCAACGGGGTGTCCGTGCATGGGCTTACCACGGCCGCATCGCTGTGGGTGACAGCGGCGCTGGGCATCGTCTACGGTGTGGGGATGGTCAGCCTGGGCGTGATCGGGTCGGTGATCGCGCTGCTGGTGCTGGGCCTTCTGAAGCTGCTGCAGACGTTCATTCCGGTCCGCATGAAGGTGCGGGTCGTGGTGCGTGTACGCGAGGGTGCGGCCTTTGGCGCCTCCGATCTGGAAAGCCTGCTGCGAAACCACGGGCTGAGCGTGCGTGAGGTAAGTTGGCGGCATTTCGGCGCCCATACCGCGACGGAACTGGCCGTGTCGGCCTATACGCGCAGCACCCGCAGCCACCTTGAGGCGCTGGTGCAGGCGCTGCGCGGGGTGGACGGGGTGACCGATTTCACCGTGCGCCCGCTGGACGGGCCGGCCCACGAAGGCTAGCCCATGAAAGCTAGGCGCTGCGTCGTACCGGCGGGTTGGAGTGTTTTGCGGTGCTCACCGGCATCTCAGCGTCGTCTCCGACCAAGTCGATCACCATCTGGCGGGCGCGGTTCACCCGGCTTTTGACGGTGCCGACCGCGCAATTGCAGATCACCGCCGCGTCCTCGTAGCGCTCGCCCAGCATGACGACGAGGATCAGCATCTCCCGGAAATTTTCGGGCAGGGTATTGATCGCGCGCAGCACCTCGTTGTGTAAAAGCGTCGTTTCCTGGGTCGCTGCCACCGAAACTTCGCCCGACACGCAGTCTTCGGCGCCGGTATTTTCGCGCCGCCGCTTGACCGAATTGTTGTAGAACGTGTTGCGCATGATGGTGAACAGCCACGCCCGCAGCTTGGTGCCGGGCTGGAATCCGTCGATGCTGGCAAGCGCCTTGGTCAACGTTTCCTGAACCAGATCGTCGGCGTCGACCGGGTTGCGGGTCAGCGCACGGGCATAGCCCCGCAACGACGGGATAAGCGTGATGACTTCCGGGACCACAAGGTCCCTGTCGGTGGCATTCATTGATAGACCCCAAGGAAAAGGCGCGGACCGTCAGGTGTGGTGGACATCCTTCGTCCAATCAACGCGACCTAAACCGGGGGGTTCCTGCACGGCGGGGGGCACGGAAAATGCATCGGCAGAAAGCTGCCGCCGGGCAAAAGGCGGGCCGTCAGGCCGGGGTGGTCTCGCCCACCATGCGGCAGCGCAGGCCGTCGGGCAGATAGTCGATGTCGACGCTGCCTGCGATTTGCTGCGCCAGAACCGACCGGATCATCGTGGTGCCGAAGCCGGAGGTGTCTGGCGCGGTGACCGGCGGGCCGCCCGTCTCCACCCAGTCGATGCTGAAGGTCTTGGCGGTGCCATCAAGGCTCCAGCGGATATCGACCTTGCCTTCCGGTGTCGACAGCGCGCCGTATTTCGCGGCGTTGGTCGACAATTCGTGCAACGCCATCGCCAGCGCCGTTGCCGCCTTGTCGGCAAGGTCGAAATCCGGCCCCGACAGGGTGAAACGCGCATGGTTTGCATCGTCGAACGGGGCCACCGCGGTGCGGATCAGTTCGGTGACCGAGGCCGCCGTCAGCCCGCCCGACAACAGCACCTCATGCGCCTTGGCCATCGCGCCAAGCCGCCCGTTGAACGCACGCACGTTGTCGTCCTGCCCCCGGCCGCGAAATGTCTGGCGGGCGATGGCCTGAACCGTGGCGATCAGGTTCTTCATCCGGTGGTCGTGTTCGCGCAGCAAAAGCGCGCGCTGTTCCTCGGCGATCTGGCGCTGGGCACGGGCGGCCAGAAGCTGGTCCATGAACCCGTCAAGCGCGCGTCCCGCCTCGCCGAATTCACTGGCATCGCGCTGAAGCCCGGTGCGCACTGTGGTGTCGCCCGCCTGCCACGCGTTGACCGTGCCTATCAGGCGCGCGAACGGGCGGCGGATAAAGCGTTCGTTGGCGATCTGCCCGGCGATTACGGCTGCTGCAGTGGTCAGAAGCCCGATCAGGATCGAGATCGCGGTGATCCGGTTTATCGGCCCCAGGACCTCGTCAACCGCCACCCCGGCGCTGACATAAAAGCCTTTAGTCTGCGGAGATGCGGGGAAATAACCGATCACCCGTGCGGTGCCATCCTGACTGACTACCGCCATCGACCCGGGTTCGGGCGCGGTGACAAGGTGGCTGAAGCTGGCCGGGATCTGCGTGCCGACAAACCGCTCCGGCAGCGGTTCGCGGGCGACGATGGTGCCTTCGCTGTCGGCTACGGTGATCGAACTGCCCGCCGCCAGCTCATGTCGCTTCATCCGCCGGCCAAGCCAGCCAAGGTCAAGGTCACCGATGATGGTGAGCCGGGCGTTGGTGTCATCAACGAACGCCATCAGCACCGGCAGGGTTGGCGCTGTGCCGTCAGCGCCGGGCACGAAGCGCCCGGTAACTGAACCGCCATCGACCGACGCCTGTTGCAAAATCGCGGCATCGGGCAAGGCGGGCAAGGTGCCGTTGCCCGCCCGGCACAACGGTTGGCCGCGACCGTCCAGCACGCTGAGCGCGACCAATTGCGGCAGTTTCCCGATGGCGGTCGACAGGAACGTCTCGCACACCGCGCGGTCCTTGCGTCGCACGCTGGGCGACGAAGCCACGGTGTTCAGCACGCTTTCGATGCCGGTCACGACCTGCACCAGTTCAAGCGAGTGCAAGGATCCGGTCCGCCGCGCGGTTTCGTGCATCGTCTGCCACGCGGTTTGCCGCGTGACGTAGATGTTGAAGAACACGAGCGTCGCCAGCGGGGCCAGCGTCACAAGCGTCACGATCAGAAACCGGTGTGTCAGGCCAAGTCTGGTCAACGGTCGCTCACGATGCTGGCATCGTAGGGAAACCTGCCACAACGTCAGCGCGTGGTAAACCCAAGCCCGTTCGCCCCTGCCGCGAAGTAAACCTTAAAGTCGGTCAGTCGGCGGGCGCAGTCCCGACGCGTGCGAGGACGGCCGTTTCATCCGGTCGATCCGGTCAGCCGACCGTGAGGCCGAAAGGTAGCCAAGGACGGACACCGCCCCAAGAACGCCAAAGACGGCAACGGCAATCGAAACTTCGGTCATGTCGGGGGGCCCTTTCTGGCTGCGGTGGCGCCCCCCGAACCCATGCCGGGGGGCGTGACATATCAAGGTGTCAAAGCGGTATGGACCGCGGGAAGGTCGGCTGCGCACCGGGCGACACGAGGTCGTCATCCTCAGGCAACTCGTCTTCCTCGCCGGGAAGGATCGGGGTCACATCGTTCGTGTCGCCCTCGTCCGCTTCGGTCGGATAGGGGTCAAGCGGATCAAAGCCGTCGTTCGGCTTCAGATCCCCCGGGGTATCGCCCGGCTCGCCGGAAGGGTCGTTCTGAAAGCCATTGCGGCCCTTGGCAGGGACGTCGTCGGGATTGGGTCTGGTCTGGTCCATGGCGGTCTCCCTTGCAAACTGGCCGCCCACTGGCGGCCGCATCGTGTCAACCGCCCAGCGGCACTGTTGTTCCCTCCTTAAGCCCAAGTTCGCCCGGCGAAACGGCGCGAAGTGGCTGGATCGCCATCAGCATGAAGGGCGCACGGTGGGCAGGCCGCGTTTCGGTCAAAAACCGAGGAAGGGGTGGGACGAGAACCTCCCGGCGCCTCATCAGAGCGCTCGGCGAGAGATCAGAAAGTCGGCGGTCGCATCAGGGGGGCAGTGCGACCGCCGAACGGGGCAGGAGCGGAGGGAGCGCCCACACCTGCCCAAACGAGGTCAGGCGGCGGAACGCGCCGCTTCCTCGTTCACGGAGGACTCTGCCAGCGAGGTCAAAGCCTCATCAGTCGCAGTCTCTTCGGCAAGTGTCGCCTGCAGAAGTTCCACCGCTTCGGTCATGCCCAGCACACCTGCCCATGAGCGGAGCGTGCCGTAGCGGGCAATTTCATAATGTTCCACGGCCTGAGCCGAGGCGATCAGGCCGGCGTCTAGTGCGGGAGAACCCTTGTATGTCTCCATCACTTCCTCGCCTTCCTCGATGATACCGTCGATGGCCGGGCAGGTCTTGCCTTGGGCGCGCTTGCCCATCAGTTCGAACACCTGCTGCAGACGCTCGACCTGCCCTTCGGTCTCGGTGCGGTGCTTTTCGAAGGCCGCCTTCAGCTCCGGCGACTGCGTGGCGCGAGCCATCTTGGGCAGCGCGCGCAGGATTTTGCGTTCGGCATAATACACGTCGCGGAGCTGATCGTGGAACATCTGGTCGAGTGACACGGATTTCATCGCGGTTTCCTTTCGGCTGGCGGCGCCGTCATGGCCCCGTCGGATTTGCGCCTATTCAACCTGCTCGCGTCGAGTTTGTTCCAAAGTTTCTGGTTCCGGCGTGGATCGGGTGCCGGGGAACAAACCGGGCCGTTTGCGGTTGTCCAAAGAGTTCCAGATGGCGAGGATGCGATGCACGACAAGACCGCGCCCGGCCCGAAACAGCAGCCGAACGATGCAGGCGACAGCGCCGCCCGGCGGGGTAGTGCGGCCCCCGACAGGTATTGGGTGCACGACGACGTTGGCCCCTGCACCTACGTTCCGGTGAATGCGGGTGACGGTGCCCCGCTGCCCGAAAAGTTCGCGCAGCTGTTGCGGGATTTTCCCCAGATCATCGAAGGTCAGGTCACCTTGCGGGATGTGGACAACATGCTGTGGTTGGAAGGCTGGGTTGACGATGAGGATCAGTCGACCCGGCTGGAAGCGGCCGTGACCCTGATCGCGGGCGGGCGCCACGTGCGCAACGTGCTGGCGATCGGCTAAGCTGCGGAAGTGCCGTCCATCTTTCGGCTTTTCGGGGTGGGCGGGTGTTCTACACGATCAGCCGCGTTTCAGCCGCGCGTCAAGGGCGGCCTGCAGACGCGCGGCCAATTCTCGGATGTGGTCCGGGACAGGCTCGCTTGCCAGCGCCTTCACCAGCGCCTCGGCGATCTTCGTTGCGTCGTCACTTTTGGTAGGCTGATCCGGCCCCGTCTGAGTCACACTTGAACCTCCGTTTCGAACAGGATCGAACGGCCAGGCCGCCGCGTCCAGCGCAAAACGTCTTCGGGCAAGCTTCATGCCCGCATCGGGCGGCTTAGTCAGGGGTGACGGAAGGAAAGGGGGCGCCGAAGCGCCCCTCAATGCTGGTTCAGAGGTTCTTGATCGCCGGGCAGATCACCATCATGGCGTTCATGTCATAACCGGCTTTGGTGCCCGTATCGGCGCCGGTGGTGGTCGAAGTGTCGCCGGTCGCGGTGTCCGAAGCGGTGCCGGTGTCGGTTCCGGTCGTTGCAGCCGCGCCCGTATCAGTGCCGGTCGCAGCCCCCGTCGAAGTATCGCCGCCGGTCGAGGTATCGCCGGCGGTGGTCGTATCCGTCCCCGCGGTGCCTGCGGTTGCGTCAGAGCTGCCGTCGGTCAGGTTGGTCGCGTTGGAATCGGTCTTGAAACGGGCGCATTCCGCCAGAACCTTGTCGCGGTCCTCTTGCGGCAGCGAGGGCCAGCTTTGCACGATCTCGTCGGTGGTGCGCAATTGGGTCCGCTCGGCGTCGCTGTAGAACGCACCGCTGACCGCGTCGGACCAGTCTGCGCCGTAGATCATGGACCCGGTTTGCATGGTCGAGGTTTCGCCACCAGTAGTGCCTTCAGCGGCCCCCTCGGTGGTCGTCTGGGCGATGGCGCCCGTTGCCAGAAGAATGCCCAACGGGGCGGCAAGCACGAAGAGTTTCATTACGAAGTCCTTTCGATTGGTCGTTTCGCTGCGCCAAAGGCAGGGCCTGGAGCGCTGGGTCCGACCTGAACCGCAAACCGCGAGCGTTGTTCCGAACCGTGGATCCTGCCCATGCGTCATCGGCAAGGCGCGGCCCAAAACCGGGCGGCGGCCAAATCCTGGGGAACATCGGTCTCAAGGCCCGGTTAACGGCACAAACGTCCCGCACAGAGGCCAGATCATGCCCGAAGACATGCCCGATCGCCCGCCCCAGACCCAAGACCACCAGCCCGGTCACGAAACCGAGATGACGCCTGCGCCCGACTACTTGCCGCGCTATCCGGGCTCGGGCAGGCTGGCGGGCAAGACCGCCTTCATCACCGGTGGCGATAGCGGCATCGGCCGCGCCACGGCGATCCTGTTCGCCCGCGAAGGCGCCCGCGTCGCGATCCACTACCGCAATGAGACCGAGGATGCCGCCACCACCCTCGAAGCGATCCGTGCCGAGGGCGCCGAGGGCATCGCGATCAAGGGCGACATCAGCGACCCCGATGAGGTGACCCGCGCTGTGCGCGAAACGCTGAAGCGCTTTGGGCGCGTCAATATCGTGATGAACAACGCGGCGGTGCAGTACCCACAAGAGACGCTGGAAGCGATCACCGCCGAACAGTTGGAAACCACCTTCGCCACCAACATTTTATCACAATTTCATGTGGTTAAGGGGTTTCTGTCGCAAATGGAAAGCGGCGACTGCATCATCAACACGACCTCTGTCACCGCATTTCGCGGCTCGGACCATCTGGTCGACTACGCCTCTACCAAAGGGGCGATTCTGGCCTTCACGCGCGCGCTTTCGGGAATGCTGGCGCCGCGCGGCATCCGCGTGAACGCCATCGCGCCGGGGCCGATCTGGACGCCGCTGATCCCGGCCAGCTTCGATGCCGAAAAGGTGGCGTCGTTCGGCAAGGACACGCCCCTTGGCCGTGCGGGGCAGCCCTGCGAAGTGGCGCCTGCGGCACTGTTCCTGGCCTGCGAGGACTCGTCCTACATGACCGGCCAGACGCTGCACCCGAACGGCGGCGAGATGGTTGGCGGCTGATCGGGGAGTGTCGCCGGAAGCAGACGGGCCAAACTGACAGACGGGCCAAACTGACAGACGGGCCAAACTGACAGACGGGCCAAACTGAATTGTACGAGGTCCGGGAACAAAACGCCCGCTTCGCCGTTCTTTCTGCAAGGCAGAGTTCCCTGCCATGCATCCTTACCGGAGACTCCCATGCCCCCAACTGGCCTCGACGCGCCGGGCGCGTCGTCCCGTCTGCTTGTCTGCTTGTCACATCTGCGCTGGGACCTTGTGGTCCAGCGCCCGCATCACCTGCTGCGCCGCGCGACCGCAGATTACGACGTGATCTATTTCGAGGAAGCGGTGCGTCATGACGGCCCGCCGAAGCTGGTCCAGCGCAGCGATCCGTCCGGCGTGGTCATCGCCACGCCGCACCTTGCCCACGACGACGTCGATCCCGACCGGACCATCCGGCGCATGCTGGACCGCCTTATTGCCAGCCGCCCGCATTCGTCGCTTGTCGCGTGGTATTATACGCCGATGGCGCTGTCTTACGCCGGGCATCTGGACGAGGATGTCTGCGTCTACGACTGCATGGACGAGCTGAGCGCCTTCCGCTTTGCTCCGCCCGCCCTGATCCGCCGGGAGGCCGAGCTGTTCGAGCGTGCCGACGTGGTGTTCACCGGTGGCCGCAGCCTCTATGAGGCCAAACGCGACCGCCATCCAAACGTGCTGTGCCTGCCCAGCAGCATCGACACCGCGCATTTCGCCAAATCCCGCGGCCAGATCGCCGATCCCGCCGATCAAGCCGCCATCCCGCACCCGCGCGTCGGTTTCTTCGGCGTGATCGACGAGCGGCTGGATCTGGACCTCTTGCGCCTCAGCGCCGAAGCTTTGCCGAACGTCCATTTCGTGATCCTCGGGCCGGTGGTGAAGATCGACCCGGCAACCCTGCCGCAAGCGGCCAACATTCATTGGCTCGGCTCCAAACACTATGCCGACCTGCCGGCCTATCTTGGCAACTGGGATGCCGGCTGGATGCCCTTTGCGCTGAACGAATGCACCCGCTTCATCAGCCCCACCAAGACGCCGGAGTTTCTGGCGGCCGGCCTGCCCGTCGCCTCGACCCCGATCGTCGATGTGGTGGCGGATTATGGTCGCCCCGGTCTGGTCGAGATCGCTGAAGGCACGGCGATGGTGGCCGCACTTACCCGCACGTTGCAAGGCATGTCGCAACGCCAGCGCAAGGCCGTCGACGCTGCCTTGGCGAAAAACTCGTGGGACCGGACCTGGGCCACGATGCGCGACGAGGTGGCCCTGTTGAACCGCTCCGAGGTCCTGCTGCCGGTTCGGTCGCGCGCCACCGGCAAGACCCTGACCGCCGCCAAGAAATCCGCAGCTTCGGTGCCTGACCATGTATGATTGGTTGATTGTTGGCGCCGGTTTTGCCGGTAGCGTCATGGCCGAACGGCTGGCCTCGCAAATGGACCAGCGCGTGCTGGTGATCGACAAGCGCCCGCATATCGCCGGCAACGCCTTTGATGTGCTGGACGCGGCGGGAGTGCTGATTCACCAGTATGGCCCGCACATCTTTCACACCAACGCGCAGTCGATCGTCGATTACCTGTCGCAGTTCACCGAATGGCGCGATTACGAACATCGGGTGCTGGCGCAGGTTGACGGGATGCTGGTGCCGATCCCGATCAACCGCACCACGATCAACACGCTTTACGGCCTGAACCTGACCTCGGATGGGGTGGAACGGTTTCTGGCCGAACGGCGGGTGCCGATCGACGACATCAAGACCTCGGAAGATGTCGTGCTGTCGACCGTGGGACACGAGCTTTATGAAAAATTCTTTCGCGGCTACACGCGCAAGCAATGGGGCGTCGATCCGTCCGAACTGAGCCGTACGGTAACGGCCCGCATCCCGACCCGCACCAACGACGACGACCGCTATTTCACCGACAGCTTCCAGAGGATGCCGGCTGAAGGCTACACCCGGATGTTCGAGCGGATGCTCGACCACCCAAACATCGAGCTGCGACTGGCGACCGAATACGCCGACATCCGCGACAGCGTCAAATTCCGTCGCATGGTCTTTACCGGCCCGATCGACGAATTCTTCGATCACCGGCTGGGGCATCTGCCCTATCGCTCGCTGCGCTTTCAGCATGAGACCTATGATGTCGAACAGGTCCAGCCGGTGGCCACGATCAACTTTCCGCAGACCGAGGATTACACGCGCGTCACGGAATACAAGCATCTGACGGGCCAGAAGCACGCCAAGACCAGCGTGACTTTCGAATACCCCTCGGCCACGGGCGATCCCTACTATCCGATCCCGCGCGAAGAAAACGCAGCCCTCTACCGGGAATACGAAGCCCTTGCCCGCGCGACGCCGGACGTGTGGTTCGTCGGGCGTCTGGCCAACTACAAGTATTTCAACATGGATCAGGTTGTGGGGCAGGCGTTGGCCACGTTCGAACGGATCCGCAAAGAGGCGGAGGAGCAAGATGTCGCACCCCAGACCTCGGCGGCCCAAGGCGGAACAAGCCGCCACCTAAGTGGTTCACTGGTCAGACAGAAACCATGAGGGCGATATGCGAACACTAAACATCATCACGCAACTCCTGCTGATCGTAGGCGGGATCAACTGGCTTTTGGTCGGGCTGTTTCAGTTCGACCTCGTGGCGGCGATTTTCGGGGGCCAGCAGGCCGCCGGGTCGCGCTTGATCTACGTGATCGTCGGGATCTGCGCCATCTGGCAGATGTTCCGCATCGGATCGCTGTTCGATGACCACCGCACGGTGTCGGTTTCGCGTGACCGGTCGCCGCCCGTCTGATTGTCTGGCGGAACGACCCGAACCAAAGAAGCAGCGGCTCCGAAAGGGCCGCTGTATTTCTTTTGGGCGATGGTCAGACAAGTGGGGCGAACAGCGCGCCGCGGACGGGACAATGGCGAGTGCCGATCCATGGCCAGGGGGGAAACCGGAAAAACCGTCCTGTTCCATATGCCGTCGCATCCGGTTGATACGCGACGCGCTGCTCCTGTGATCAACCGACCGGACGACCGACTGTTCCCGCACCCCGTACCCTTTCCGCCCTACGCGCCCGGAATATGCAAAGGGCCGCCGGGTTCACCGGCGGCCATTGCACGTCACGTTTTGCCGTATCGTCAGACCGGCGGGCGTCCACGCACCGCGCGGGCGATCAGGGCGACGACGAACAGCACGATAAACACGAAGAACAGGATCTGAGCGATCCCAGCCGAAGCGCCGGCAATGCCGCCGAAGCCAAGGGCGGCGGCAATGAGGGCGATCACAAGAAAAGTCAGTGCCCAACCAAGCATGGCGTATCTCCTTTCAAGGTGAGGGCGGCAAATGCCACTGCACAATCAACGCCAAAGCCATGGCCGTGGTTCCGTGAGGGCAGCGGTCAGCTGGCCTCGTCGGCCTGCGACGGCTTGATCGCGAACTCCAGCCGCACGACGAAACTGCCGTCCTCCTCGCCGACGAAAAGCTGGCCGCCAAGCTGGGTTGCAAAGGCCGCCAGAAGCTGGTGGCCAAGGCCGGTGCCCTCCATATCAGACACTCTGCGCATCGGATCGTTCATCTGCAATTCGTTGGCGACGGTCAGCACAGCGCGCCCCGGCCCGGAATGATCCAGCGTCACCGACAGGCGCGGTGGCCGGCCGATGCTGCGCACGGCATGTTTCATCGCGTTGGTCAGCGCCTCGGTCACGATCAGGGACAGCGGCACCGCCTGGTCGGGCGACAGCCGGATGGGCTGGAACGCCGTCTGCGCGTCGATCGGCCGATCCGGGCCCGATCCGATCTGCAGCACCTGTGCCACGATGCTTTCCAGAAGCTCCTTGGCATCCACCTCGGTCAGACCGCTGGTCTGGTAAAGCTCGCGGTGCACGGTCGCGAGGCTCATCACCCGGTCCTGCAACCCTCGCAGCAATTGCCGCGCCTCGGGCGTCACCGATTTGCGCATCTGCAGGTTCATGATCGACGCGATCAGTTGCAGGTTGTTCTTCACCCGGTGGTGCACCTCGCGCAGGAGCACCTCCTTTTGGTAAAGCGAATGTTCAAGTTCAGCCTCGTTGCGAACCACTGACAGGATCATCCGCTCGAACGCGTCGCACACGTCATGCAGTTCGTTGGCCGCGTTGTGCAGGTCCGGCGCGGTCACTGTGCGGTTGCCGCCGGCAAAGGTGATGATCGACCGGCGCAGCGACCGGACCGGGCGCAGCACCTGCAACTCGGCCCCGATCCAGGCGGCGGTCAGGCTGGCAAACCACATCGCCAGCGGCACCGCCCAAAGCGGCAGCGACGCCAGCAGCGCGCTGCCGGATTTCGCCGGGTCCTGCCAGATGCCAAGCACGTAAAGCACGTTCGGCACGATCGGCATCACGGCAAAGCTGCGCGCTTCGCCGGTCGGGGTTTCGCCCTGAAAGATCGCGGGCGGCTTGCCCACAAAGCCGGCCAGCGACGTGCCGACGGGCAACCGCGTCGACACGGTCTCCAGACCATACATCGCCGTCAACACGGTGCCTTCGGCGTCGAAGGTGACAAGGCCCGCAATATCGCGCCGCGTCTCGGCATCGGTCAGGGTGTCGGCGCTGGCCTGGCGCAACGCCCGGTGCGGCAACGAGACCGAGACATAGCCCAACACCGGGGTATCCTTGTCGGCCCGCACCGGATGGGTGACAATCAGCGCCGCCTCGCCACTGAATTCGCCGCTGGGGATGAGCATCAGCATTGGACGGGGATCTGCGTTCAGCGCATCCAGCCGCGGACCGGCAAAGTTGCCCGGCTCGCCGGTGGATGAACAGGACATCTGCCCGTCAGGCCGGATGAACCCGGCAAAGGTGAAGGCCTCGCTGGCGTGCAGCAGGCGCACCATTTCGGTCTGGCAGGCCGCGGGATCATCCAGCACATCGACGATGGTCGATGCCAGCGCCGCCGCCGCACCCCGCGCAAGGTTGATTTCCGACAACTGCGGCGACACCGCCAGCAGCGTCTCGCCGAAAAGGGCGGCTTCGGCGCGGGCCTGTGCCTCGACCTCGGACCGTTTGGCCTGACTGTAGGACAGGAACGCAAGCGGCGTCAGCGCTACGGCAACGGCGACCATCAGCCGGAAGCCAAGGCGGCCGGTGACACGACCGCGCGTCCACGCCGGCATCATGCCACGGCGAATGTTGACCGGTTCACAACCGCCAGCGCAACAGGTTCGGACATCACAGGATTGCCAGAGGGCGAGGTCATCCCCATCAGCGTGCAAAGCTGTGCCCGCGCCCGGCTTGCCCGGCTTTTCGCGGTGCCGGTGGCGACGCCCATCATCTTGGCGGCTTCCTCATAGGAATAACCGTTGGCGCCGACCAGGATCAGCACCTCGCGGTGTTCGGCCGAAAGCTGGTCGAACGCCTTCATGAACTCACGCATCGCCAGTTTGCCGTCATGTTCCGGCAGCACCGACAGACGCCCGACATGCAGTCCGTCAGGATCGGCGACCTCGCGGCTGACCTTGCGGCGCAGCGAAAAGAAGGTGTTGCGCAAGATGGTGAACAGCCATGCCCGCAGATCGGTGCCGACATTGAACTTGTCGAAGTTCGACCATGCCTTGACGATGGTGTCCTGCACCAGATCGTCCGCCGTCGCATGGTTGCGCGTCAGCGACATCGCGAAGGCACGAAGGTCGCGAATGTGCTCGGAGATGCCATCACGAGGATCCAGCGTGTTCGTCAACGCTTCTGTTCCTTTTCCTTCAATTGCGCCAGCAACTGCAAGAACCGGTCGGGCACATCCTCGGACAAGGTCGCCTCGTAGGCCCGCTTCAGACTGGCCTCGATGGCGCGCGACACTTCTGTCCGCGATACTTTCGGCCCCTGACTGACTGCCTTGACCGCTGGATCACGAACCATTTTCTTTGACATGTCGCCTGACACTTTTGCCCCTTTTGTCACCTTACTGACCGCGATCAACGCATGAGACAGCCCTGCGGTTCCACGATCGGACCCAAAAAGTTCACACCGGAAACCTGCAGGATCACAGGTTGTGGTCGATCTGCAGATGGCCCCGCCGCAACTGCACGCCGAGGGTGGCCCGTCAGCGCAGGCTGTCGCCAACTGCCGAAGGCGGTGTAAGGCTGCGCAATGTGCCTACTGTACCATTGCGACGCGGTTGTGCCCAATCATTGCTGGCACCCAACCCCAGGCTGCGCTGCCGCGCCATTGCCGCCGACAGCAGGCCCGCATGGTTGCCGCAGTCATAGCGCGTGCCGGAAAACTTGAACGCGGTCAGCGACAGCGCGTTGGCCGCGATGGCGATGGCGTCGGTCAGTTGCAGCTCGCCCCCGGCGCCTGGTTTGGTGTGCGGCAGGATCTCGAAGATCATCGGATCAAGGATATAGCGCCCGACCGCCGCCAGCGTTGATGGCGCAGTGCCCGCAGCAGGCTTTTCCACCATCCCAGATACCGAGATGCTGCGCGATGACCCCGCCGTACCGCGCAGGGCGAAGATGCCATATTTCGCGGTTTCCTTCGGCGCCACTTCCATTGCGGCGACCATCTGGCCGCTGGCATAGTCGGCCCGCATTTCTGCAAGGCAGTTTTCGCCCAGAATCACGTCATCGGGCAGGATCACACCGAACGGCCCCGGTAGGACGAAGGGCTTGGCGCACAGGACGGCATGGCCAAGGCCAAGCGGTTCGTCCTGAAAGGCGAACACGATATCGGGCCGGCGGCTTGCCATGCTGGCCGCTGTCACCGCAACCGGACGCGCCGGTGAAACCTGCGCTGCGGCCACATGATCCTGCAGATAATTGCGGATCGCCAGCTTCGATTGGCTGATCACCACGACGATCCGGCTTGCCCCCGCTGCGGTCGCCTCTTCGATGGCGAAATCCATGACCACCTTGTCATAGACCGGCAGCAGTTCTTTTGCGGTGACGCGGGTAAGCGGCAGCAGGCGGGTGCCCTTGCCTGCGGCTGGGATGACGACGGTCCTCAAAATGATGATCCTTTCGGAAAGCGCGGTGAATGCCAGTACGGTTCGCCTCTGCTTCCGGTCCAACAGGAAAGAACGGATTTGGTTCCCGAAAATCCGCGTTGCGCATCCGGTCCCGGGCGGCCCCGAATGCAAAAGGCGCCCTTTAGGGCGCCTGCGCATTTTGCCGAATTGGAGCGGGCGAGGCGATTCGAACGCCCGACCCTAACCTTGGCAAGGTTATGCTCTACCCCTGAGCTACGCCCGCACTCCGTTTCGGTGCGGATCATCTATAAAAGCCCGCGGGCGGCTGCAAGGGGAAAAACGCCGTTTGTCGAACTATGGCGCGCGATTGCGCAGCGGAACGCGATCAAACCGTGGCGCGTTGCAAAGCGGGCAGGACACAAAGACCGCCCGCCGCAAGCCCGCCGCAAGAAGGAGACGACATCATGAAAGGCATGCTCGCCTGGATCATCGGGATTCCGATCCCGATCATCATCATTCTCTATCTTCTCGACGTATTCTGAGATGCAAAGCGCACCGGCCCCGCCCAAGTGATGGGCGGGGCGGGGCTTACTCCAGTTCTATCAGCAGGTCCTTCGCCTCGATCTGGCTGCCGGGGGTCACATGCACCGCCTTGACCACCGCCTCGCGGTCGGCGTGCAGCCCGGTTTCCATCTTCATCGCCTCGATCGTCAGCAAAAGGTCACCCGCGCGCACCTTCTGGCCCGCCACTACCGTCACGCTGGCAACTGAGCCTGGCATCGGCGCGCCGATATGGCTGGCGTTGCCGTCCTGCGCCTTTGGCCGCGCGGCCGTCTTGGCCTTGACCGCCCGGTTCGGCACGCGAATGACGCGCGGCTGGCCGTTCAGTTCGAAGAACACCTTCACCTCGCCGTCATCCGTGGTCTCGCCCACCGCTTGCAGCCGGATTTCCAAGGCCTTGCCGGGGTCGATCTCGGTGGTGATCTCGTCGCCCGGCTGCATCCCGTAAAAGAACGTCTGCGTCGGCAGCGCCCGCACCGGGCCGTAAAGCCGGTGCCGCGCGCGGTAATCCATGAAAACCTTGGGATACATCAGGTATCCGTTCAGGTCCTCGTCATCCACCGTCTCGCCCTCGGCCTCTTCGGCGCCAAGGCGCAGCTCTTCGGCCAGCTTCTTGCGCGTCGCCTCGATATCGACCGGCGACATGGATTTGCCGGGCCGATCGGTCAAGGGCGCCTCGCCTTTCAGCACCTTTTTCAAGATACCCTTCGGCCAGCCGCCGGGGGGCTGGCCAAGGTTGCCCTTCAGCATGTCGACGACCGAGTCCGGAAACGCCACATCCACGCCGGGATCTTCAACCTGTGCGCGGGTCAGGTTCTGCGCCACCATCATCAGCGCCATGTCGCCCACCACCTTCGACGATGGCGTGACCTTCACGATGTCACCGAACATCTGGTTCACGTCGGCATAGGCCTGCGCCACCTCGTGCCACCGATCCTCAAGGCCCAAGGACCGCGCCTGCGCCTTGAGATTGGTGAACTGGCCGCCCGGCATTTCGTGCAGGTAAACCTCGGACGCCGGGGCAGGGAGGCCGGATTCAAACGCCGCATACTGCCCGCGCACCTGTTCCCAGTAGTTGGAAATCTCGCGGATCGCCTTGATATCAAGGCCGGTGTCGCGCTCGGTATGCTTCAACGCCTCGACGATCGAGCCAAGGCAGGGCTGCGAGGTGCCACCCGAAAACGCGTCCATCGCTGCATCGACAGCATCGACGCCCGCATCGCAGGCCGCAATGATCGTCGCCGCCCCGGCACCCGAAGTGTCATGCGTGTGGAAGTGGATCGGCAGCCCCACCTCCTGTTTCAGCGCCTTGATCAGGATGCGGGCCGAGGCGGGTTTCAAAAGCCCCGCCATGTCCTTGAGCCCCAGCACATGCGCGCCTGCGGCCTTCAATTCCTTGCCCATCGCGACATAGTATTTCAGGTCATACTTCGCGCGCGCCGGATCCAAGAGATCGCCCGTGTAGCAGATCGCGCCTTCGCAGACCTTGCCGTTCTCGACCACCGCGTCCATCGCGACGCGCATGTTTTCCACCCAGTTGAGGCTGTCGAACACCCGGAACACGTCGACCCCGGTCTTGGCCGCCTGCGCGACAAAGCCCTGCACCACGTTGTCGGGGTAGTTCGTGTAACCGACCCCGTTCGATGCGCGCAAAAGCATCTGCGTCATCACGTTCGGCATGGCGGCGCGCAGGTCGCGCAGGCGCTGCCACGGGCATTCCTGCAAGAAGCGGTAGGCCACGTCGAAGGTCGCCCCGCCCCAGCACTCGACCGACAGAAGTTGCGGCAGGTTCGCCGCATAAGTCGGCGCCACGCGGATCATGTCGATCGACCGCATCCGGGTGGCGAGGAGGCTTTGATGCCCGTCGCGCATCGTGGTGTCGGTGATCAGCACCTTCTTTTGCGCCAGCATCCAGTCTGCGACGGCCTTCGGGCCCTTCTGCTCCAGCAGATTGCGGGTGCCCATCGCAGGCTCCGCGCGTACCGCTGGCGGTTTCGGCGTCCGCGCTTCGGCGGCCGGTTTCGGGCGGCCTGCGGTTTCGGGGTGCCCGTTCACCGTGATGTCGGCGATATAGGTCAGGATCTTGGTCGCCCGGTCCTTGCGGCGCTTGAAGTTGAACAACTCCGGCGTCGTGTCGATGAACTTCGTGGTGTAGGTGTTGTTCAGGAACGTCGGGTGTTTCAGCAGGTTGATCACGAACTCGATGTTCGTGGCCACACCCCGGATACGGAATTCGCGCAAGGCCCGGTCCATCCGGGCAATCGCCTTTTCGGGTGTCTGGGCATGGGCCGTGACCTTGACCAGAAGCGAATCGTAATACCGGGTGATCACCGACCCCGCATAGGCCGTGCCGCCATCCAGCCGGATGCCGTTGCCCGTTGCGCTGCGATATGCCGTCAACCGCCCGTAATCGGGAATGAAATTGTTCAGCGGGTCTTCCGTCGTCACCCGGCACTGCACCGCGTGGCCGTTGAGGACCACGTCTTCCTGCCGCGCGACACCGGTCGCCTCGGCCAGCGTCTTGCCTTCCTCGATCAGGATTTGCGCCTGCACGATGTCGATCCCCGTCACCTCTTCGGTCACGGTGTGTTCGACCTGCACCCGCGGGTTCACCTCGATGAAGTAGAACTTGCCCGAATCCATATCCATCAGGAACTCGACGGTCCCGGCGCATTCGTAGTTCACATGGGCGCAAATCTTGCGGCCCATCTCGCAGACCTCGGCCCGCTGTTCAGGCGTCAGGTACGGGGCAGGGGCGCGTTCCACGACCTTCTGGTTGCGCCGCTGCACAGTGCAGTCGCGTTCCCACAGGTGGTAGATGTTGCCGTGCTTGTCGCCAAGGATCTGCACCTCGACGTGGCGCGCGCGCAGGATCATCTTCTCCAGATAACCCTCGCCATTGCCAAACGCCGCTTCCGCCTCGCGCCGGCCTTCGCGGACCTTGGCTTCCAGTTCTTCCTCGTTGTTGATCGGCCGCATTCCGCGCCCGCCCCCGCCCCACGATGCCTTCAGCATCAAGGGATAGCCCACCTCGGCCGCCTGTTTCTTCACCAGCGCCATATCGTCGCCCAAAACCTCGGTCGCAGGAATGACCGGCACGCCCGCCGCCATCGCCACGCGGCGGGCGCTGGCCTTGTCACCAAGCGCGCGCATCGTCTCGGCGGTCGGGCCGATGAAGGTGATGCCGGCCTGTTCGCAGGCGTCGACGAAATCGGGGTTCTCCGACAGAAGGCCATAACCGGGATGGATCGCATCCGCCCCCGCCATCCGCGCCACGCGGATGATTTCCGGGATCGAAAGATACGCGCCGACCGGCGAAAGCCCCTCACCGATCCGATACGCCTCATCCGCCTTGAAGCGGTGGAGCGACAGCTTGTCCTCCTCGGCATAGACGGCGACGGTCTTCTTGCCCATCTCGTTGGCCGCGCGCATCACCCGAATGGCGATCTCGCCCCGGTTGGCGATCAGGATCTTCTTGAATTCGGGCATCGACGGTCTCCGGGGGAAAGCGGGCAGGACTAGCGCACTCTATGGGTGCTGCGGTGCGGCGCAAGGGGTGACAAACGGCGTTTGTCACCGAATTGCGACCCAAGGGAAACCTTGCGGCCCGTCATTTCCAGCGAAATACGGAACATTCGCGGAACACTTCGTTGCATCCGCCGCATCCGGCGCTAGAATGGCCGCATGGCAGGGTTTGATGAAAGCGATGCATTCGAACGGGCGGTTCCGCTCAGCCAGCGGGCGTTGGCCGGGCGCGCGGCACCATATCTGGATGACCTGAACCCCGCGCAACGCGCCGCGGTCGAGGCGCTGGATGGCCCCGTGCTGATGCTGGCGGGCGCTGGCACCGGCAAGACCAAGGCGCTGACCGCGCGGATCGTGCATCTTCTGAACCTGCACAAGGCCCGCCCGAACGAAATCCTTGCCGTGACCTTCACCAACAAGGCCGCGCGCGAGATGAAGCTGCGCGTCGGCCGCCTGCTGGGCGAGGTGGCCGAGGGGATGCCGTGGATGGGCACCTTCCATTCGCTTTCCGTGAAGATCCTCCGCCGCCACGCCGAACTGGTCGGCCTGAAGCCGAACTTCACCATCCTTGATACCGACGATCAGCTTCGCCTTCTAAAGCAACTGATCGCCGCCGCCAACATCGACGAAAAGCGCTGGCCCGCGCGGTTGCTGGCCTCGCTGATCGACGGCTGGAAGAACCGCGCGTGGACGCCCGACAAGGTGCCGTCGTCAGAAGCCAGCGCCTACAACAACCGCGGGACCGAGCTTTACGAGGCCTATCAGGACCGCCTCAAAACCCTGAACGCCACCGATTTCGGCGACCTGCTCCTGCATTGCGTGACGATCTTTCAAAAGCATGAGGATGTGCTTCAGCAGTACCAACGCTGGTTCCGCTACATCCTTGTCGACGAGTACCAGGACACAAACGTCTGCCAATACCTGTGGCTTCGCCTCCTTGCCCAAGGTCACAAGAACATCTGCTGCGTCGGCGACGACGACCAGTCGATCTACGGCTGGCGGGGCGCCGAGGTGGGCAACATCCTGCGGTTTGAAAAGGATTTTCCCGGCGCCACGGTGATCCGGCTGGAACAGAACTACCGCTCCACCGCCCATATCCTCGCCGCCGCCTCGGGCATCATCGCCGCCAACAAGGGCCGCCTTGGCAAGACGCTGTGGACCGCAGGCGAACCCGGCGAGAAGGTCCGCCTTATCGGCCACTGGGACGGCGAGGAAGAGGCCCGCTGGATCGGCGAAGAGGTCGAGGCGATCCAGCGCGGCACCCGTGGCCGCGACCCGGTGGACCTCAACCATCAGGCGATCCTCGTCCGCGCCAGCCACCAGATGCGCGCCTTTGAGGACCGCTTCCTGACCATCGGCCTGCCTTACCGCGTGATCGGCGGCCCGCGTTTCTACGAACGTCAGGAAATCCGCGACGCGATGGCCTACTTCCGCCTCGCCGTCAGCCCCGATGATGATTTGGCGTTTGAACGCGTCGTGAACCTGCCGAAACGCGGCCTTGGCGACAAGGCGCAGGCCGATATCCAGCGGATGGCCCGCGCGGCACAGGTCTCGCTTTTAGACGGCGCGCGCGAGGCGGTGGCCAAGGCCACCTTCGGCGGCAAGGGCGGCGCACAACTGCGCGCCTTCGTCGAAGGCGTCGACCGCTGGCATACGGTCACCCTGCACCCCGATTACGACCACATCCGCCTTGCCGAAACCATCCTCGACGAGAGCGGCTACACCGCGATGTGGCAAAACGACAAGACGCCCGAAGCCCCCGGCCGCCTCGACAACCTCAAGGAACTGGTGAAGGCGCTGGAGCAGTTCGACAACCTGCAAGGCTTCCTCGAACACGTCTCGCTGATCATGGACAACGAGACCGAAGGCGCCGAGGAAAAGGTGACCATCATGACCCTGCACGCCGCCAAGGGCCTTGAATTCCCCGTGATTTTCCTGCCCGGCTGGGAGGATGGCCTGTTCCCCAGCCAGCGCAGCATGGATGAAAGCGGCCTGAAAGGGCTGGAGGAGGAGCGCCGCCTCGCCTACGTCGGCATCACCCGGGCGGAAGGGCTTTGCACCATCTCCTTCGCCTCCAACCGCCGCGTCTACGGCCAGTGGCAAAGCCAACTACCCTCACGCTTCATCGACGAACTGCCGCCCGAACATGTCGATGTTCTCACCCCGCCCGGCCTTTACGGCGGCGGCTTTGGCGCGGCGGCGCAGGTGGGGTTCGGCTCCAGCTTCGATGATCGGGTGTCGAAGGCCGATGTCTACAACTCTCCCGGCTGGAAGCGGATGCAGGACAACCAGTCCCACCGCACGATGCGCCAGCCGACCGAAGCCCGCCACGTCGTGATCGACGCCGAAGCGGTGTCGCCCTACCTCCTTGGCGACCGCGTCTTCCACCAGAAGTTCGGCTACGGCGACATCGTCGGGATCGAAGGCGACAAGCTGGATGTCGAATTTGCCCGCGCCGGCCTCAAGAAAATCGTCGCGCGCTGGGTGATTCCTGCCGATCAGGTGGATGACGTGCCGTTCTGATACCTACCGGGCAAACGAAAACGGCCGCAGTCACCTGCGGCCGTTTCGCTTTTCATCTGCCCGTCAGATCAGGACGGCATCACATACTTGAAGGTGCGCAGGTTCGGCAAAAGCTTGGTCGCATCTTCGGCGCAGCTGTTGAACGTGTGGTTCGCCGGTATCTGGATCGAGCCTTCCGCATGAAAGCTCGTGCCCTTGTGTTCGACCTGGCTGGAGCTGCTGTTCGCGGCCACGTTGATGTTGCCATTCGCGACCATCGCCACGTTCGAGGCGGTGAAGTTCGAGTTTACGCTGAACCCGCTCTGCGTCAGGACATAGACCTTGCGGTCAAGGTTGCAGTTCTTCGCCGGGTCGCCGACAATCGCCCCTTCCTCGGAGTTGATTGCCGACGAGCTTGAGACGCGGGTCGAGATCATCACCGAGTTGTCGACCCGGGCATATGGCCCCACGTCGAACGAGCAGTCGGCGATGACAACAACACCCTTCACCGTTTCGATCGTGGTCGACGCCAGCCCCGAATTCTTGCGGTTCTTCGATCCACCGATGCTGATCGAGGTGGCCGGGCCGTTCCCGTTGTTCTTGCAGTCGACGTTGTAGACAAGGCCGCTGGGCAGAAGTCCGTTCGTGGTGAACATCAGATCGTTGTACTGCGTCGCTGTCAGGTTCACCACCGACCCACGCACCAGCTTGTTGACGTCGCTGTTCTTCAAGATCTTTGTTGTAGCCAGAGTGTTAAGGTTCGTCCCAAGCGGCTTGTTGGTGAAAACCTGGGTCTTGAGATCCGAAGTTGCCGTAGTCATCGCTGCAACTACCGTAGCAATGTGATCGCCCACCTTCGGCAGGTTGAGGTTCATCTCGAACTTCGCCGCTTCGATCCCGGGGTTCGCGCTGTTGACGCACTTGCCCTTGCACGCCACCAGCGACGGCATCGACACGCCCGACCCCGCTGCAAAGGTGTTCTGCTGCGGCAACCAGACGGCCGTCTGGCTATGCACGCAGTAGCTCGGTCCGATCCAGTTGCCCGAGGTGATCGTGACCTGCCCCTTGGCATAGATCCCATCCGAAGACTGGCAGCGACCGGGCTGGCCATAATAGGCCACGCTAGACACCGACGTTTCAAATTCGTCGAATCCGGCAAGCCGCAGCAAGCCGGTCTTGATCGGGTTGCCGACGCTGTCATCCCGCCGCACCGTGACCTTCACGGCATTCGGCGTTCCAGAGACGACTTTCTTCGTCATCGGGTCATAGCGCACCATCTGCACGTCGGTCGCCGTTGTCACCTTGCCGAAGGTCTTTACCGGCATGTTCTTTTCGATCGCGGCCGCAACAGCGGCCTGCGCTTGAGTGGTCGAGTTCGTCTGGGCAAGCTTGACGATCCCGGCAAAGGCTGCGGCGTCCGCGGTCAGCGTCAGATGTTCCTTGTTGCGGTAAAGGTTGGACACGTCGACCGCGACGCCCGCGATCATGCAGCAGCCCAGCACGCCGAACAGCGAAAGCGTTGTGATCCCGCCGGCCTCGTTGGCCCGGAACCCGCCGCGCTTGAAGGCTTTTGCCGAAACGGCGCTCAGAAGGTTGCGAAGGCGCATCAGACAGGCTCCATTGTGTTGGTCGTTGCTGCGGTCAGCGTGTCACCGACGGCGAACTTGATGATTCCGAAGGGTGCGGCGACTTTCGACGGGCTCGACACGGTGACGGTGACGAAACCGTTTGCGATGGTCACCTTCGCCGTCGCGGTCCCCCTGCCGTTCGATGCGACCGACTCGGCATAGGCCTTGGCCTCGACCGCTGTCATCGCATAGCGCGACACGATCCGCGCGGTGTCGCGCGATACGTTCAAAAGCTTGGATTGTTGCAGGTAAAGCATGCTGGCATCGGTCATCAGCATCAAAAGGCCCGTAAACAGAGGGACCATCAAAGCGAATTCCACCGTCACCGATCCGCCGTCATCAGAAAGAAAGGCGCGAGCCGTTCGGACAGGGCTTTTGCAATGGATATTTCTGATCACGACAAGGTCTCCCGAATTCCATTAACCACACTCCTAAGTTGCAAACGTGGTCGAATTCGGAAGCAATCTTGGTGATTGGTAGGCCGTGCGATGAACGCTGGATGAACAGCGTGCCCTGCGCACCGCCGCCGCCGCTTCTTTTCAGAATGTCGAAGGGAAAGGGTGCGGCGACGTCCGGGAGGAGGTGGACGCCGCCGCGGGTTCAGGAGACCCGGGAGGAGGTGGGTCGCCTAAAGTCAGGCAGGGCAAAGCCCCGTATCAAGGTGCGGCAGCGTCCGGGAGGAGGTGGACGCCGCCGCAGGTTCAGGTGGCCCGAGGGAGGAGGAGAGGGCCGCCTAAAGTCGTTGGGGACAAGACCCCGAAGAAAAGGGCGGCGATGCCAGGGAGGAGGTTGGCACCGCCGCATGTCGCAAAGACCCCAGGGAGGAGGAGAGGGGCCTTACGAAAACTCACTTGCCGTAAGCAGCCTCGCGGGCAACATCCGCAATGCTCAACCGGCTGATCCCAAGGTCCGCCAGTTCGCGGTCGCTCAGGGTGGAAAGTTCGCGCACCGCTTGGGTATAAAGCCGGCGCTGGCGCAGGGCGGTACGGATCGTTTCGTTCAGGGTTGCAAACCGGTCTGCCAATCCGTTGCGGGCGACGCGGGTACTGTTCACATATGCCATTTCACTCAAGCCTCTTCAGGTTCCGGAACAACGTCTGTCGCGCTGTTAGGGGTAACATGGGCCACTTGCTGCACCTGCACAATAGATAGGGCGCGCAATGCCGCCATGCAGCATCCGCATGGCTCACGACACGAAATTGTCATGAATTCTCAGCCTCTTCGCGCAAATTTTGAGCATTTGGTCAACTTGACCTTGCGTCCCCGCACAACAATGTCGACGTTGGCCCAAACATTACGCAGCGGAGGAACGGATCGTGGTTGAGCGGCAGACAGTGGTGAACATCCTTGCCGGCGTCGCAGTGCCCGGCGGGGGCGATCTGGTCAGCCGGGACTTGATTCGCGCCCTCGCCGTCGACGGGGATACCGTCCGTTTCGTGATCGAAGCCGCAGATCCCGACCAGGCCCGCGCCCTTGCCCCCGCCCAAGCCGAGGCCGAGGCAAAGCTGCGTCAGGCCGGTGCCGCTTCGGTGCAGGTGGTGATGACCGCGCATGGCCCCGCGCCTAAACCGCCCAGCCTCAAGATCGGCCAGCACCCCACGCCGCAGCAGGGCGGCCCGCAGCGCATCTCCGGCATCGACCGCATCATCGCCATCGCCAGCGGCAAGGGCGGGGTCGGCAAATCCACCGTCGCCTCCAACCTCGCCGTGGCCTTGGCGCGGCAGGGCAGGCGGGTTGGCCTTCTGGATGCCGACATCTACGGCCCAAGCCAGCCAAAGATGATGGGCGTCTCCAAACGCCCCGCCTCGCCCGATGGAAAGATCATCGAACCCCTCGTGGCACATGGCGTCACCATGATGTCGATCGGCCTGATGCTGAAGGAAAACGAGGCCGTCGTCTGGCGCGGCCCGATGATCATGGGCGCGCTGCAGCAGCTCCTCGGTCAGGTCGCTTGGGGCAAACTTGATATCCTGATCATCGACCTGCCGCCCGGCACCGGCGACATCCAGCTGACCCTTTGCCAGCGCACCCACCTCACGGGTGCCATCGTCGTCTCCACCCCGCAGGACGTGGCGCTTCTGGATGCGCGCAAGGCACTCGACATGTTCGACAAGCTGAAGACCCCCGTCCTCGGCCTGATCGAAAACATGTCCACCTACATCTGCCCGAACTGCGGTCACGAGGCGCATATCTTCGGCCACGGCGGCGTCGCGGCCGAGGCGGCAAAGCTGGACCTGCCGTTCCTTGGGGAACTGCCCCTCGCCCTCGAAGTCCGCGTCGCCGGCGACAGCGGCACGCCGATTGCTGCGGGCGAGGGCGCCCACGCCGCCGCCTACGCCGCCCTAGCCCGCCGGCTGATCGACGGCGGCATGGCCTGATCCCCAAACCGCGAAACCCGGAAGCCCCTGGCCCTCCGGGTTTTCTTTTCGGTTGATTACATACCGACTGGTTGGTATTGTAATTCCCGAGGAGGACCACCCATGACCCACACAACCCGCACCGTCCTGTGGTTCAACGGCCACGGCCGCGAAGCCGCCGAGTTCTACTGCGCCCAGATCCCCGATAGCCACGTCGAGGCATTCTACGCCTCCGATCACGGCGGCCCCGACGGCGACATGCATTTCGAGGTGATCGACTTCACCCTCAATGGCACCCCCTACCAGATCCTTGACGCCGGTCCGATGTTCCCGCTGTCGGAATGCGTCTCGATCCTTGTCGAAACCCCGGATCAGGCCGAAACCGACCGCCTCTGGGATGCGATGGTCGCAGGTGGCGGCAGCCACGGCCCCTGTGGCTGGCTGAAGGATCGCTTCGGCCTGTCGTGGCAGATCGTCCCCGCCGAACTCGCCCGCCTGATGCGCGACCCCGACCGGGCCCGCGCCGCCCGCGTCCTCTCTGCCATGATGACGATGGGCAAGATCGACCTTGCCGCCATCCACGCCGCCGCAGCCTGAAAGGAAAACCCATGTCCGATGATATCCCCCACGACCGCCGCTACCGACCCGCCGACCGCATCATGCAGGGCGTGATCCCCTACCTCAGCCTTGCGGGCAAGGCGGGCGAGGCGGCGGATTTCTACATGAAAGCTTTCGCCGCAAAGGACATCGGTCGGATGGAAACCCCCGGCCAGCCCGGCCACTACATGCACCTTCAGGTCGAAATCAACGGCGGCGCCCTGATGCTGACCGACCATGTCGGCGAAGGGTCGCCGGAAGGCTCGCCATTCGCCCGCGGCCATCTGCAACTGGTGGTGGCCGATGGGAAAGCCTGGTTCGACCGCGCCGTCGCGGCGGGCTGCGCCGTGGCCGTCGACTATGCCCGCCAACCCTGGGGCGATGACTGGGGCATGGTGCGCGATCCCTTCGGTCTGCTCTGGGCGGTGTTGACACCCAACCCGGCGCTCTGGGACAAGGCGGAATGATCCTGCCCACCCGAACCGGCCCCATATGACCCGCGTCCCCCGCGGCGAAGCCCGCCAGCGCCTGTTGGCTGCGGCGACGGACCTGATCCGTCGCCAGGGCTTTGCCGCGACCAGCGTCGATGACCTCTGCGCCGCCGCTGGCGTGACCAAAGGTGCCTTCTTCCACCATTTCCCGTCCAAGGACGCGCTGGGTGCTGCGGTGGTGGACCACTGGACCGAAACCACCAGCGCCATGTTCGCCGCCCACCCCTACAATACCCTGCCAGATCCGCTGGACCGGGTGTTCGCCTACATCGACCTTCGCCGCAGCCTGCTTGACCGCCCGATCCCCGAGTTTTCCTGCGTCGCCGGCACCACGGTGCAGGAAACCTACCACACCCACCCCGCGATCCGCGCCGCCGCCGAGGCGAGCATCCGGTCCGGCGCCGCCCACGTCCGCGCCCATCTTGCCGAAGCGCTGGTCCGCCATCCTGTGCCGGGCGTCACGGCGGAAAGTCTGGCGCTTTACCTTCAGGTCATCGTGCAGGGCGGCATCATCACCGCCAAGGCGCTGGATGACGCCGCTGCGATGCGTGACGCGCTTGACCACGCCGAACGCTATCTGCGCCTGCTGTTCGCGCGGCCCAAGGCGGCCTGACCGCCGAATCAAACGCATGGGAAAGCATGGGAAACCGCCGGGCCGCGTTGCTCGCTGCGCTTCCGGCGGGCCGATTCCCTGGCTCAACGTCTGATTGCAGCGTCGCCTTCACGCCTTCGCCCAAGTTTTTTGGGAGATCATGGGACTTCCCGGACGGCCGCCCAATCTACCATATCTAGGCGGTAACGGCGACTTGATCCCTAGTGATAGCAAAATCACGCCCCCGCGACCCGCAATATGCTGTTTCCCGCCCCTGCGGCGCACAACATCTCGCGCCTTCTCCCAAAGATTTCCATTGATTCCCATACTGTCCCATGGCATCCCTTTCTCACGGACGATGCAGAGGGCATTGAAAAGCAGGGGCAGCTCAAGACCCCGAACAAGGCGATAGGCAGCTTCATACAGGCCGCCCCCTTCATCGGACGACAGAGATCCGGCGCGCGAGCGAGCAGACATCTCCCCCAGGTGGCGCGCGTAGCTGGACGCCCAGCGATGGGACAGCGGCGGATCGGGTAGTGGCAGCAACCCGATCCGCCTTTTCTATTTCATCGCTTGGGTTTGGGACATTTTTACAAGGCCACAATGGCGATGGCAGAGGCGTTCAGAGGCGAGTTCTACCAGAAGGTAGATAGCAAGGCCCGGGTGTCGATCCCGGCCGCCTTTCGCCGTATTCTGGAAGCCGACGACCAGCCGCTTGGCGAAACCGCCCGCCCGCGCGTCTACCTTGTCTACGGCGGCAAATCCCGCACTTTCGTCGAATGCTACTCGCGCCGCGGTGCCGATGCGCTGGCCGCCGAGATTGAGGCGATGGACATGGGCTCGACCGAACGCACCCGCGCCGAACGGGATCTGATCAGCCGTTCGGTCATGGTCGAAATCGAACCCGACGGTCGCATCGTGCTGCCCCCAAAGGTGCGCGAGAAGATGGGCTTTCAGGGCGACGATCTCGCCTCGGGCGGCGAGGCGGCGTTTGCCGGTTTCACCAACCGCTTCCGCCTCTACCGCCGCGAGGTCTATGACGCCGAACTGGCCGAGGAAGACGACGACGACACCGATCCGCTGACCCTCGTCGGGCGGCACAAACGGTCAGGGTAGGGGGCCGCGATGCGCGATCCGCTGCCCGGTCGCCCCCAATCAGATGATCCCCACATTCCGGTCCTTCTCGACCCGATCCTGAAGGCCGTCGCCCCGGTTCAGGGCCTTTGGCTTGATGGCACGCTCGGGGCAGGGGGCTACACCCGTGCGCTATTGGATGCTGGCGCGCGCGTGATCGGCGTCGACCGTGACCCGCTTGCGCTTGAAATGGCTGCCACATGGGCCAAGCCTTACGGCGACCGCCTCACCCTCGTCGAAGGCACCTTCTCCCACCTCGACACCTACGCGGGCACGCCCCTCGACGGCATCGTCCTCGACCTCGGCGTGTCCTCGATGCAGCTTGACCAGGCCGAACGCGGCTTTTCCTTCATGCGCGACGGTCCTTTGGACATGCGGATGAGCCAGCAGGGCGACAGTGCCGCCGACCTCGTCAACACGCTGGAAGAAACCGACCTTGCCAACCTGATCTACGCCTACGGCGAAGAACACGCCTCGCGCCGCATTGCGCACGCCATCGTGGACGCACGCGCGCGCGAACCGATCACCACCACCCTGCGGCTGGCCGAGATTGTCGCCCGCTGCCTGCCGCGCCCGAAGCCCGGCCAAAGCCACCCCGCGACCCGCACCTTCCAAGCGATCCGCATCGCCGTGAACACCGAATTCAGCGAACTTGCCGAGGGCCTCGCCGCCGCCGAACGCGCGCTGAAACCCGGCGGGATGCTCGCCGTCGTCACCTTCCACAGCCTCGAAGACCGCATCGTCAAACGCTTCTTCCAGCTTGCTTCCGGGCACGAGGCGAACGCCAACCGCTACGCCCCGGCGAAAACCGACACCACCGCCCGCTTCGACCTTGTGACCCGCCGCGCCGTCACGGCGGACGACGACGAACTGGCGCGCAACCCCCGCTCCCGCTCGGCCAAGCTGCGCGTCGCCCGCCGCACCGCAGCCCCGCCGCTGGCCATCAACCCCGCCGACCTCGGTGTGCCGCAGATCACCCGGAAAGGACGCCGCTGACATGCGCCCCGTGCTTTATGTCCTCACCTTCCTCGCGGTCATCGCGCTTGGCTTCTGGGCCTACCGCGAAAACTACGCCACACAAGCCGCCCTGAAGAACGTCGAAGGTCTGCAACGCCAGATCGCCGACCTGCGTGAAACGCTGTCGGTGCAGCGCGCCGAATGGGCCTACCTGAACCGCCCCGACCGCCTGCGCGAACTGGCCACCATCAACTTCGACCGGCTCGGCTTGCTGCCGATGCTGCCGGGCCAGTTCGGTACCCCCAGCCAGATCGCCTATCCCGCCCCCGACCTGCCGCAGATCGACATGCCCGTGGACATCCAGGGCATCCAGCCCCAGCCGGAGAGTGACCTCTGATGCGCACGCCGCTCCGCCCGCTTGCCCGCATCCTGCACGCCCGCCAGCAGGGCGAAAACCCCGACACAATCGAACGCGAGAACCTGCGCCTGCGCCACGAGGTGATGCGCGACAAGTCCCGCGCCCGCGCCGAGTTTCGTCTGCTGATCCTTGGGGTCGCGTTCTTCGCCGCCTTCACCACCATCGGCGCGCGGATGGGCCTGTTGGCCGCGACCGACCCTGTGGAACCCCGCGCCTCGGCTCCCGGTGCCGAAATCATCGCCCAACGGGCCGATATCGTGGATCGCAACGGCCGCATCCTTGCGACCAACATGACCACCCACGCGCTTTATGCCAACCCCAAGGTCATGGTCGACCCGAAGGGAGTGGCGCAGAAACTGGCCGACATCTTCCCCGACCTCAAGGCCAAGGATCTTGAACGCCGCTTCACCGACGGGCGCAGCTTTCTTTGGATCAAGAAGGTGCTTTCCCCCGAACAGATGCAGAAGGTGCACGAGATCGGTGATCCCGGCCTTCTGTTCGGCCCGCGCGAGATGCGGCTTTACCCCAACGGCACGCTGGCGGCCCACGTACTTGGCGGCACGTCCTTTGGTGCCGAGGGCGTCCATTCCGCCGAGGTGATCGGCGTCGCCGGCATCGAAAAGGCACTCGACACCCGCCTCCGCGATCCCGCGCAGGGTGACAAGCCTTTGACCCTGTCGCTTGACCTGTCGGTGCAGGCCACCATCGAAGAAGTGCTATACGCCGGCATGACCATGCTGAACGCCAAGGGCGCCGCGGCCATCCTGATGGACGTTCGCACTGGCGAGATCGTCGCCCTGACCTCACTGCCGACCTTCGATCCGAACGACCGACCGAACCCGCTGGTCGACAAGACTGCCGAACCCGGCGACAGCCCCTTGTTCAACCGCGCGGTGCAGGGCGTCTACGAACTTGGCTCGACCTTCAAGATCTTCGCCGTTTCGCAGGCGATGGAGCTTGGCCTCGTCACCCCCGATACGCTGGTTGACGCCAATGCGCCGATGCAGTGGGGCAAGCACCAGATCAAGGAATTCGAAGGCAAGAACTACGGCCCGCTACTGTCCGTCACCGACGTGATCGCGAAATCGTCGAATGTCGGCACCGCCCATATTGCGCTGATGATCGGCCCCTTGCGCCAGCAGGCCTTCCTGAAATCGCTTGGCTTTTTCGAGCCGACGCCGGTCGAATTGATCGAAGCCCCCGGTGCCAAGCCGCTGATCCCCAAGAAATGGCCGGAAATCGTGACGATAACCACCTCCTACGGCCACGGCATGTCGGCCAGCCCGCTGCACCTTGCCGCCGCCTATGCCGCAATCGGCAACGGCGGGGTGATGATCAAGCCGACGCTCCTGAAACGCGAAGGCCCGACCACCGGCGTGCGCGTGATGAGCGAAAAGACCGCCCACGAAGCCGTCAAGATGCTGCGCCGCGTCGTCACCGAAGGCACCGCCAGCCTTGGCGAAGTGCCGGGGTACGAGGTCGCGGGCAAGACCGGCACCGCAGACAAACCCAAGCGCACCGGCGGTTACTATCACGACAAGGTCGTGAACACCTTCGCCTCGGTATTCCCTGCGTCCAACCCGCAATATGTGCTGATCGTCACGCTCGATGAACCGATCGACACCTCGGGTTCTGAACCGCGCCGCACCGCCGGCTGGACCGCCGTTCCCGTCGCCGCCGAGATAATCCGTCGCGTCGCCCCGATGATGGGCCTCAGGCCAAAGCTTGAACCTGTCGCCACCGATGCTGTAACTGCCGCCAGCAATTGATGGACACGCGCAATGGCAGAACGGGCAAAGCGGTTATCTGATCTGGGCCTCACCGCCCGCGCCGGGCGCGACCCGGCGCTCTCGGGTTTGACCGCCGACAGCCGCGCCGTGCGGGCCGGAATGCTGTTTGCAGCAATTCCCGGCACCGCCACCCACGGCGCCAACTACATCGCCACCGCTCTCGATCAGGGGGCCGCCGCGATCCTGACCGATGCCACCGGCGCGCGCCTTGCCGCCGACCTTCTGGCCGCAACCGAAACCGCCCTCATCGTCGCCGAAGACCCGCGCGCCACCTTCGCCTGCGCCGCCGCCCTGTGGTTCGGCGCGCAGCCCGACACGATGGTCGCCGTCACCGGCACCAACGGCAAGACCAGCGTCGCCACCTTCACCCGCCAGATCTGGATGACGCTTGGTCACACCGCCATCAACATCGGCACCACCGGCATCGAAGGCGCGTGGGAGGCTCCATCCAGTCACACCACCCCCGATGCCGTCACCCTGCAAAAGCTGCTCGCCGCCGCAGCGTCAGATGGCGTGACCCATGCCGCGATGGAAGCATCGTCCCACGGCCTTGACCAGCGCCGGATGGACGGCGTGCGCCTGAAGGCCGCCGGGTTCACCAACCTGACGCAAGACCATCTCGATTACCACGGCACGATGGAGGCGTATTTCGACGCCAAGGCGCAGCTATTCACCCGCCTTCTGCCCGATGACGGCGTAGCCGTGATCAACCTCAACGGCGCACGCGGCGCCGATATGGCGGCGCTGGCCGAAGCGCGCGGCCTTCGCACACTGACCGTCGGGCATGGCGAGGCTGACCTCCACATCGCCGGCCAGCGCTACGACGCCAAGGGTCAGGACCTGCGCCTGATCTGGCAAGGCCAGCCCTATCAGGCCCGGCTGAACCTGATCGGCGGCTTTCAGGCCGAAAACGTCGCCGTCGCCGCAGGCCTTGCCATCGCTGCAGGCGACGCCCCCGCTGCAGTGTTCGCTGCCCTGCCGCACCTGACGGGCGTTCGCGGCCGCATGCAGCTTGCCGCCACCCGCCAGAACGGTGCTGCCGTCTTCGTCGATTACGCCCACACCCCCGACGCCATCGCCACCGCCCTTCAGGCGCTCCGCCCCCACGTCATGGGCCGCATCATCATCGTCTTCGGTGCCGGCGGCGACCGTGACCGCACCAAACGTCCGCTGATGGGCGCCGCCGCCCGCGCCCATGCCGATGTCCTCTACGTCACCGACGACAACCCCCGTTCCGAAGACCCCGCCTCCATCCGCGCCGCAATCCTGCAAGCCTGCCCCGACGCAAACGAGGTCGGCGACCGCGCCGAAGCCATCCTCCGCGCCGTTGACGCCCTGCAACCCGGCGACGCCCTTTTGATCGCGGGCAAGGGGCATGAAACCGGCCAGATCATCAAGGGCGACGTCTACCCCTTCGATGACGTCGAACAAGCCTCCGTCGCCGTCGCCGCCCTTGACGGAGTGATCTGATGGCCCTCTGGACCTCCCTTGACGCCGCCGCCGCCACCGGAGGCACCTCCACCACCGAATGGCAGGCGAATGGCGTTTCCATCGACACCCGCACGCTTCAGCCCGGCGACCTCTTCGTGGCCCTGAAAGACGTTCGCGACGGCCACGAGTTCGTCGCGGCAGCCCTCGCCAAAGGCGCCGCCGCCGCGATGGTCACCCACCGCCCCGAAGGCGTGCCCGAAGACGCCCCGCTCCTGATTGTGCCGGATGTCCTGCACGCCCTTGAACGCCTCGGGATCGCCGCCCGCGCCCGCACCACCGCAAAGGTCGTCGGCGTCACCGGGTCGGTGGGCAAGACCTCCACCAAGGAAATGCTCCGCGCCGTCCTGTCCGGCCAAGGCAAGACCCACGCCTCCGTCGCCAGCTACAACAACCACTGGGGCGTCCCCCTGACCCTCGCCCGGATGCCCGCCGACACCCGTTTCGCCGTGATCGAGATCGGCATGAACCACCCCGGCGAAATCGCACCCCTCGCGCGCATGTCCCGCCTTGATGTCGCGATGATCACCACCGTCGCCGCCGCCCATCTGGAGGCGTTCGACAGCATCGAAGGCATCGCCCACGAAAAGGCCTCCATCCTCGACGGCCTCAAACCCGGCGGCATCGCGGTCCTGAACGCCGACATCGCCACCACCCCGATCCTGCTCGCCAAGGCCCGCGCGGTCGGCGCCACCCCGATCCTCTTCGGCCACGCCCCGACCGCCGACTACCGCCTGACCACCGTCCAGATCGCGGATGAGACCACCGTGGTGCAGGCCACCCGCCACGGCGTCCCCGTCCTCTTCAAGGTGCTTTCCCCCGGCAAGCACTTCGCCGCCAACGCCCTCGGCGCCCTCGCCGTGGCCGAGGCTCTGGGCGCTGATCCGACCATCGCCACCTGCGACCTCGGCCTCTGGCAGCCCCCCGCCGGGCGCGGGATGCGCGAACGCATCCTTCTTGACCGGGTGGACGAAACCCACTTCGACCTGATCGACGACGCCTTCAACGCCAACCCCGCCTCGATGGCCGCCGCCCTCGACGTGCTGATCGCCGCGAAACCGCAGGACGGCATCGGCCGCGTCGGCGCCGGACGCCGCATCGCCATCCTTGGCGACATGCTGGAACTTGGCCCGACCGAGGCCGCCCTCCACGCCGCCATCGCAGACCACCCCGGCCTTGGCACCATCGCCACCATCCACTGCGTCGGCCCACGCATGAAGGCGCTCTGGTCCGCCCTGCCACGCGGCCAACGCGGCGACTGGGCCGAAACCGCCACCGAACTCGCTGCCCGCGCCAGATCCCTGATCGACGCCGGCGACATCATCCTCGTCAAAGGCTCCAAAGGCTCCAAGGTCAGCCTCGTCGTTGACGCATTGCGCAAGATGGGGCAGGGCGCTGCCCCCAACGAAGGGACCCCGTAGATGTTCTTCTGGCTGACCGAGTTTTCCGACGGGGGCGACTTCTTCAACCTCTTTCGCTACATCACTTTCCGTGCGGGCGGCGCCTTTGCCACCGCGCTGATCTTCGGCTTCATCTTCGGCCAACCGCTGATCGACCTGCTGCGCCGCCGCCAGGGCAAGGGCCAGCCGATCCGCGATGATGGCCCGCAATCGCACTTCTCCAAGGCCGGCACCCCCACGATGGGCGGCCTTCTGATCTTGTCGGCGCTGATGGTGTCGACCCTGCTCTGGGCGCGGCTCGACAATCCCTATGTCTGGATCGTGGTGCTCGTGACGCTCGCCTTCGGCCTGATCGGCTTTGCCGACGATTACGCCAAGGTGACCAAGCAAAACACCAAGGGCGTGTCGGGCAAGGTCCGCATGGGCCTCGGCCTGCTGATCGCGGCGCTTGCCGCCTACGCGGCGGCCCAGTTCCACCCCGACGCGCTGACCAACAAGCTGGCCTTCCCGGTGTTCAAGGACGCGCTTTTCGACATCGGCATCTTCTTCGTCCCCTTCGGCATGATCGTCATCGTCGGCGCCGCCAACGCGGTCAATCTGACCGACGGGCTTGACGGCCTCGCCATCATGCCCGTCCTCATCGCCGGCGGCACGCTCGGCATCATCTCCTACTTCGTCGGCAACGCCAATTTCGCCGAATACCTCGATGTCCACTTCGTCCCCGGCACGGGTGAGCTTTTGATCTTCTGCTCCGCCCTCTTCGGCGCCGGCCTCGGCTTCCTTTGGTACAACGCGCCCCCTGCCGCCGTCTTCATGGGCGACACCGGGTCGCTCGCCCTCGGCGGTGCCCTAGGCGCGATCGCGGTCTGCACCAAGCACGAGATCGTGCTGGCCATCGTCGGCGGCCTTTTCGTGGTCGAGGCGCTCTCGGTCATCATCCAGGTGCTGTATTACAAACGCACCAAGAAGCGCATCTTCCTGATGGCCCCGATCCACCATCACTTTGAAAAGAAGGGCTGGGCCGAACCGCAGATCGTGATCCGCTTCTGGATCATCTCGCTCATTCTCGCGATGATCGGCCTCGCCACGCTCAAGGTCCGCTGACCGGGCCCGCACTGCGCGGGCCTACCACACTACGCGGGCTTGCCTGAAAGGCCCGCGCGGGTTTAGCATCGGTCATCGCTGCCAAAGGCCTGCCCATGCCGCGCCAGATGCACCTGACACCCGACCTCGTCGCGCGTGTGCCGCCGCATGACGGCCTGACCGGCCTTGTCTCCACCCGCACCGACCGGCCCAGCGACGACGACTATGCCGCAGCGGTGGCGCAAATCCGATCGCATGGCCCGGCGTCCGGCGAGGTCTGGATCTTCGCCTACGGCTCGCTGATCTGGAACCCGGAATTCGATTTCGACACCGAACGCCTCGGCACGGTCCAGGGCTGGCACCGCTCGTTCTGCCTTGGCTGGGTGCGCATCTACCGCGGCACTCCGGAACGCCCGGGCATCATGCTGGCGCTGGATCGCGGCGGGTCGTGCCGTGGGGTGGTGTTCCGGCTGCCGCCCGATGCCGTCGACGAAAACCTGACCCGCATCCTGCGCCGCGAAATGCCGATCAAGCGCGAAACGCTGCCCTGCCGCTGGCTTACGGTGCGCACCGACGAAGGGCCGGTTCGTGCGCTGGCGTTCCCGATCAGCCGCGCCAGCCCGGCTTATCTGGCCGACCTCACCGAAGACGTGGTGGTCGAGGCGCTGGCGACGGCCGCCGGTGAACGCGGCACGATGGCCGAATACCTCGCCTCCACCGTGCAGCACCTCGAGGATCGCGGCATCCATGACCGCTACCTTTGGCGGCTCCAGCACCTCGTTGCCGCCCGCATCGCCGCGCTTTATCCCGAGACCACCTGATCGTGACGGCACGGGCTGCGGCAAAGCGCGGCGAATATTCCTAACAAACCCTTACCCATGCCCCTAACCCCTTGATCTTGTTGCGCGGGAAAAATGTCCCACGGTGGGACACGCCATCCCCTCTTCCCCTTTCCCCTTTGCTCAAATATCCCACGGGGGGTGCGGGGGGTGTGAAACCCCCCGCCCTTTCGGAAAGGGCACGCGATGATTCCAGTGATCGGCTACAGCGGCCAGAAGGTCGCCGTCCTCGGCCTCGGCCGCTCCGGCCTCGCCACCGCCCGCGCCCTCGCCGCCGGCGGCGCCGAAACTCTCCTCTGGGACGACAGCCCCGAGGCGCGCGCGAAAGCCGAGGCCGAAGGCTTCACCCTGACCGACCTCACCCGCGCCACCGCCTTTGAGGGCGTGGCCCTCCTCGTCACTTCCCCCGGCATCCCCCACCTCTACCCCTTGCCGCACAAGATCACCGCCCGCGCGCTCGACGCAGGCGTGCCGGTCGACAACGACATCGGCCTTTTCTTCCAAAGCTACGCCACGTCCGACTGGGAAGGCTTCGATCAGGCCCCGAAGATCGTCGCCGTCACCGGCTCGAACGGCAAATCGACCACCACGGCCCTCATCCATCACATCCTCAGCGAAGCCGGCCGCCCCACCCAGATGGCCGGCAACATCGGCCGTGGAGTGCTCGACCTCGACGCCGCACAGGACGGCGAGGTGATCGTCCTCGAACTTTCCAGCTACCAGACCGAACTTGCCCGCGCCCTCACCCCTGACATCGCGGTCTTCACCAACCTCTCGCCCGACCATCTTGACCGGCACAACGGCATGGGTGGCTATTTCGCCGCCAAGCGCCGCCTCTTTGCCGAAGGCGGCCCAGACCGCGCCGTGATCGGCGTCGACGAACTGGAAGGCCGCTTTCTTGCCGGCCAGCTTGCGCAAGGCGCCGGCGACGACCGGGTGATCCGCATCTCGTCGGGCCAAAAGCTCGAAGGCTTCGGCTGGTCGGTCTTTGCGCGCAAGGGCTTTCTCGCCGAATGGCGCAAGGGCCGGCAGGTCGCCTCGATCGACCTGCGCGCGGTTTCCGGCCTGCCCGGCGCCCACAACCACCAGAACGCCTGCGCCGCCTACGCCGCCTGCCGCAGCCTCGGCCTTGCGCCGAAACTGATCGAAGAGGCGCTGCACAGCTTTGCCGGCCTGCCGCATCGCAGCCAGCTTGTCGGCGAACGCGCCGGGGTCCGGTTTGTGAACGACAGCAAGGCCACCAACGTCGACAGCGCTGCCAAGGCGCTGCAAGCCTTCCCCAAGATCCGGTGGATCGCTGGCGGTATGGGCAAGGACGGCGGCATTGCGGCCCTGCAACCGTTCCTCGGCACGGTGGTCAAGGCCTACCTCATCGGCCATTCCGCCCGCGATTTCGCGCTGCAACTCGGCGAAACCCCGCACGTCATCTGCGAGACGATGGAGCGTGCCGTCGCACTTGCCGCAGCCGAGGCCGAGGCAGGCGAAACCGTCCTTCTTGCCCCCGCCGCCGCCAGCTTTGACCAGTATCCGAACTTCGAAAAGCGCGGCGAAGATTTTACCCAGCGGGTTAGGGATATCCTCGCCTAGCCGGTCAGCCGGGCAGGTAGGTCAGCCGCACGACATCGTCGGTGATCCGGTCGCTGCCCTGAAACCGAAGGCGCGGCACCGCGCCCGCGAAGAACGGTTTGCCGCCGCCCAGCACGACCGGGTGGTAGTGAAGCCGGTACGCATCGATCATACCCAATTCGCCTAGGCTCTGCACCAAGACCGTACCGCTGACCGCCACCTCACCGGGCACATCGTTGCGGACTTTGCGCAACACGCCTTCGACATCGCCTGAGACCAGCGTGGTGTTCGGGCCCACGTCCGTCAGCGTCCGCGAGACGACCCATTTCGGCTTGGCCACCCACTCGTCGGCAAAGGCGCGGTCGGCGTCGTCCCATTCCGGCTGCGCGGTTTCCCAGTAGCGCATGATCTCATAGATCTTGCGGCCGTACACACTGGCCGAAGCCTCGCGCAGCTGATTGGTCCAATACTGGAACAGCGGCGCATCCGGCATGAAGGCGCGGTGATCGACGTAGCCGTCCAGCGACACGTTCATGCTGCACACGAAAGTCGCCATGTCACGCCCCCACTTCTTGCTTGAGTCCGCCCGCCGCCGCCGATGCCTCTGCCTGATCGAGCAGCCTTTGCAACAACGCGCCTCGGGCGAAATCCGGTTCCGGCACGCCTTCGCCCCGGATCGCCGCGATGAAACGCTGATAGACCGTCGGCACCGCCGGACACTCTACCTCGCGCCACGTCGCCGTCAGCATGTCCTCCCCGACCGAGGCGCGCAGACGGCTGACCGCGTTCTCAAAGCTTACCTCAAGCCCGCCCTTTTCGCCATAAATCCGCAAGCGCAGGTCGTTCAGATGGCCTGAAGCAAAGCGCGTCGCAGCAACCGTGCCGAGCGCGCCGTTGTCCAGCACCACCTGCATCGTGGCGCTGTCGTTGGCGTCCAGCACATACTCCCCGATCCGCCCCCCCGGCGCCTTGTCGAAGGTGGCCAGCAGACATGATACCTCGCGCGCGCCCATGCCCGCCACGAAGGTGGCAAAGTCGAGGATATGGATGCCCACATCTCCCAGCACCCCCTTCGATCCATGCGCAGTCGACAGCCGCCACAGCCACTGCGCCTCGCGGTCCCAATGACCCCAAGCGGGTTGGGTCAGCCAGCTTTGCAGATACGACGCCTCGAAATGCCGGACGGTGCCGATCGCCCCATCGCGCACCATCGCCGCGCCCTTCTGCAGGGCGGGCACGTTGCGGTAGGTCAGGTTGACCATGTTGACGACCCCCGCCCGCGCCGCAGCCTCCGCCATTTCGGTGGCTTTGGCGGCATTAGTGGCCAGCGGCTTTTCGCACAACACATGCTTGCCCGCTGCGATCACCGGCATCGTGGTGGCGTAATGCGCCGCATCGGGCGTCACGTTGGTGACAGCATCGAACTCTCCCCAACTCAACGCCTCGTCAACCGAGGTAAATCCGCGTTCGATGCCGTGCCTTGCGCGAAACGCTGACAGATTTTCCACACGCGTATCCACCCCACCCACCAGGGTGACGCCGGGGATCGCTGCAAACGCCTCGGCATGGTTGTTCGCCATGCCGCCGGTGCCGATCACCAAAAGCCGGACGGGTTGCATCACCGATACCCCGCTTCGCCGTCATGGTGCAGACGCGGGCCACGTTCCACGATCGGCTCCAAAGCCTCTGTAACCGGCCGGTTCGGCGCATCGTTTGGTGCGGCGATCCGCGCCGCAGGGTTGTGCGCCCATCGAACACCGTTCGCGATGATCCGCTGCACCAGCGGCAGGTGATAGGTTGGATAGGTCTCATGCCCCGGACGGAAGTAGAACACATTGCCCGCCCCGCGCTTGTAGGTCAGGCCGGACCGGAACACCTCGCCGCCCTGAAACCATGAGATGAACACCGTCTCCAAGGGTTCAGGCACGCCAAAGGGTTCGCCATACATTTCCTCCTGCTCGATCTCGAAATGGTCGGGGATGCCCGCCGCGATCGGGTGGTTGCGGCTGGTGACCCAAAGCCGCTCACGCTCGCCCGCCTCGCGCCACGACAGGTTGCAGGGCGCCCCCATCAGCCGCTTGAACGGCTTGGAAAAATGCGCCGAATGCAGGAAGATGATCCCCATTCCGCCCCAGACCGCATCGCAGACCCGCTCCACGATCTTGTCATCCACATCGCCATGCGCGGCATGGCCCCACCAGATCAGCACGTCGGTCGCGGCCAGCTTTTCGGCTGTCATGCCATGCTCGTCATCCTGCAGCGTCACCGCCGAGGCGGCGATCCCGTCCTCGCGGTTCAGCGCCTCGGCAATCGTGCCATGCATGGTCTTGGGATAAACCTCCGCCACGACCTTGTTCTTGTGTTCGTGGACGTTTTCGCCCCAAACGGTGACGCGGATGCTCATGGCGGTCTCCCTCGGGCCCGGCGGGCCATTGCTGCAAGTCAGGCGGGCACGCTAGTCCCCAAAGCGCTTTCAATCAAGATGCGGGCGCTACGAAAGGCGCTTGCCAGCCGGGCGCCAAGCGCGGATCGTGCGGTCATGACGTCGACCTCGCTTCGCCTGCGGCTTTTGTTTGATGACCGGCTGGTCCTTGGCCCCGGCAAGGCGGAACTGTTGTCCGGCATCGCAGCGACCGGCTCGATCTCGGCCGCCGGGCGCGCGATGGGCATGAGCTACAAGCGCGCCTGGTCGCTCGTGGAAGAACTCAACGCGGCCTTCGCCACCCCCCTTGTCGTCAGCGCGCGCGGTGGGGCAGGGGGCGGCGGCGCCAGCCTGACCGAAACGGGGCAGACCGTGTTGGATGCCTACCGCTCGATTCTGGCGCGCACCGAAGCCGCCTGCGCCGAGGATGTCGCCCGCATCAGTGCCCTCCTTTGCGATATGTCCGGGCGGAAATAACGCTTGCCAACCCATCCCGGCCTCCTGCTATGCTTTGCGCCTATCTTGGAGAACCTGCCGATGTCCGTCTGGCGCCTTGCCGCTCTGCTGTCCCTGCTTTCGCTTCCCGTTTCTGCGGGTGAGGTCACGGTTTTTGCGGCCTCCAGCCTGAAGACCGCGCTGGATAGCGTGGCCGCCGCGTGGCAGGCCGAAACCGGCAACAGCACCGCGATTTCCTATGCCGGCAGCCCTGCCTTGGCCAAGCAGATCATCGCCGGCGCCCCGGCCGAGTTGTTCCTCTCTGCCGCGCCCGAATGGATGGACAGCGTGGAGAAGGCGGGCCTCCTGCGGCCCGAAAGCCGGGTCGACCTGCTGGGCAACCAGCTTGTCCTGATCGCCCACGGTCCCGCCGCAGCCCCGATGCCGCTTGACGCCTCGACCGATCTCGCGGCGCGCCTCGATGGCGGCAAGCTGTCGATGGCGATGGTCGACAGCGTCCCCGCCGGCCAATACGGCCGCGAGGCACTGGTCGCCCTCGGGCTGTGGGACAGCGTCAAGGACAGCGTCGTGCAATCCGAAAACGTGCGCGCGGCCTTGCAGTTCGTCGCCTTGGGCGAGGCGCCGCTAGGGGTGGTCTACCTCTCCGACGCCATCGCCGACCAGGACGCCGTCAGCATCGTCGCCACCTTTCCCGAAACCAGCCACCGCCCGATCATCTACCCGGCCGCGCTGACGACCCTTGCCTCGCCCGAAGCTGCGGCCTTCCTCGATTACCTCTCCTCCCCTACCGCGCAGGCACTCTTTGCGGCGCAGGGCTTCACGATGCTGGGCGCCAAGTGACCAACCCGCTCAGCGCCGAGGAATGGCAGGCGGTGCTTTTGTCGCTTCGCGTCTCGGTCTGGGCCACGCTTCTCAGCCTGCCCCTCGGCATCCTTGCAGCCCACGCCCTGGCGCGCTGGACCTTTCCGGGGCGAACGCTGTTGAACGGTCTGGTCCACCTGCCGCTCATCCTGCCCCCGGTCGTCACCGGCTACCTCCTCCTCGTCACCTTCGGTCGCAGCGGCCCGGTCGGAGCGTTCCTTTACGACACCTTCGGCATCACGCTGGCCTTTCGCTGGACCGGGGCGGCGCTGGCCGCCGCCGTGATGGCCTTTCCCCTGATGGTCCGCGCGATCCGCCTGTCGATCGAGGCGGTCGACCCGCGTCTGGAACAGGCCGCCGCCACCCTTGGCGCATCGCGGCCCGTGGTGTTTCTGACCGTGACCCTGCCGCTGATCCTGCCCGGCATCGTTGCCGGCGCGATCCTCGCCTTCGCCAAGGCGATGGGCGAGTTTGGCGCCACCATCACCTTCGTCTCCAACATTCCCGGCCAGACCCAGACCCTGCCCTCGGCGATTTACGCCTTCCTGCAGGTGCCGGGGGGCGAATCCTCCGCCCTGCGCCTTGTCCTGATCTCGGTCGCCGTGGCGATGACCGCCCTCATCGCATCGGAATGGGTGTCGCGCCGCATCGCGCGGCGGGTGGGTGGCCAATGACGTTGCGGGTATCGCTTCAGCACCGGCTGGGCGACTTTGCGCTTGATGTGGCGTTCGAGGCGCCCACGGGGCTGACCTGCCTTTTCGGGCGCTCCGGCTCTGGCAAGACCACGGTGGTCAACGCCGTGGCGGGCCTCTTTCGCCCCGATGCGGGGCGGGTGGACCTTGACGGTGTCACCCTTTCCAATCTGCCGACACCTGCACGTCGCGTCGGCTATGTGTTTCAGGACGCGCGGCTTTTCCCCCACCTTACCGTGCGCCAGAACCTGCGCTATGGCGGCTTTGTCCGCCGCCGCCCTGTCGCGGGCCTCGACCAGATCGTCGCCCTCCTTGATATAGCCCCGCTCTTGGACCGCCGCCCCGCTGCGCTGTCGGGTGGCGAGAAAAGCCGTGTCGCCATCGGGCGCGCGCTGCTCTCAGACCCGCGCCTCTTGCTGATGGATGAACCCCTCGCCGCGCTGGACGAGGCGCGCAAGGCCGAGATCCTGCCCTATATCGAACGCCTGCGAGACGAGACCGGCCTGCCGATCCTTTACGTCAGCCATTCCCTGTCCGAAGTGGCCCGCCTTGCCACCACGATAGTGGTTATCGAGGCGGGCCGCGTGATCCGGTCGGGACCGGCGGCCGAAATCCTGTCCGATCCCGACACTGCCCCGATCCTCGGCTTGCGTGACGCGGGGTCCGTGCTGACCGCCCGAATTGCCGCGCAGGACGCGGATGGCCTGACCCGGCTGGAAACCGGGGCGGGCCCTTTGTGGTTGCCGGCGATCTCCGGCCGGGTTGGAGGCGAGGTGCGCATCCGCATTGCGGCACAGGACGTGATCCTGTCACGCACCCGCCCCGAAGGTCTGTCGGCGCTGAACATCCTTCCCGGTGTCGTTCTGGCCGTGCGCCCCGGCGACGGCCCCGGAATGCTGGTGCAGCTTGATGTCGGCGGCCAGCGCCTGCTGGCCCGCATCACCCGACGCTCTGCAATCGCGCTTGACGTGCGGCCCGGCCAGCCGCTCCACCTGATCGTGAAATCCGTGGCGGTGTCGCAAGGCGATGTCGGCGTCACAGCCGCAGGTTGAGGCCGCCGCGCCCCGATCGCGCCCTTTGCCCGCCGTTGTGCCGCAATAGCATGCGCGCCCATCTCTCCCCGTGGCCAAATGCGGAAAAGTTACCGCCGGATGGCTGACGTGACGCAATGCTCCGTTGACAGCGCCACCCACAAGCAGCGTAAGGTTTCGCCGCAGGCCGCTGGGGGATCTTCTGCCGAACCAATGTTACAGAAGATGAGCAACGTGCCGCTGCGTCTGAGCGACGGCTGCAAATAACCCGGCGTGAACCGGAACAACCCGTCGCCAAGATTTATCGACAACTAGGGAGACTGACCTTGAAACATACCACCTCCGCCTTCAGCCGCCGCCGGTTCCTGCAAGGGTCCGCCGCCGGCATGGGCATCCTCGCCGCTCCGGCGATCATCTCGTCCAAGGCACTTGCTTCATCGGGTGAAATCAACTTCACCGGCTGGGCTGGCTACCCGGCGCTTGCCGAAAAGGTATTCCCGGCCTTCACCGCCGCCACCGGCATCACCGTGAACTTCACCGAACAGCCTGATCAGGACACGATGCTGGCTCAGGCCAAGATCGCCCTCGAAGCCGGCGGCGTCGACGTGATCGAGCCGACCATCGACCGCGTCGGTGCGTGGAACTCGAACGGTCTGCTCGGCGCTTGGGACGAGTCCAAGCTGGCGATGGGCAACTACCTGCCGGGCCTCGCTGACGGCGCGGCTGGCGAGCGTTCGCGTGCCGATGGCAAGCTTCTCTACGTCCCGTCGAACTGGGGCACCGAGGCGCTGGTCTACAACAAGGAAAAAGCTGTCCTTGGCGATCCGCCGTCGCTTGGCGCGCTGTTCGACCCGGCCAACCAGGTCGTTCTGCGCCCTCATTCGGCGCTTGCCGCAATGGGCCGCTGGCTCGACGCGACCGGCAAACTGCCGCGTCCGTGGATGGACGGCTACACCGACATGGCCGCAATGGTCGAACTTTGGGACATCGCGCTGGCCGAGGCAGTCAAGGCCAAGGGCAACGTCGTCCAGTTCTGGTCGGGTGAAAACGAAGCCAACGCCGGTTTCGTCGCGAACGGCGCGACCGTCGGCCTGTGCTGGGATTCGACCGGCTATAACCTGCGTAACGACGGCTACGGCTACATGGCTCCGGTCGAAGGCGCCTTCGCCTGGCACCAGGGCTTCGTGCTGATGAAGAATGCCACCAACGTCGACCAGGCGCACGAATTCGCCAAGTGGGTCTCGACCGCCGAAGGCTCCGCCCTCTGGGCCACCGCCTTCTCGTCGAACCCGGTCGGCAAGGGCGGCGCTGACGGCATGGATCCGGCCGTGGCCGAATACTACAACTCGGCCTTCGACGACGCCAAGCTCGCCGCCCTGTGGTGGTGGCCCGACCAGTCGGCCGAATTCCTCGCCAAGCGCGGCGAATACGCCGACAAGTACAAGGCCTCCTGATCCTTGGTCTGAAATCTGTGCACGCCGGGTCGGAAACGACCCGGCGTGTGCATTTCCGACGCCTGTTGGACCGAAGGGCGTGATCCGTCTGGCTATAGCCATTGCGCGGTCGCCTCGGCCTCTTTAGCTTGACTGACAAGCCAATAAAAAACGACCTGGGGATGGGACGCCACAATGAGCGCTGGGATTGATCTTGATAACGTCGTCTGCGATTTCGGTTCGTTCCGCGCGGTCGACCATGTGAATGTGTCGATCCAGCCGGGAGAGTTCTTTTCCTTCCTCGGCCCCTCCGGCTGCGGCAAGACCACGATCCTGCGCATGATCTCGGGCTTCATCGAACCGACCGGCGGCGTGATCCGCATCGGCGGCAAGGATGTCCGGGGCCAGCGCCCGAACCAGCGCCCGACCGCGCTGATCTTCCAGAACCTGGCACTTTTCCCCCTGATGCCGATCTGGGAAAACATCGCCTTCGGGCTTGAAGTGCGCGGCGTCGACAAGGCCACCCGCCGCAAGCGCGCCGAGGAACTCCTCGCCCTGGTGGACCTGCCCGGTGCCGCCGACAAGATGGTCAGCCAGCTGTCCGGTGGCCAGAAACAGCGCGTCGCCATCGCCCGCGCGCTGGCCGTCGAACCGCAGGTCATGCTCCTCGACGAGCCCTTGTCCGCGCTTGACCTCAAACTCCGCCAGCACATGCGCGCCGAACTGCGCGCCATCCAGAAACGCACCGGCGTGACCTTCATCTACATCACCCACGACCAGGGCGAGGCGCTGGCCATGTCCGACCGTGTCGGCGTGATGAGCCAGGGCCGCCTGCAACAGGTGTCGAACCCGCGCGACATCTACAACAACCCCGTGAACGGCTTCGTGGCCTCGTTCGTCGGTGAAAACAACGTGCTGACCGGCAGCGTCGCCGCGCCGTCCGGCGGATTCGCGGTGATGGATACACCCCACGGCCGCTTCCGCGCGCGCATTGCCGATGGCGTCTCGGGGCAGGGCGTCAAGCTCTACGTCCGCCCCGAACACATGCGCTTCAGCGACAGCCCGACCGCCGAAAACTCCACCCCCGTGACCGTCACCGAGGTCGCCTTTGAGGGCAACTTCATCTCGGTCCACGCGCAATCAGACAGCGGAATGACCTTCCTGTCGGAACTCAGGAACGACGGCTCCGCCCCGGTTCCCGCCGTCGGCACCCGGCTTCATGTCAGTTTCGACCCCGCCGTCGCCGCGATCCTGCCCGACGCCTCCGTCTCAAGGGGCTGATCCATGCACGACATGTTCAAACGCTACGGCACCGGCCTGACGACGATGATCCTTCTGGTCACCGCCTTCTGGATCCTGATCCTGCTGATCCTGCCGAACCTGACCATGTTCGAAAGCTCGTTCCGCCCCTACCTTCCGGTAACCGAGGTGGGCGGGCCGAAGGATTTCTATTCTTTCGCCAACTACGGCCGCATCCTTGGCGCCAATGCCGACATGACGGTGCTTGGGCTCACCTTCGAGGTGCCGGTTCGCGTCAAGGTCTTCATCCTGACGATCTTCTATTCCGCCGTCGTCACCCTCATCACCTTCGCGCTGGCCTATCCTCTGGCCTATTACCTCGCCAAGATCGTGTCGCCGAAATCGCTGCCGACGCTGTTCTTGCTGCTGTTCGTGCCGCTCTGGGTGTCGGAAATCCTGCGCTCCTTCGCATGGTTCATCATCCTCGCCTTCAAGGGCCCGCTGAACGTCGCCCTGATGTCGCTTGGGATCATCGACAGCGAAATCCGCTGGATCGCAGGCTTCAGCCCGGTGATCATCGGGCTTGTCTACACCTACGTCCTGTTCATGCTGTTCCCGCTCTACAACGCCATGCAATCGCTGGATTCAAACCAGATCGAGGCCGCCGAAGACCTTGGCTCGCCTTGGTGGCGCACGCATTGGCGGGTGATCCTGCCGCACGCCAAACCCGGTATCGCGTCGGGAGCGGTCATGGTATTCATGCTGTCCGCAGGCTCGCTGCTGGTGCCATCGCTCCTCGGCTCCACCACATCGGGCTGGTTCACCCAGACCATCCAGGGCGTGATGCTGGAAGAGGCCGACTGGAACACGGGTGCCGCCTTTGCCTTCCTCCTCCTCATCGTCTGCACGCTCTTTGTCAGCCTTATGATGCGGGTGTTCGGCGTGCGCCTGTCGGACATCGCGAAATGAGGGGGGCCGCCATGCACAAGACCCGCGACCTTCTGGGCCACGTCTACATGACGGCCTTCCTGATCTACCTACTGGTGCCGCTTCTGGTGATGGGCGGGGCCGCGTTCAACGACAGCAAGTTGCCGACCATCGTGCCGTGGGTCGGTTTCACCGACCGCTGGTTCATCGACCTGTGGAACGACAGCCGTGTCTGGATCGCGTTCCGAAACACCATCCTCGTGGCACTGGGCGTCGTAGCACTGGCAGTACCGATCGGCACGGCGGGCGCGATCCTGATCAACTCGATCTCCGGCCGCTGGCGCGCCACGCTTTATGGCTTGATGGTCGCGCCGATCCTGATCCCCGGGGTCGTCATCGGCATCTCGACGCTGCTTTTCTGGAACAACTTCAACGTCGGCGCGGGACTGCATCTGTCGGTCCTCGGGCAGGTCAGCTACATCGCGTCCTTCGTGATGCTCCTTGTCCTTGCCCGCCTGCAAAGCTTTGACGCGGGCCTCGAAGAAGCCGCCCTCGATCTCGGCGCCAGTCATTCCCAGGTGATGCGCCGCATCCTGTTGCCGCATCTTTACCCGGCGATCGGGGCAGGGGCGGCGATTGCGTTCTTCCAGTCGATCGAAAACTTCAACGTCACCCTCTTCACCCGTGGCGGGCAGGATACGCTGACAGTCTACGTCTTCTCCAAGGTCCGCTCCGGCATCACCCCCACGATCAACGCGCTTGCGCTTTTGTTGATCCTGTTCACCCTCGGCCTTGCGATCTGGTGGGAGTTTACCCGCCGCCGGAAAGCCCGCATCGAGGCGGCGCGGGAGGCTGAGGCGCGGCGGGCGGAGGAAGCGTTGGCGTGAAGCCTGTCCCACCGTGGGACACTTCTGAGAGTCTTGGTAAACCAATGGGTTAGGTGGCGAGTTAAGGTGTTGTTAGGGGTCTAGAGCCCCTGCAGCAGCGTATCGCAGAGGGCCGATTGTGGATCGGCCAGATCGTCGATCACGTTGAAATGGTGCTTGCCGGGCTGGGCGGTCCACGGGCATGCCCATTCCTCGGACAACACCCGCGCCTGCCACAGAAACGCTGGCCGCTCCTCCGCGCCAACCCAGACATGCGCCGAAACACCCGCACGCAAGGCCAGCCGAGCGGGACTTTCCGCCGCCGCCTCGGCCTCGTCGATCTGCAACACGCCGTTCATCGCCGTCGCCCGCAACGGCTCCAACTCCGTCAAGGGCGAGATCGGCACCACCCGCACCACCGGCAGATCCAGATCCGCGCAGCCCATCCGTGCCGACAGATGCCCGCCCGCCGAATGGCCCGTCACCACCATCGGCCCCGCCACTCGCGAAGCCACCATCCGGCAGGCCTCGGCGATCTCGGCCGTCATCGCCCCGATCCGTGCCTCTGGGGCAAGCGTGTAGGACGGCATCGCCACCGCAAACCCCCGCGCCAAAGGCCCCGCCGCCAGATGCGACCAGAGGCTGCGGTCGAACGCCTTCCAGTAGCCGCCGTGAACGAAGACGACCGTTCCCCGCACCTCGCCCTGAGGATGAAACAGGTCCAGCACCTGACGCGCGCCCGGACCATAGGGCAGGCCGATGCCGGCACGCGCCCCAAGAGCCGCGCGGAAGCGGGCGGCGTCGGCTTCCCAGCGCGGCGGATAATCGGCGGCACCGGGGATGAAATCGCCGTTGGCGTAATCGCGGTCCGGGTCATGCGCGGAATATGCCGGCCTCATGGTTTCACCGCCGACAGATGCGTCGGGCAATGTTCGCCCGCGTCCAGCACCGGGATCATCTTTTCCCAGATCGCGATGTTGCGGTCGACAAAGTCCTTGCCCACCCGATCCTCCGCCTTGCGCCCCAAGGGTCCCTTCAGCCGCGCCAACTCGTCCCGCGCCTCGCGCCGATACCATTCGTTGCGGGGCCGCGTGACAACGTCGACGAACCCCGCCGCCTCCATCGCCGCTCGGTATTCCGCCGCCGTCGCCATCCCGAAATCGAGCCCCTCCGCCGCGACATAGGCCTGCATCGCCGCCGACGGCGTTTCCGACCCCGCCAGCCAGTCCGACGCAAGGAACCGCCCGCCGGGTCGCAGCACGCGGAACACCTCGGCCATCAAGGCCCGCTTGTCATGGATATGCACGATGGAATCTTTGGAAAATACCACGTCAAAGGTGCCGGGCGGAAACGGCAGCGGGCCCGGCACCACCTTGACCAGCCCGATCCGCCCGGTTAGCCCGCGCGCGGCAATCAGCGCCCGCGCGTGGTCCAGCACCACGTCTTCGACGTCGATCCCGGTGACGTAGCCCGCCCCCAGCCCTTCGACCAGGGCCATAGCCGTGCCGCCCGCGCCCGACCCGATTTCCAGCACCGCCGCGCCGCGGATATCCTCGCCCCCGACGATCCTGCCCACTTCCGCGGTGCCGCCCGGCGACAGGAACCCCTCGCCCCAGATCGCCTCGCAAAGCGCGATCATGTGGGCCGGATAATGGCCCGTCGCGGCCTCGGTCACATCACCGCCCCGATCTGCCAAGGCACGAACTCCGCCCCGCCAAAGCCCAACTCCTCCGACAGCGATTTCTGCCCCGAGGCGACGGCGATGATCCGGTCAAGGATCTCTTCGCCCTTGGCCTCGATGCTCACCCCGTCAAGGATGTCGCCACAGTTGATGTCCATATCCTCGGCCATGCGGGCATACATCTCGCTGTTCGTCGCCAGCTTGATGCAGGGGCTGGGCTTGTAACCCGACACCGATCCGCGGCCTGTGGTGAACACGATCATCGTCGCCCCGCTGGCAATTTGCCCCGTCACCGAACACGGATCATATCCGGGGCTGTCCATGTAGACAAACCCGGGCTCCGTGATCGGTTCCGCAAATTTGTAGACCCCGGCCAAGGGGGCCGTGCCGCCCTTCGCCACCGCACCCAACGATTTTTCAAGGATCGTCGTCAGCCCGCCCTTCTTGTTGCCGGGCGAGGGGTTGTTGTCCATCTCGCCACCGTTGCGGGCGGTGTAATCCTCCCACCAGCGGATGCGCTCCAGCAGCTTTTCGCCCACCTCGGGCTTCACCGCGCGGCGTGTCAGCAGATGCTCCGCCCCATAGATTTCAGGCGTTTCCGACAGGATCGTCGTCCCGCCCATCCGCACCAGAAGGTCGCTTGCATGACCCAGGGCCGGGTTCGCCGTGATCCCGGAATACCCGTCCGACCCGCCGCATTGCAGCCCGACCATCAGCTTTGACACCGGCGCAGGCGCCCGCGCGACACGGGAGGCGACCTCGGCCATCTCGCGCAGCACGCGCAGCCCCGCCTCGATGGTGGCCCGCGTGCCACCCGTCCCCTGAATCGTCATGTAGCGGAAGTTGCCGTCCGGGCGCAGCCGTCCTTGGCCCACAAGGTCTGGCACCTGCATCACCTCGCAGCCAAGGCCCACCAGCAATATCCCTCCGAAATTCGGGTTGCGGGCATAGCCTTTCAGGGTCCGCATCAGGGTGTCGTAGCCTTCGTTCACGCCCGACATGCCGCAGCCGGTGTTGTGGACGATCGGCACGAAGCCGTCGATGTTCGGCATGGATGACAGGATCGGGTCTTTCTCCGCCGCCTCGGCAATGAACCGCGCGACCGAACCGGAACAGTTCACGCTGGTCAGGATGCCAAGGTAATTCCGCGTGCCCACTGTGCCGTCCGGGCGGTGATAGCCCATGAAGGTTTTCGGCTCCAACGGGGGCAGGGGGTGCGATTCCGCGCCGATGGCATAGTCGCTGGAATGTGGCCCCATCCCAAGGTTGTGGGTGTGGATATGCGCGCCCGCCGCGATGTCCTCGGTCGCCTGCCCGATGATCTGGCCATAGCGGATCACCTTTTCACCCTTGGCGATGGCCCGCGTGGCGATCTTGTGGCCGCGCGGCACCGCGCCCGCCAGCGCCACGTCCAGACCGGTCGACCGGTCGCCAGCCCGCAGATCGGCCAAGGCGATCACCACATTGTCCGCCGCGTGCAGCCGGATCACCCCTTCAGCCATGTCAGCCCCTTCCTTGACAGCGTGCAGTCCTTGCCTAACATGTTAGCATGTTACAACCAGCCGAGCCCGCCTCACAAGAGCAGACCGCCGCGATGCGGCTCTTGCCGCTGGCGCAGTTTTCCGGCTCGCTCGGTCAGAAGGTCTACCAGACGCTCCGCCACGCGATCCTGTCCTTGGCGTACAGCCCTGGCGAAATCCTGCGTAAGCCCGACATTTGCGCCGCCCTCGGCGTGTCACGCAGCCCGGTGGCCGATGCGGTGGCGCGGCTGCAGGTCGAGGGGCTGGTCGATGTGGTGCCACAGGCCGGCACCTTCGTCGCCCGCTTTTCAATGCGAGAGATTCGCGAAGGCGCCTTCCTGCGCGAGGCGATCGAGGTTGCAGCGGTCGAACTCGTCGCGCCAACCATCACCGACGACCAACTGCAACGTCTGCGCCGCAACCTCACCGTGCAGGCCGCCCTTGTGGCTGACGGCGACATTCCGGGCTTCTACACGCTGGATGGTGACATGCACGAGATGCTCCTGTCGTTCACCGGCTTTCCGAAATTGGCGCAGGTGTCCGATACCGCATGGCTCCATGTCAACCGCGCGCGCCAGCTGATCCTGCCCGTCCCCGGCCGCATCGAGGCGACGCTGGCCGAACACGCAGCGATCCTCGCCGCCCTCGAAGCCCGTGATCCGGCGGCAGCCCGCGATGCCGTGCGCAGCCACCTGCGCCAGCTTGTCACCTATCTCGAACCTCTGGAACGGGACCGTCCCGATCTTTTCAACCGACCTGAAAGCGCCTGATGACCTTGCCCAACCGTCCCCGCTACGCGGCCCGCCTCAATGCCTTCAAGGTCAAGGGCGGCACCGTGGCCGACATGATCCGCGGGGCCGGGCAGGTGGCTGGCCTTTCCGCTGCCGACCTGAACTATCCCGACCATTTCGAACACCACCAGCCCGCCGACCTTACGCGCCTGCTGGCCGATCAGGGCATGGCGCTGAACGGCCTCGCGATGCGCTATTACACCGAGGCCGGCTTCAAGCTTGGCGCCTTCACCCACCCCGACGCCGCCACCCGCCGCGCCGCGATCGACCTCACGAAGCGCGGCATCGACACCTGCGCCGCGATGGGCGGCACCCAGATGACCCTCTGGATGGGGCAGGACGGCTTCGACTACGCCTTCCAGGCCAACTACGCCCGGATGTGGGATGACACCCTCGCCGCCATCGCCGAGGTCGCCGACCACAACCCCGCCATCGACATCGCCATCGAATACAAACCCAACGAACCCCGCGCCTTCGCCCTGATGCCCGACATGACGACGACCCTTCTTGCGTTGAAGGACATCGCGCGCCCCAACACCGGTGTCACCCTCGACTTCGCCCATATGCTTTACGCCGGCGAAATGCCCGCCCGTGCCGCCCAGCTTGCCGCCCGCCACTCCCGCATCCTCGGCGTGCACCTGAACGACGGCTACGGCAAGCGTGACGACGGGCTGATGGTCGGCACCGTTCACCCGGTGCAGACGGTGGAGCTGTTCGTCGAACTGATCCGCGCGGGCTATGACGGCGTGATCTACTTCGACACCTTCCCCGACCTTTCCGGCCTGAACCCGGCAGATGAGGCCGCGACCAACATCCACCTCACCGACCGCCTGCGCGCCACCGCCGCCCGCCTCGCCACCGACCCCGCCCTTGCCGAGGCGCAAGCCCGCCAGGACGCCGCAGCAACCACCCGCATCGTGACGAACGCGCTTTATGCCTGACCCCGTGATCCTTTCCGCCGGCTCACTCCACCTCGACGTCATCGTCGAAGCCCCCGGCCTGCCGCGCCCCGACCAGACCGTCACCGGCACCGCCGTCACCTACGCCTTCGGCGGCAAGGGCGGCAACCAGGCCGCCGCCGCCGCCCGCGCCGGGGCCGAGGCGCATATGGCCGGCGCCACCGGCACCGACGACTTCGCCGCCACCCTGCGCGCCGCCCTCGACAGCGCGCATGTCCGCCGCGCAGGGGTGCAGACCCACCCCGGCCCCTCCGGCATGTCGGTCGCGATCCTCGATCCCGAAGGCACCTACGGCGCAGTCATCGTCTCGGGCGCGAACCTCCTCTACCGCCCCGAAGCCACCGCTTTCCCCAAACGCTGCGCAGCACTCCTTTTGCAAAACGAAATCCCCGAGGCGGCAAACCTCCACCTCGCCCGCCGCGCCGCCAGCGCCGGCATCCGCGTCATCCTGAACGCAGCCCCCGCCCGCCCCACGTCACCCGAACTGCTGCGCCTCACCGACCTCCTGATCGTCAACCGGGGCGAAGCCGCCGACCTGCTCGGCCTGCCCGAAGCCACCCTCAACCCTGGCGACGCCGCAAAAGCCCTGACCGCCCTCGGCCCCAAGGCCACCATCGTCACCCTCGGGGCCGATGGCCTCGCCGCCGACCGCTTCATCCAAAGCCCGATCCTCGCCAAGGTGATCTCCACCCACGGCGCGGGCGATGCCTTCACCGGTGCGCTGGCCGCCGAATGGGCGCGGGGCATCCCGCTGGAACATGCCGCCCGCTTTGCGCAAGCCGCCGCCTCGCTCCACGTCGCCACCCCGCCTGCCGACCGCGCCGCGATCACTGAAACCGCGATCCGCCAGCGCCTCACCGGCTGAGCCTTGCTCTTTGCCCAAATATCCCTGTGCGGAGCGCACGGAGCCAAGCGGGCCATGCCCGCGCCAGCGACCCCAAAGACCTGCGGTGCCAGCCGCTCCGCTCAGAAACCGCCCGCCACCGGCGCACCTTCGGCAATCAGGCCCTCGGCCTGCAAATCGGCCCAAAGTGCGGGCGGAATCACCGCCGCCGCCGCCGCCACATTGCCCGCCATCTCGGCCACGCCCTGTCCGCCGGGGATCACGCTTACCGTCGCCGGATGCAGCAGCGGAAACCGGAACGCCGCATCCACCAGCCGCACGCCATGCGCGGCGCAGACCGCCTGCAACCGCCCCGCGCGCTCTAGCACCGCCTCCGGCGCGGGCGCATAGTTGTACATCGCTCCCGGTCGCGGCCCGGTGGCAAGTATCCCCGAGTTATACGGCCCGCCGATCACCACGCCCACGCCCCGCGCCGCCGCCCGGTCCATGAACCCCAGCGCCCCCTGCTCCAGCAGCGTATAGCGCCCGGCCAGCAGGAACAGGTCGAAATCCCCCCGCTCCATCAGCCAATCGCAGGCCTCCGCCTCGTTCACCCCGGCCCCGAAGGCCCGGATCACGCCTTCGTCGCGCAACCGTCGCAACGCCAGATAGCCGCCCGCGATGAACTCGCCCAACCGCTCGTCGCGCGCCGCAGCCGACCCGTGGGTGAACACATCCAGATCATGCGCATAAACCACATCCACCCGGTCCAGCCCCAGACGTTCCAGCGAGAACTCAAGGCTGCGCAACACCCCGTCATAGGAATAGTCGAACACCTCGCTGCGGGACGGAACGTCGATCCACTTGCCGATGCCATCGCGCTTGTCGGGATCCACTCGCCGCAGCAGCCGCCCGATCTTGGTCGAGATCACGTAGCTGTCGCGCGGCTTGCCCCGCAGGAACGGGTTCAGCCGGGTTTCCGACAGGCCAAGGCCATAAAGCGGCGCCGTATCGAAATACCGCACTCCGGCAGCCCAGGCCGCGTCCATCACCGCCCGCGCCTCCTCACCCGTCACCGCCTTGAACAGGTTGCCCAAGGGCGCCGTGCCCAACCCCAGTTCGGTGAACCGCAGCCCGCCGTTGCCCAACCGGTCCCATGCCCGCGTTTTCTGCATCGCGCTCTCCTGAAAATCACTGACATGCTAGTATGACGGCGCTTCCAGACCAACTTCTTTCACGCTAGCCTCTCCGCCAACGGAGGATGCGAATGACACGGTTTCAACAGGTTTTCGGCGCGGGAAAGCCCGTGATCGCGATGGTTCATCTTGGCGCGCTGCCCGGCACGCCCCTGCATGACGGGGCCGCCGGAATGGATGGCATCCTCGCCGCCGCCACCGCCGATCTTGCAGCACTGCAAGCCGCCGGGGTCGATGCGGTGATGTTCGGCAACGAAAATGACCGGCCGTATGAACTCAAGGTCGACACCGCCTCCACCGCCGCGATGGCCTTTGTCATCGGGCGCCTGCGCGACCGCATCACTGTGCCCTTCGGCGTCAACGTGCTGTGGGATCCGATGGCCACGATGGCATTGGCCGCCGCAACCGGTGCCGCCTTCGTGCGCGAGATTTTCACCGGCACCTACGCCTCCGACATGGGCCTCTGGTCGCCCGACGCGGGCGCCGCCCGCCGCTACGGCTCGCGGCTCGGGGCAGGGGGGGTGGCCACGCTTTACAACGTCTCGGCGGAATTTGCAGGCTCACTCGACCCGCGCTCCTTGCCCGACCGCGCGCGGTCGGCGGTGTTCTCCTCGGTCCCCGATGCCGTCCTGGTCTCCGGCGCCATCACCGGCGAGGCCGCGCGGATGGAAGATCTGGAGGCGGTGAAACGCGTCCTGCCCACCACCCCCGTCCTCGCCAACACCGGCGTCAAGCACGCCACCATAGCCGAGGTCCTGCGCATCGCAGACGGCTGCATCGTCGGCTCAGCGCTCAAGGTCGGCGGCGACACCTGGGCCGCCGTCGACCCCGACCGCGCGAAGGATTTCATGGACCGCGCCCGCGCCGCACGGGGTGGCCGCTGATGCCGCCGATGCGCGACCTTCTGACCGAACTGATGCTGATCCCCGGCCTTTCGGGCTACGAGGCGCGCGTCGCCCGCGCCATCGCCGCCCACCTCGACAGCATGGGTCTGCCCCACACCTCCGACCGTCTCGGCAACCTCTCCTGCACCATCCCCGGCGATCCGGCACTGCCTTCGGTGATGATCTTCACCCACATGGATCAGCTTGGCTTCATCGTGCGCAAGATCGAACCGACCGGCCTCATCCGCCTCGAACGCCTCGGCGGCGTCCCCGAACGCGCGCTTCCCTCGCAGGCCGTGGTCCTCTCTACCGACGAAGGCGACATCCCCGGCGTCATCGCCAACAAATCCCATCACGCCACCACCCCGGATGAAAAGTACAAGGTCCTCCCCTACGCCGACCTCTACGTCGACGCAGGCTTCACCTCGAAATCCGAGGCCGAGGCGGCGGGCATCCGCATCGGTACCCCCGTCACCTACCTTCCCCGCGTCGTGCCCCTGCACGGCACCCGCCTCGCCGGCACCTCGGTCGACGACCGCGCCGGCTGCGCCATCCTCCTTGCCCTCGCACGCGCGCGGCAAGGCAAACCCGGCCCAACCCTCCACCTCGTCTGGTCGGTGCAGGAGGAGTTCAACCTTCGCGGCGTCCTGCCCGCCGCCACCGCCCTTCAACCCGCCATCGCGCTGCAGATCGACCTCCTCCTCGCCTGCGACACGCCCGACATGACCACCCGCGGCGATGTCACCCTTGGTGGCGGCCCCGGCATCTCGCTTTATTCGTTCCACGGCCGCGGCACCCTGAACGGCGTGATCCCGCACCCCGCCCTCGTCCGTCTGATGGAGGACGCCGCCACCGCCGCCAACCTCCCCCTGCAACGCTCCGCCCACACCGGCGCGCTGACCGACCTGTCCTATCTTCAGTTCATGGGCCCCGAAGGCATCGCCTGCCTCGATGTGGGCTTTCCCATGCGCTACTCCCACTCCTCGCTCGAAGTCGTCGACACCACCGACCTCGACGCCCTCACCACCCTCCTCGACACCGCGCTCGACCACATCACCCCCGACCTCCAGCTCACCCGCCACGCATGACCCACACCCTCGGCATCGACATCGGCACGTTCGAGACCAAAGGCACCCTCGTCGCCGACGATGGCACCATCACCGCCATCGCCAGCCGCCCGCACAAGATGATCGTGCCGCGCCCCGGCTGGGCCGAACACCGCGCCGAGGAAGACTGGTGGGGCGATTTCGTCCACGTCACACGCGAATTGCTGGCTAAATCGGGGCTAGACCCCAAACGCATCCGCGCCGTCGCCACCTCGGCCATCGGCCCCTGCATGCTGCCGGTCGATGCAACCGGCGCCCCCCTGATGAATGGCGTCCTTTACGGCGTCGACACCCGAGCAAGCGATCAGATCGAAGCTCTCAATTCCAGCATCGGCCAGGACCGCATCCTTGCCACCTGCGGCAACGCGCTTACCTCGCAATCCGTCGGGCCAAAGATCCTCTGGCTCAGGGAAACCCACCCCGCCCTTTTCGCCCGCACCGCCAAGGTTCTCACCTCCACCAGCTACCTGACGTGGAAACTGACCGGGCACCACGTCATCGACCACTACACCGCCGCCAACTTCTCGCCCCTCTACGACGTGAACCGGCTCGCTTGGACCGATGCGCTGGCCGATATCCTGCCCCTCACGCACCTGCCCGACCTGATGTGGTCCACCGACATCGCGGGCCACGTCACCGCCGCCGCCGCCGCCGAGACCGGCCTTGCCCCCGGCACCCCCGTCACCTGCGGCACCATCGACGCCGCGGCCGAGGCGGTCAGCGTTGGCGTGCAGTTCCCCGGCGAAATGATGCTGATGTATGGCTCAACCATCTTCATCATCCAAGTCACGGCAGCCCCGGTCCGCGACGCGCGGCTGTGGTATGCGCCGTGGCTTTTTCCCGGCGCCCACGCTTCGATGGCGGGCCTCGCCACCTCCGGCACGCTCACCCACTGGTTCCGCGACCAACTGGCCCGCGACACCGAATTCGCCACCCTCGCGGCCGAGGCGGCGCAGTCCCCAAAGGGCGCCAAGGGCCTCCTCTGCCTGCCGTATTTCTCGGGCGAACGCACCCCGATCCACGACGCACAGGCCAAGGGCGCTTTCTTCGGCCTCGATCTTACCCACACCCGCGCCGACATGTTCCGCGCCGCACTCGAAGGCATTGCGATGGGCACCGCGCATGTCTTCGACACCTACCGCGAGCTTGACGCCACACCCTCCCGCGTCCTCGCCGTGGGCGGTGGCACGCAGAACGCGGTCTGGATGCAGGCCACCTCCGATATCGCCCGCACCCCGCAACTGGTGTGCGAAAAGACCATGGGCGCCAGCTACGGCGACGCCTTCCTTGCCGCCGTCGCCATCGGCGCGGTGATGCCGGACGAGATCACGCGCTGGAACCCCGTCGCCCGCACCGTGACGCCAGAACCCGCCGCCGCCTACGACAGGCAATACCCGCTGTGGAAGGCGCTTTACGCCCAGACAAAGGATATCGCCCATGCGCTGGGGTAAGGGTCTCTTGCCCCGATGCTTGGGCGTCGCAGCCCGCACCACGCGCCTAGGCGTCCGGATCGCGCCTCAAGCCAATCGGTCCTGACATGCAGTTCTCCCACCTCCGCCCACATCAGATCGCCGAGGCCATCGCGGCCAATACCCCCGTCGTGCTGCCCATCGGCGTGATGGAATACCACGGTGAACACCTGCCAGCCGGGGTTGATCTCCTGATCGTTACCGAAACGCTGAACCGCCTTGGCGACCGCGTCCTCGTCTTGCCGCCCTTCGCCTATGGTGCGGCCTCGCATGCCGTCGCCGGCCCCGGCGCGGGCACGCTGCACATCGGGCCGACGACCTTCCTGCCTATGGCCGAGGCGCTGTTCACCGCCCTCCTGAAAACCGGCTTTCGCAACATCCACGGCGTCATTCACCACCAGTCGGAAAACTTCGCTCAAGGCATGCCGACCGACCTCGCCTTTCGCCTCGCCGCGCGCAACGCCACCTTCCGGTATCTGGAGGAGTCGCGGGGGCCAGGCTGGTGGGGCGACCGCGGCATGCAGGATTACTACGCGCAGCACGCCATTGGGGCCGATCCGTTCAACTGGGTCCGCATCCATCCGCTGTTCCCGAAGGGCGCCGATTTTCCCTTCGACCACGCCGGCATCGGCGAAACCTCCCTGATGCTGGCCCTCGCCCCCGAAACCGTCGACATGACCCGCGCGCTTGACGGGGGTCACTGGTTCACCGAAACCGCGCCCGAGGCAACAGCAGCCTACGGTGAAAAGGGCGTGGCCCTGGCACTGGCCCACATGACCACGGCTCTCGGGCTCTCCTGACCCTTCGGGTTTCCCCTTCTTGAAATATCCCCGCCGGAGGCTCCCGCCGCCCGCCCTCAAAGCGCGGGCAGGTCGATCACACCCTTCTTCAGGATAAAGCAGCCATAAGGCCCGCTGTCGGCGGTGCGGATGATCGCAAAGGCCTTGCGCGCGGCGGCATAGAACTCGAACCGCTCCAGCGCCAGCATCTCCACCGGTCGGCCTTCGGCATTGTCCGCCACTGCCTGCATCCGGCCAAAGACCGGCATGTCTGCCGCCGGGTCGCCCACCACCTGCATCCGGGCAATCGGCGCGGGCACGAAGGTATCCAGCGGCATCAGGCTCAGGATCGCCCGCGCCGCCGTAGGAATGTCGCAGCCCGCCATGTCGACCAGCTTGCCATAGGTGGTGTCCTTGGCGATGGACGCGGCAGGATGGTTCACGTCCGCCAGCACCAGATCATCGCCATGCCCCATCAGCATCAGCACATGCACGATTTCCGCCGACAGCCGCTGGTCGATCCCCTTCAGCATCGCCGCTCATCCCCCAATATGTTGACGAATCCTGAATTCAGGCCTGCAAGCCATTGATATTGCTGGACCGGCTGGATGTCCCACCGTGGGACATCACTTCACCGCCCCCGCAGCCATCCCCTTGATGATGAACCGCTCCAGCGTCACCCCGATGATGATCAAGGGCAGGATCGCCGCGAACGAAAGCGCCGCCATCGACCACCAGCTGATCCCCTGACTGCCCGTCTGGCTGGCCACCATGACCGGCAGGGTCGCGGCGTGGGTCGAGGTAAGCAGGGCCGCGAAGAAGTATTCGTTCCAGGTCAGCACCAGCGACAGGATGAACGCCGCCACCATGCCCGGCAGGGCGATCGGCAGGATGATCGTCAGAAACGCCCCCCAGACGCCAAGGCCATCGACCATCGCGGCCTCCTCCAGTTCGGTCGGGATCGAGGAAAACTGGTCCTTCATGATCCAGATGACGATGGGCAGGACGCTGAGGGTGTAAAGCAGGATCAACCCGATCCGCGTGTCCAAAAGCGCCAGTTCCTTGTAAAGGACGAGGAAGGGCAGGGCCAGAACGACGGGCGGCAGGATCAACTGGCTGAGAAAGAAGAACGAGATGTCGTCATTCTTCATCCAGGCGAACTTGTAACGAAAGCGGCTGAGGCCATAAGCCGCCAACGAGCCCATCATCACTGCCAAAGCCGACGAGGTCAGCGCCACGATCAAGGAATTCGTGAAGCGTTTCATAAACTCGTCGCGCACCGTGGATTCGGCGCCGATGGTGTCGGGTGACAGGCCCAGAGACCGCCATCCCAGCCACGCGGGCTGAAAATCGACCCAAGGGATCAGGTTACCCTTCATCACGTTGGGAGCCATCTTGAAGCTGGTCGTCGCGGTCCAGTAAATCGGAAAAAGGCAGATGAACGCCCAGAGCAGCAGGACGCCATAAATGACCAAGCGGTTCGCGAACCACTTGCCTCGAAACCTACGGTCGGCCTCGCTGTCCTTGAAGATCGCGGTTTCGGTCATGGGCGCTTTCAATTCTGCGGCCTCGTCCAGCGGGCGGCGGACTTCATCAGGAAGGTCATCGCGACGATGATGATCACGAGGTAGACCATCGCCAGCATCGTGCCGTAGCCGACGTTCGAGCGGTCACGATATTCGCGGAAGATGAAGCTGGTGACGGTATCGGTGGCCCCACCCGGCCCGCCGGAGGTGACGTTGATAACGATGTCCGCCAGCTTCAGCTTGAAGATGATGCGGATCAGGATCGCGGTGATCGACACCGGCAGCATCAGGGGGAAGATGATTTCCCAGAAGCTTTTCCAGCCGGTCGCGCCATCGACGCGGCTTGCCTCGGTCAGTTCTTTCGGGATCGCCTGCAGGCCCGCCAGCAGCATGATCATCATGAAGGGGATGAAGGTCCAGGCGTCCATGATCATTATGGTCGCCTTGGCCACTTCGGGCGAGCCGAAGAACGAAGGGTTGTCCCAGCCAAGCCAGCGTCCAAGCCGGGCAAGGGGGCCAAAACGCGCCTCGAGCATGGATTTGCCGATCATCCAGCTGACAGCCACGGGCGACAGCATGAGGGGCAGGAGGAACGCCACACGGAAGAATTTGCGGGCGCGGATCTCGCTGTTCAAGATCAGCGCCAGCCCGAAGGCGATGGCGTATTCGATGATGATGGCCAGCGTGTACCAGACCATGTTCAGCAGCGCGTTCCAGTAGAACGGGTCGTTCCACATCTGGATGACGTTGGCGAGGCCGTTGAACTGCCGCCCATCGGGATTGGACAGGTTCCAGTTGGAGAATGCGATCAGAAGGCCGAAGAGGAGGGGGAACACGGTAAGCGAGATCACGAAGAGCGCGGCCGGCAGTACGAAAAGGACGCGCTTGCCCTGTTCGCCGCGGATCAGCACCTGCGCCCAGCAAAAGGCAGTGGCCCAGAGGCAATAGGCGTAAAGCGTCGGTCGCCAGTTGGCGAAGCCAATGGTCCACCAGCCCATTGTCTGACCAAACTGGGCCAGCGCGACGGCGACGAGCACCGTAGCCGAGCCCCAGATCAGGGCCTTTCCAGCCCGCTTCCGACCTTCGGAAATGGTGTCGCTGGTAACGATGTGAAGCTGTTCGGGCGTTGACATGCTAGCATATTAGCCGCCGCAGGGCGTCGGGCAAGCGGCAAATCTTGCCTGAGAGACAATGGCTGGATTGCGCGGCGGCGCCGCCGCACTGGGGTTGCTGTGCCACGCGGGCCAGCGACGATTCGACGCAGCACACCCGCGCAGTGGCCCACGGAAATGTCGCAGGTGAGGGTCGATCGAGCCGAGCTTGCTGCGCTTGCCCACTCTCCGGAATTTGATGAATATATAGCAGAAACAAGATTTTATAAGACTTTTGCGGCGGCATTTGCCCTTCGTCGGCGTCGCAATGTCAATGCAAGCGGACAGTTGATTATGTCAAATAGATGTGACACATTGTCGCTGCGGGTGTCGCAAGGTTGTCGCAGGCCATCGACGCTTAGGGTGAGCAGCAAGTCGTCAGTTCATCCCCGCTGCAGTCGACGACGTGGCACGGAGGGAGCAATTCATGTCCAACGATCCTGATAAGGTCTGGCCGACCGGCCTGACGCTGAGAGAAGCGGAAGAGCTGCACAGCTACATCATTGATGGCACGCGGGTGTTCGGGGTGATTGCCCTTATCGCACACATCCTCGTTGCCGTTTCAACGCCTTGGCTTGGCTGAGGGGGGACGCAAGATGAACAACGCGAAAATGTGGCTTGTGGTCAAGCCGACGGTCGGTGTGCCGCTATTCCTGACGGCAGTTGCTGTGGGATCGTTTGCAGTGCACGTCGCCGTGCTTAGCAACACCACCTGGGTTGCCGACTTTCTGTCGGGCAAGCCGATCGGTGGCATGGCGTCGCTTGCGGTGGACGATACCACGGCCAAGGTCGCCTATCTGAAGCCGGGATCGAAGGACATCATGGTGACGATGCCAGATGGCACAATGGCCCACGCGGTCCTGTCGGACGACATGGCAACGCTGAACTGACGCCCTTCCTGATCGGGAAGGACAGCGATGGTGGAACCCGTGGCCGGTGCGGCGCGGGTTCCGCTGCAAGCCTGCGCGGCCCTGTGAGCCGGGCTGCCAGCACATTACGGATCAGACGAGATGTTCGACTACCGCCGCTTTGCCTTGGGTAAGATCGCGGGCTTGGGTCCGCGCTTTCTGCCGTTTGCCGAGGTGGCGACCGAGGATCTGCCGCTGTCGCGGCTCTTGCGGCTGTCGCTGTTCCAGGTGACGGTGGGCATGGCGCTGGTGCTTCTGGTCGGCACCCTGAACCGGGTGATGATCGTCGAACTAGGCGTGCCCGCGACCCTTGTGGGCGCGATGCTGGCGCTCCCGCTGGTCTTTGCACCGTTGCGCGCCCTAATCGGGTATCGGTCGGACAATCACGTGTCCGCGCTGGGCTGGCGGCGGGTGCCCTACATCTTCAAGGGCACGATGTTGCAGTTCGGCGGATTTGCCATCATGCCATTCGCGCTTCTTGTGCTGTCTGGCTACGGCGAAGCGGTCGATGCGCCGCGCTGGATCGGGCTGAGTGCCGCAGCGCTGGCATTTCTTCTGGTCGGCGCGGGTGTGCATGTCGTGCAGACGGTCGGTCTGGCGCTGGCAACCGACCTTGTGCCGGAGGAGGATCAGCCGAAGATCGTCGGGCTGATGTATGTGATGCTGCTTGTGGGCATGATCGTCAGCGCGTTTATCTTCGGGCTTTTGTTGCGTGATTATTCGCCGGGTCGACTGATTCAGGTCATTCAGGGCGCGGCGGTCGTGACCATCGTGCTGAACGGGATTGCGGTGTGGCAGCAGGAGCCGCGCAATCGCAGCCGTGCCGCGACCCCGCAGCGCGTTGTTCGATTTGCGACCGCTTGGGCCCGGTTGACCGAGGGGCGCGGGATGGTCCGACTGCTGGCGGTGATCGCCTGCGGCACGGCGGGGTTCGGCATGGCCGATGTGATCCTGGAGCCGTTCGGCGGGCAGGTCCTTGGCATGACGGTGTCTGAAACGACGCTTCTCACGGTATTTCTTGCCCTGGGCAGCCTGATTGGCTTTGCGCTTGCGTCGGCACTGCTGGTGCGGGGGCGGCGTCCGATTGCGCTTGCAGTGACGGGGGCTGCGCTGGGGGTTCCGGCCTTTGGGCTGGTCGTTCTGGCGGCACTGCTGACCTCGGAGCCTATCCTGATCGGGGCGACGGTGCTTGCAGGGTTCGGTGCGGGCCTTTTCGGGCATGGCACGCTGACCGCCACGATGCGCGCTGCGCCGCGCGACCAGATCGGCCTGGCGCTGGGCGCATGGGGGGCGGTGCAGACAACGGCGGCTGGCACGGCGATTGCCGTAGGCGGGGTGATCCGCGACGTGCTGGCAAACCATCCAGGCGCGCAAAGCGGCGCAGCGGCGCCCTATGTTCCGGTTTTCGTTCTGGAAATGGCGCTTCTGGCGCTGGCGCTGGTGGTGGCGGTTCCACTTTTGAAGGCAAGGCTGGACAGAAGTCCCGGCGACCCTACCTCGCAGGCCAAGGCTCCAATACTGCCATGACCGCGCAGGCAACCGCTAAACGCAAGATCGACACTGGTTCTGGACAACAGGGTGACACATGACAACGATCATCACGAGACTTTACCCAAGCAGCGCGGCGGCAAAGGCGGCTGTCGATGACCTTCTGGGTCGTGGCCACAGCGAGGATTACATCCACATCCTTTCCCGCGAGGGCAAGGGGACCGTCACCCAGCGGCTGCGCTCGGCTCGGGTCAGCCCCGAGGCGGCGGCTGCCTATGCCGGGCCGGTTGCGGACGGCAAGGTGCTGGTCGTGGTGCAGGCGCCGTTCAACCCGATCGGCGCTGCACGCCACGCCATCCGGGTGCTGGACAAACACCCCTCGCTGGATGTCGGCGTCGCGAACGAGAACGAGTATATCCGCGAGGACGCCCGTATCGAGGTAAGCAGCAGCATCTTGCGCGATCACCCGCTGTTCATGTCGAACAAGCACCGCCCGACAACGCATGGCCATATCCTTGGCAGCGACCCGATCATTCACGGCAAAACCAAAACCTCGGCGATCCCGGGCGGAGCCTACATGTCGACGAAGTTCTGGCCGATGAAACTGTTGTCGCCGTCGCGGGAAAAGACCTCGGCGCGCAATTCGGAGTGGCAGTTGTCGCGGCTGCTGGACCTGCCGACGATCATCTGAGCGGGCGGTCGATCCAAAAGAAACGGCGCGCCGATGAGGGCGCGCCGTTTTGCGTTGAATGGGGTGGCGCATCGCAGCGCCACCCGCAGGATCACATGCCGAGCGACGCTTTATAGAGCGCGATCTGGCTGTCCCGACCGATCTGGTCGGTGATCTTTTCCCATGCCGCGGCGATGGCATCTGCGGTTTCCTGCGCCGATGCGTATTGCCCGGCATAGCCCTTGGCCAGTTCGTCCTCGGCTACCGAGTAATACTGGAAGATGCCGGGGATACGCGGTTCGATCGCGGCGTTGGGGTGGTTGTAGCTGTCGGCGTTCGATCCGAGGTAGTCTTCGACGAAGGCCCGGTCGTAGCCGGCCGCTTCCCATTCCGCGTAATCGAAGTGCGAGTTGCGGTAGGGCTGGAAGCCCGACGGATAGGCCGCCATCCAGAGCGACAAATCCTTGCCGCCGAGATGAGCAGCGGCAGACCATGCGGCCTTGCGCTTCTTCTCGTCGCCCGAGACGCGGTTGGTGACGTAGACGCCCCAGCCGAGGTAGGCCATGTTCGGCGCGAAGTTCTCGGTCTCTTCCCAGGCGCCGGCGCCGTGGTTGTAGACCCTCTTGGCGCCAGGGTTGATCGAGAAGCCGACGACGTCACCGACGACCGAGGTGTCGGAGGTGCGGGCGTTGGATCCCACGTCGCCCCACCAGGTGACGCCAGCGCCGGTTCCGGCGAGGAACTGCGAGAAGGCGGTGGTGCCGGGGTCGGCGTTGATCTGGTCGGGCGGATAGGCCCCGGCCTTGATCAGGTCCATCACGTCCTGGATCGCCTGTACCCAGCCCGGGTTATTGACCCGCGGCTTCATCGTTTCGGGATCGAAGAGGAAGGCCGGATCGCTGGGGTGTTTCACATAAGCCGTGGCGCGGTCTTCCAGGAAGTAGAAGCCAAAGCCGCCCCAACCCTTCAGCGGGTCGAGGAAGCCGAAGGCCGGCGTTCCGGTCAGCGGATCTGTCTTGCCCATCACGGCCAGAGACATGGCGTTGACATCTTCCCAATGGCTTGGCGCCTCGGCCATGCCCGAGATCGAGCCGTCGCCGAAGTAGTCCTTGCGGTAGGCGAACGTGTGGCAGTCGCCGTCGATCGAGATGCGGTAGGTCTTGCCTTCCCAAGTGCCGACGGGTGCCTTGAGGTAGTTCACATAGTCGTCCATGTCGATCTGGGCCTTGACCCAGTCGGGCATCTCGTCGAGGAGACCCTTGCTGGCGGTGTCGCCTTCCAAAGGAGCGCCCATCGCGAGGATGTCGAAGTCGACGGTGCCGGTTGCGATGTTCTGCTGCAGGCGCGGGTTGTAATCGGCCTGCGCGAGGTCGATCCAGTTGATCTTGGCGCCGGTGTAGGTTTCCCAACCTTTTAGGAGGCCCCGGAACAGGATGTTGTGCAGGCCGTTGTTGTTGATGCCGAAGAAGGTCAGTTCGACCCCGGCGAATTCGCCTTCGGCAACGTTGGCCTTGGTCGACCCAAGGCACATCTCGCCGACCTTCTGCCAATCGGCGTCGGTCGGGCTGCCCATGCCAACGCCGGGGATCTTAAGGATCTCGGCGCGGACGTTGTCTTGTGCGGCGGCCATCCGGGCCGACATCGGCAGGGCGGCAAGCGCGGTCAGCGCAGTCGCCCCTTGCAGCATCCGGCGGCGGCTTATGGTGGAGCGCACCATTGCCTCGTAAATCTCAACCTTCACGTTCAGTCCTCCCTTTGGACACCCCATGTCGGATCGGCGATCCCGGGGCGGTTTTCATTTGTTCGACGAAAGGCGCTTGGCGGTTTGTCCGGCCGTGACGTTCGACTTGACGGGACCTCCCCTTCCCGGTCTGGGCAGCCTTCGGGGCAAAGCTTCGCAAGGGTGGACCTGCCTGTCAAGATTCTAACATGTTAGTATGATCAGCAGGTGGACAGCCCGGCGTCTGACCGCTAGCTTTTCCCAAAATTGGGGGACGTGCCTGATGGGCGAAGTGACGATCCGCGATCTGAAGAAGTTCTACGGCGGGATTCAGGTGATCCACGGCCTAGACCTCGACATTGCCGATGGCGAGTTCGTCGTGCTGGTCGGGCCGTCGGGCTGTGGCAAGTCCACGCTGTTGCGGATGATCGCGGGGCTGGAGGAAGTGTCTAGCGGCGATATCCGTATCGGCGAGCGGCGGGTGAACAACCTGCCACCGTCGGAGCGTGACATCGCGATGGTCTTTCAGAACTACGCGCTTTACCCGCACAAGACGGTCGCGGCGAACATGGGCTTCGCGCTGAAGATGCGCGGGATGGACAAGTCCGAGATCGACAAGCGCGTGGTGCGCGCCGCAGAGATTCTGGGCCTGACGCCTTATCTTGACCGGTTCCCCCGTGCGCTTTCAGGTGGTCAGCGCCAGCGGGTGGCGATGGGCCGCGCCATTGTTCGCGATCCGCAGGTGTTCCTGTTCGACGAGCCGTTGTCGAACCTTGACGCGAAGTTGCGTGTCCAGATGCGCACCGAGATCCGCGAGCTGCACCTGCGGCTGAAGACCACCACCGTCTACGTCACGCATGACCAGATCGAGGCGATGACGATGGCTGACAAGATCGTGGTCATGCAGGGCGGCCGGATCGAGCAGGTCGGCCCGCCGTTGGAGTTGTATGACCGTCCGGTGAATACGTTCGTCGCAAGCTTCATCGGCAGCCCGTCGATGAACATGGTGGTGGGGAAGATCGTCGACCACGCTGGGGTTCGGAAGGTCGAGGCGGGCGGGGCGCTTTTGCCCCTGCCGTCGGGATCCACGGTCGAGGTTGGCCGCGAGGTGACCTACGGCATCCGCCCCGAGGCGTTGACCGCAGGCGGGCAGGGGCTTTCCGGCACCGTCGCCGTGGTGGAACCGACCGGGTCTGAAACCCATGTCGTCTTGCGCGTGAACGGGCAGGATATCGTCGGCATGTTCCGCGACCGCGTTGCCTTCCGTCCCGGGGATGCGCTGACCTTTGCGCCCGACCCGGAAATGGTGCATCTGTTTGACCGGACAACGGGGGTTCGGCTGGCGTGACGGAAAGAGCGGGGGTTTCACACCCCCGCACCCCCGTGGGATATTTGATGAAGGGGAAGCCGGGGAGGGCTTGCAGATGCTGAAGGGTATCGACAACCGGCTGAACGCCGAAGTGCTGGGTGTTTTGCGTGCGATGGGGCATGGCGATGTGCTGATCGTGTCGGACACCAACTTTCCGGCAGACTCCGTTGCGCGGGCAACGGTGACGGGCAAGCTTTTGCGGATGGAGAATCTGACCTGCGGCGAGGCGGTGAACGCGATCCTGTCGGTCCTGCCGCTGGACACGTTTGTCGATGATTTCGCAGGGCGGATGGAGGTGGTCGGAGCGCCGCACGAAATACCGACGGTGCAAGCCGAGGTGCAGGCCGAGATCGACCGCGCCGAAGGGCGCGCGCGGCCGATGCTCTCGATTGAGCGATTCGCATTCTATGACATGGCGCGGCAGGCCTATGCGGTGATCCAGACCGGTGAACGCAGGTTCTACGGCTGCTTCATGTTCCGCAAGGGCGTGATCCCCCCGGAGGCATGAGAATGAAACCGATTGTGATTCTTGGAATTTTCGTGGCCGATACCGCCTACCGCGCCGATCGCCAGCCGAAGATGGGCGAGACGATCCTTGGCAATTCCTTCGTGCTGGGACCGGGTGGCAAGGGGTCGAACCAGGCTGTTGCCGCGGCGATGGCCCAGTCTGGGACTGGCGGGCGCACGCATTTCATCACCCGGCTTGGACGCGACGCCTTTGCCGACATCGCGCGGGCGACTTGGGCGAAAGCGGGGGTGCATCCCGAGGTGACCGAGGATGCGGAAAGCTATACCGGCGCCGCTTACATCTTCATCGAGAATGCCACCGGCAACAACGCGATCATCGTGGCGCCAGGTGCTGCTGGCCGCGTATCCGTCGAAGATGTCGAGGCGCGCCGTGAACTGATTGAAAGCGCTGCCACATTCGTCACACAGCTGGAACAGCCGATCCCCGCCGCGCGCCGCGCGCTGGAGATCGCCCGCGGTGCTGGCGTGCGGACCATCCTGAACCCGGCACCCGCCGCGCCACTTGATGACGCGATGCTGGCGCTGTGCGATTTCGTCACGCCGAACGAATCCGAGGCCGAGGCGCTGACCGGGCTGCCCGTCACCACGATCGAGGAGGCCGAGCGCGCCGCCGACGCGCTTCTTGCGCGTGGGGTCGGGGCGGCGGTGATCACCCTTGGCGGCAACGGCGCGCTTTACCGGGACAAAAGCCGGTCTGTGCATGTGCCCGTCATCTCGTCTGGTCCGGTGGTCGAAACCACCGGTGCGGGTGATGCGTTCAACGGCGGTTTTGCCGTCGCACTGTCCGAAGGGATGGACGTGGTCGATGCCGTGCGCTTTGGCTGCGCCACGGCAGGCATTTCCGTTACCCGCCCGGGCACGGCGCCTGCAATGCCCTCGCGCGCGGAAATCGACGCGCGGCTGGCGCAGGGCTGACGCGTCACACGGGTGTTACAAAACCTACGCATACCCGTCACGAACCGGGCCTAGACCCTGCGCCAAGGGCCGACTCGGGCTCTCGTCGCAACCAAGGAGTGACCTATGCGTCTTGTAAATCTCACCGTCTCGGCGATCGCTATCGCTGCGGCCGCCACGGCCGCCGATGCCCGCGATCAGGTTCAGGTGACCGGTTCCTCGACCGTGCTGCCCTATGCCACCATCGTGGCGGAAGCCTTTGGCGAAAACTTCGATTTCCCCACGCCGGTCATTGAAGGCGGCGGGTCGGGTGCGGGTCGCAAGAAGCTGTGCGAAGGTGTGGGCGAAAACACCGTCGACATCGCCAACTCGTCCAGCCGCATCGCGCAGTCGGACATCGACCTTTGCGCGACGAACGGCGTGACGGAAATCATGGAAGTCCGCTTCGGCTATGACGGGATCGTCTTCGCCTCGGACGTGAACGGCCCCGAGTTCGCGCTGACCCCGGCAGATGTCTATTCCGCGCTGGCCGCCAAGGTGGTCAAGGACGGCGCAATCGCCGACAACGCGGCGACCAAGTGGTCCGAAGTGAACCCGGCGCTGCCGGATCAGGAAATCCTTGCCTACATCCCTGGCACCAAGCACGGCACGCGTGAAGTGTTCGACACCAAGGTGATCGTCGAGGGCTGCAAGGCCACCGGCGCGCATGACCTTTTCCTTGCAACCGCCGAAGGCGCGGACGACAAGGAAAAGAAAGCCAACGCCGACAAGGCCTGCAACGAGCTGCGCACCGATGGCCGGTCGGTCGACATCGACGGCGACTATACCGAGACGCTGGCGCGTCTGGATGCGGACAAGACCGCCGTCGGCGTGTTCGGCCTGTCGTTCTACCAAAACAACACCGACAAGCTGCGTGTCGCCTCGATGAATGGGGTGGTGCCTTCGGTTGAGACCATCGCTGCCGGCGACTACCCGGTGTCGCGCCCGCTCTACTTCTACGTCAAGAAGGCGCACATCGGCGTAATCCCCGGCCTTAAGGAGTACATCGAGTTCTTCGTCAGCGACGACATGGCTGGCCCGGATGGCCCGCTGGCCGAGTATGGCCTCGTGTCCGACCCGGAACTGGCCGCGACGCAAGCTGCCGTTGCTGCCGAAACGCCGATGGGCCCGCTGGAATAAGCATAGCTTCGGGCGGCGCTACGGCGCCGCCCGTTCCCTTTCGCCGGAATGCCAGATGACCGTTTTCCTTCTTCTTTGCCTTATGCTGGTGCTGGCCGCCGCCGCCTTCGTGGTTTGCCGCGCCCGCGCCTTGGCCTTGTCCGGTGGCAAGATCGGGGTGCTGCATTCGCTTCCGGGCTACTATGGCTGGCACGGCGCGATCATGGTCCTGCTGCCCGGCCTTCTGACACTCCTTTTGTGGCTGATCGTGCAGCCCATGGTGATCGAAAACCGGATCTCCGCTGACCTGCCCCCCGAGCTTACCGCCGACGATACTGCCCGCGCGCTGGCGATGGCGGATGTCCGGCGTCTGGCTGCCGGTCTGGATGTGGCGATTGCCGCGGGGGCCGTGACTGTGGGCGCAGACGGCACGCCGCAGATTGCCGGCAACGGCACGATGCGCGAGGCACTGGCCGAGGCGGGTGTGGCGCTGGCCGAAGACGTGTCGCCGCAGATCCTGACGGCAGCGCAATCCTACCGTGGCCTCAGCGCGACCGGCGCCGTCTGGCGTGCGCTTGCGGTGCTGGCTGTAGCGCTTGCCGGGTTTGCCATGGCGGTGCGGATGACCGAGCCCGACCTGCGCGCCCGTAACCGCGTGGAGGGCGTGGTTCAAGGGTTGTTGATGGCGGCGTCGACCATCGCGATCCTGACCACCGTGGGCATCGTCTGGTCGATGCTTTCAGAGACCTTCAACTTCTTTTCGATGTATCCCGCCGCCGATTTCTTCTTTGGACTGACCTGGTCGCCGAATTTTCGGGGCGACAGCGAGCTTGGGTTCATCCCGCTACTGTGGGGCACGCTTTACATCAGCCTGATCTCCATGCTGGTGGCGGTGCCGATCGGACTTTTCGCGGCGATCTATCTGGCCGAATACGCCACGCCCACGGTGCGCGCCTGGGTGAAGCCGCTGATCGAGGTGATCGCCGGGATCCCGACCGTGGTATTCGGCTTGTTCGCGCTGGTGACGGTCGGGCCGTTCCTGCGCGATTATTTTGCGGAACCCCTGGGCCTTGGCAACAGCGGCTCATCCGTGATGACAGCCGGTATCGTGATCGGCATCCTGAACATTCCGTTCATCTCGTCCTTGGCGGATGACATCATCAACGCGGTGCCGCAGTCTTTGCGCGACGGGTCATACGGCCTTGGCGCGACCAAGTCGGAAACCGTGCGTCAGGTGATCCTGCCGGCAGCACTTCCCGGTATCGTCGGCGCGGTGCTTCTGGCCGCCAGCCGCGCCATTGGCGAGACGATGATCGTGTCGATGGGGGCGGGGGCAGCGGCGAAGCTGGACCTGAACCCGTTCGAGGCGATGACCACGATGACGGTGAAGATCGTCGGCCAGTTGACCGGCGACACCGACTTCGCCTCGCCCGAAACGCTGGTGGCCTTTGCGCTGGGGATGACACTGTTCGTCATTACCCTCGGCCTCAACATCCTTGCCCTCTACGTCGTGCGGAAATACCGGGAGCAGTACGAATGACCGATGCCGCCGTTCCCACCGCCCGCCCGCGCCGCGCCTCGCTTCTGGCCGATGACGCGCGCATGAAACGGCGCAAGGCCGCAGAAACCCGGTTCCGGCTTTATGGCCTGTCGGCCATCGCGGTCAGCCTTGCCACACTGGCGATCATGCTCTGGACGATCTTTTCGGATGGGGTGTCGGCGTTCTACCAGGCAAAGCTGACCTTTCCGGTTACCCTGTCGTCCGACCTCCTTGACCCCAAGGGCAACGCCAACCGCGACGAAATGGCAAAGGTCACCACGGTCGGTTATGCAAAGCTTCTGACCCGCGCGTTCGAGGCGGAGCTGGCGGCCAAGGGCATCGTCACCGGTGAGTTGTCGAAAAAGGATGTGGCCGCCCTGATTTCCAAGGATGCAGCGGGTGATCTGCGGGCGATGGTGTTGGCAAACCCCGCAGCGCTTGACACCACCATCACCGCGAACCTTCTGGCCGCAGGCCGTATCGACGGCTATCTCAAGGGCCGCGTGACGATGCAAACGGCCGAACGCGACGGTCAGATATCGCCCGAACAACTGCAATTCGCCGATCTGCTTATCGACGCCGGCATCCTGTCGTCGCAGTGGAACTGGGATTTCTTCACCAACCCCGACGCCTCTGACCAGCGCCCCGAGGCGGCTGGCCTTGGCGTGGCCATCCTCGGCTCGCTTTACCTGATGATCCTTGTTGCGGTGATGTGCGTGCCAGTCGGCGTGGCGGCCTCGATCTACCTCGAGGAATTTGCCCCGAAGAACCGCTGGACCGACCTGATCGAGGTGAACATCTCGAACCTCGCCGCAGTGCCTTCCATCGTCTACGGCATCCTTGGCCTTGCGATATTCATCAACTTCATGGGCTTTCCGCAATCGTCCACCCTTGTCGGCGCGCTGGTGATCAGCCTGATGGTGCTGCCAACGATCATCATCGCCACCCGCGCCTCGATCCGGGCGGTGCCGCCATCCATTCGCGATGCGGCACTGGGGGTCGGCGCGTCGAAGATGCAGATGGTGGTTCACCACGTTTTGCCGCTTGCCGCGCCGGGCATCCTGACCGGCACGATCCTTGGTCTTGCCACCGCGCTGGGGGAGACCGCGCCGCTTCTCCTGATCGGCATGGTCGCCTTTGTCGACAACTATCCCTCGGCCCCTGTTGAAGGCTTTCTTGACCCCGCAACCGCGCTGCCGGTGCAGGTCTACGGCTGGGCGCAGCGCGCCGACCCGGCTTTCATCGAACGCTCTTCGGGCGCGATCATCGTGCTTTTGGCATTCCTCGTCGTGATGAACGTCGCGGCAATCATCCTGCGTCGCAAATTCGAACGCCGCTGGTAAGGTAGGACAGACATGGACGACATGCGCATCGTGGAGCGGACAGTGAATACACATGCCTCGAAGATCAGTGCCAAGGGGGTGCAGGTCCACTATGGCGCGACGCACGCCCTGAAGGACGTTGACGTCGAGATCCTGGAAAACACGGTGACCGCCTTCATCGGCCCGTCCGGCTGCGGCAAATCCACCTTCCTGCGCTGCCTGAACCGGATGAACGACACGATCCCGTCATGCCGGGTGGACGGGGCGATCACGCTTGACGGTGAAGACATCTACGACCCCCGCGTCGATCCCGTACGCCTGCGCGCGCGGGTGGGGATGGTGTTTCAGAAGCCTAACCCGTTCCCGAAGTCGATCTATGACAACGTGGCCTACGGGCCAAAGATTCACGGCCTGGCGCGGACGAAGGCGGAACTGGACGAGATCGTCGAAACCTCGCTGCGCAAGGCCGCGCTGTGGAACGAGGCGAAGGATCGCCTTGCCGCCCCAGGCACTGGCCTTTCGGGCGGCCAGCAACAACGCCTGTGCATCGCGCGCGCCATCGCAACCTCGCCCGAGGTGCTGTTGATGGACGAGCCTTGCTCGGCGCTCGACCCCATCGCCACAGCGCAGGTGGAAGAACTGATCGACGAGTTGCGCGCCAGTTTCTCGGTGGTGATCGTCACCCACTCCATGCAGCAGGCGGCTCGCGTCAGCCAGAAGACGGCGTTCTTCCACCTTGGCAACCTTGTCGAATACGGCGAGACGGGTGAGGTCTTCACCAACCCGAAGGACCCGCGCACCGAGGCCTACATCACCGGCCGGATCGGATAGGAGATACCATGAACAGCACCCACATCCTTTCCGCCTTCGACCGCGACCTCGAGGCCGTTCAGGCCCTTGTCATGCGGATGGGCGGGCTTGTCGAAACAGCACTTCTCGAAGCCGCCGAGGCCTTGGATGCGCGCGACGAGGAGATGGCCGCGCGGGTGCGCGCCGGCGACAAGGCGATCGACGCGCTGGAGGACCAGATCAACGTCGAATGCGCGCGGCTGATCGCGCTGCGCGCGCCTGCTGCGGGCGACCTGCGCACCGTGCTGACCGTGATGAAGATTGCCGCCGCGCTGGAGCGGGCCGGGGATTACGCCAAGAACCTTGCCAAGCGGACGGTGGTGCTGAGCCAGATGCCGCAGGTGATGGGGGCGTCCGGGTCGATCCGGAGGCTGGCGAAGGCAGTGGTCCTGATGCTGAACGATGCGCTGGACGCCTACATCCGCCGCGACGTGAAATTGGCCGAGGATGTGCGCCAGCGTGACCGTGACATCGACCAGATGTACAACTCGATCTTCCGCGAATTCCTGACGCACATGATGGAAGATCCGCGCAACATCGGGCCGTGCATGCATCTGCACTTCATTGCAAAGAATATCGAACGGGTGGGCGATCATGCCACGTCGGTCGCGGAACAGGTGATCTACCTAGTAACTGGCAGCCTGCCCGGCGAAGAGCGGCCGAAGTTCGACACCACCAGCGCGAGGGGATGACGATGGCGCAGCCGACCGTGCTTCTGGTCGAGGATGAACCCGCGCAGCGGGCCGTCCTGGCCTACAACCTTGAAGCCGAGGGCTTTGACGTGACGCAGGCCGACAATGGCGAGGACGCCATGATGCTGGTCGACGAGGCGGCGCCGGACATCATCATCCTCGACTGGATGATGCCGAAGCTGTCGGGGATCGAGGTGTGCCGCCGCCTGAAACTCAGCCCCGTGACGCGGTCGATCCCGATCATCATGCTGTCGGCGCGGGCCGAGGAGGTGGACCGCATCCGCGGGCTGGAGACGGGGGCGGACGATTACGTGATCAAGCCCTATTCGGTGCTGGAGTTGATGGCGCGGGCGCGGGCGCAGTTGCGGCGGGTGCGGCCGTCGACGGCGGGGGTGGTGTTGGAGCACGGGGATATCCGGCTGGATACGGAGAGCCACCGGGTTTATCGGGCCGACAAGGTGCTGAAGCTGGGGCCGACCGAGTTCAAGCTGTTGGTCACACTGATGGAGCGGCCGGGGCGGGTGTTCAGCCGGGACCAGCTGCTGGATCTGGTCTGGGGGCGGGACATCTATGTCGACACCCGGACCGTGGATGTTCATGTCGGGCGCCTGCGGAAATCTCTGATGCTGTTCGGGGGGGATGATCCGGTGCGGACGGTGCGCGGCGCGGGGTATGCCTTGGGGTAGTGTCCCACGGTGGGACATTTTTCGGAATCAATGAAAACAACGGGTTGCGAGGTCGATTCAGACCCTGTTAACGAATGCGCGCGCGGATGCTACAGTCTCGGGATGGGTTCATCGCGAGGAGGGGTGGATGCGGGGAAGTGCTGAACACGACGCCATTCGGCGGGTCGTGGTGGATTACCTTGAGGGCATGTGTTGGGGTGACGAGGCCAAGCTGAGGCGGGCGTTTCATCCGGACGCGCTGCAGGTCGGACATTTTGGCGACGTCTACGAATTCTTTCCGCTGGAAGAGTTCATCGACTGGGTCCGAAACGAAGCGACCGAGCCTGAGGGCACACCTTATGTGGCGGAGTTGCTGTCGATCGAGGTGACAGGGACGGTTGCGATCGCCAAGCTGACCGATACCTGTTTCGGGACAGATTTCACGGATTATCTGGTGATGGTGAAGGACCGGCCGGATGCCTTGGGCCGCTGGCAGATCGTGACCAAGGCGTATCATGTTCATGCCGGGCGGGGGTTGCCGAAGATCTAGCGCCCTTCCTTTCTTCGCCCGGAATCGAGGGCGCAAGCCCGCCGGGTATGCCATTGGTTGCGCCATTGGTTCGAGAAACCAATGGCATGGCCCTCCCTCCCCGCGGGAGGGCGCTGCCCTCTGTGGTGCTATCAGACGCGCTTCAGCACCGTTTCCAGCCGGTCAAGGAAGATCGCGACGTGGTCGGTGGTGAACACCATAGGAGGGCGGATTTTCAGGATGTGGCCGAGCGGGCCGGTGGCGCTGATGAGGACGCGGGCCTCGCGCAGGGCGTTGACGATGCGGGCGGAGCGGGCGGGATCGGGCGCGCCGGTGGCGTCGATGATCTCCTGCCCGAGGAAGAGGCCGGCGCTTCGCACCTGACCAAGACAGGGGTGGCGGTTGGCCAGCGCGGTGAGGCCGTCGTGGAAGGCACGTCCGGTGTGGAGGGCGTTGGCTTGCAAGCCTTCGTCGCGGATCACGTTCAGGACGGCCATGCCGACCGAGGCGGCCACGGCATTGCCGCCGAAGGTGTTGAAATAGCGGGACTTCGCGCCGAAATCTGCCACGATTTCAGGCTGCACCACAAGGCCGGCCATCGGGTAGCCGTTGCCCATCGGCTTGCCCAAGGACACCATGTCGGGGATCAGGCCGTGGCGTTGAAAGCCCCACATCTGGCTGCCGGTGCGGCCAAAGCCGGGTTGGACTTCATCGGCGATGAAGAGGCCACCGGCGGCACGGATCGCGGCAGCGGCGGGCGCGAGGAAACCTGCCGGGTCGGGCAGAACCGCGTCGGAGGAGAAGATCGTATCGACGATGAGGGCGCAGGGCTTGATGCCTTGCGCGGCCATTCTTTCACACGCGGCGGTGACGGCTGCGGCGAAGCCGGCCCCAAGGTCGCCGGGGTAGTTGGCGGTGGTTGGGGCGGGGACCGGGAACACGGTCGGGCCGGGAGCGACGGCGGGGCCGATCGACATCGACATCTCGGCGGTGGCGAGGGTGACGCCGTGATAGGCGTTGTCGGTGACGATGATGCCGGTGCCACCAGTTTTCGCCCGCGCGATGCGCAGCGCGAGGTCGTTCGCCTCGGACCCCGTGCAGGTGAACATTGCGTGGGTCAGGGGGATGGGGAAGTGGGCCAGAAGACGCTCGGCATAATCGAGGACGGCGTCGTGCAGGTAGCGGGTGTGGGTGGCAAGCGTGGCGGCCTGATCGGCCATCGCGGCGACGACGCGGGGGTGGCAATGCCCGACGGAGGCCACGTTGTTGTAGGTGTCGAGGTAGGCGTTGCCGTCGCGGTCGTAAAGCCAGACACCGTCGCCCCGCACGAGGTGGACGGGGGTCTCATAGAACAGGCGGTAGGCGGGGCCGAGTAGGGCGGTGCGGCGGGCGACGCGCGCCTCATCCTCGGGCGCGAGGCTGCCTTTGCCGGGGGTGTAGCCGTTGATCATGGTGGTCTGGCGGGTCATGCGGGGGATCTTTCGGAAGCGGCGAGGAAGCGGGCGGTGGCGGTTTCGCGGCCAATGCTGCGGAAGGCTTGAAGGCCGGCGAGGGCGGAGGGCTGGTTGCGCAGGATGTAGGTCGCGTTGTCGGGATAGCGGGCGGCGCGCCATGAGGTGATGGCGAGAGTTGTCACCATGCGGGCGGTGATGAGGTCGAAGAGGAGGGTGAGTTCTGGTGCTGTGAGGGGGAGGATCGCGGTGTAGCCTTGCAGCAGGTCGGCAAGGCTGTCGAGCGGTGCCTCGGCGTCGATCTGGTAGGAGGCGGCGGTGGCCACGTCGCAGATCCGGGGGGTGCGGACCATGTCGCCGAAATCGAGGATGCCGGTGATGCGGGTCGGATCGGCGGCGTCGGTCAGGAGGTTGTGCGGGTTGAAGTCGGCGTGGACGACTTGGGTCGGCAGGGTGGCGAGTTGCGGGGCGATGTCGCTGGTGAAGCGGGCGACGAAGGCGGTGGCCTCGGCGCGCAAGGCGGGGTCGGTGATCGCGGGCAGGAGCGGGGCGAGGCGGGGGGTCTGCTTGATGTCCCACAGCAGGATGTGGTCGGCGGCGGGGTGGATGAAACCTGTCAGCGCGGCGGTGAGGCGGGCAAGCGCGCGGCCCACGGCGCGGCGTTGGGCGGGAGATTTCGGGGCGGCGTGGAGCGGCGTGCCGTCAAGCCAGGTAAGGACGCGGAGGGCGCCGTGCGGGGTTTGGGTGATGGCCTGGCCATTGCTGCCGGTGATGATGCGGGGGACGGGAAGGCCGGGGTCGGTTGCCGCGACGTGCTGAAGTGCCGCGGTCTGAAACGCGGTCATCTCGGCGGGTTCGCCGGGGTTGGTCAGTTTGACGGTGTAGCTTTGGGCGGCGGTCGTGAGGCGGTGATTGAGGTCGCGTTCCGAGGTGAGGCGGGTGAGCGTTCCGGTCAGGCCGTAGTGGCGCTGGAGGAGGGAGAGAAGCTCGGCCTCGGGCAGGGCTGGTGGGGGCAGGGTCAGGAGGCTGTCGGGCGATGCGGGGCCGGTCATGGCGCCAAGGATAGCGGCTTTGGCAGGCGGGGCTAGGGGGAAATGGCGGGCGTGGACTTCGCGCTGGCGGGGTGGTTCGATGGGCGCGGAAGGCAGGTGACTGATGCGGGCGTTGGTGGCGGTTCTGGCGGTGGCGGCGATCCTTCTGGCGGTGTGGCGGCTGGAAGGGGCGGCGGCGGGCGTGCGCGTCGAGGCGGTGACCTTCGGGACGGTGCCGGGGCGGGTTTATCGGCCGGAAGTGCCGATTGGCCCGGTATTGGTGATCTCGCACGGGTTTGCGGGCAGCCAGCAGATCATGCAGTCGTTTGCGCTGACGGCGGCGCGGGCGGGGTATGTGGCGGTGACCTATGACAGCGCGGGGCATGGGCGGAACCCGGAGCCGCTCAGCGGGTCGGTGGTGGAAGTGGCGGGGGCGACGGCGACGCTGGTGCGGGAACTGGCGGGGGTGGCCGAGGCGGCGCGGGCGTTGGGGGACGGGCGGGTGGCGGTATTGGGCCATTCGATGGCGACGGACATTGTCGTGCGGTTTGCCAAGGCCACGCCGTGGGTCGACGCGGTGGTGGCGGTGTCGATGTTCTCGCCCGAGGTGACGGCGGATGCGCCGAAGAACCTGTTGGTGGTGACGGGGGCTTGGGAGGGGATGCTGTCGGCGGAAGCCTTGCGGGTGGTACGGCTGATGGCACCGGAGGGGGTGGCGGGCGAGACTTATGGTGCGCCGGGGAACTGGCGGCGCGCGGCGGTGGCGCCGCATGTGGAGCATGCGAGCGTGCTGTTTTCCACCGTGACGATGGCCGAGATGGTGGGCTGGCTGGACCGGGTTTACGCTGTGGAGCGGGTGCGGCCGCCGGTGGCGGACCGGGGCGGGTGGATCATGCTGCTGCTGGCTGGCGCGGTGGCGTTGGGATGGCCGTTGGCGCGACTGCTGCCAAGGCTGGCGGAGCATCCGGTGGGGGCGGGGTTGCGCGGGCGGCGGCTGTGGCTGGTGGCCTTGGGGCCGATGCTGGCGGTGCCGGTGGTGCTGCGCTTTGTGCCGACGGCGTTTTTGCCGGTGTTGGTGGCGGATTATCTGGCGGTGCATTTTCTGGCCTACGGGGTGGCAACGGGGCTTGCCTTGTGGGCGGTGCGCGCGCCGCTGCCGGAGGTGACGGGGCGGGGGCTTTTGGTGGGCGCGGCGGCGGCGGGGTTTGTGGCGGTGGCGCTGTTCTGGCCGGTGGACCGGTATCTTACCAACTTCTGGCCGGGACCGGGGCGCGGCGTCATCATCGCGGCGCTGACGGTAGGGACATTTGCCTATTTCTGGACACTGGATTGGGCGGGGCGTGGGGCAGGCGCGGCGCGCTGGGCCTACCTGCTGTTGAAGCTGTGCTTTCTGGTATCGCTGGCGATTGCGGTCGCGCTGGATATCGAGCGGCTGTTCTTCTTGCTGATCATCCTGCCGATCGTGGTGGTGTTCTTCGTTATTTTCGGGCTGCTGGGCAAGTGGATCGCCGCGCGCACGCGGCACCCGCTGCCGGGCGCCGTGATGGCGGGGTTCGCCTTTGGCTGGGCCTTGGGGGTGACGTTTCCGATGCTGAGTGCGGGGTAAGGGGGGCGGATCAGCCGCCGGTGTGGCTCATGTGGCGGGTGATCTGGCCCGCGACCTTCTGGCGCGAATAGTCGAAGTCGTGGCCCTTGGGTTTGCGGGCGATGGCGGCGCGGATCGCGTCTTCGAGCGCGGCATCGTCGGGGCTGGCGCGCAGCGGCGCGCGGAGGTCGGCCATGTCTTCCTGCCCGAGGCACATGTAAAGCTGGCCGGTGCAGGTGAGCCGCACGCGGTTGCAGCTTTCGCAGAAATTATGGGTCAGGGGCGTGATGAAGCCGATCTTCTGGCCAGTTTCTTCGACGCGCACATAGCGGGCGGGGCCGCCGGTGCGTTCGGTCAGGTCGGTGAGCGTCAGACGTTCGGCGAGGCGGGCGCGGAGGTCTTTCAGCGGCCAATACTGGTCAAGTCGTCCGGCGGTCATGTCTTCGCCCATCGGCATCACCTCGATGAAGGTGAGGTCGTGGTCGTTTGCGGCGCACCAGTCGGCGAGGGAGAAAAGTTCGTTCTCGTTGAAGCCCTTCAGGGCGACGGCGTTGATCTTGACGCGCAGACCTGCGGCCTTGGCGGCCTCGATCCCGTCGAGCACCTGTGGCAGGCGGCCCCAGCGGGTGATTTCGGCGAATTTCGCCGGATCGAGCGTATCGAGGCTGACGTTGATGCGTTTGATGCCGAGGTCTGCGAGGGGTTGGGCGAATTTTGCCAGCTGGCTGCCGTTGGTGGTGAGGGTGAGTTCCTTGAGCGCGCCGGTGGCAAGGTGACGGCTCATCGCTTCGAAAAACGTGAGGATGCCTTTGCGGACAAGCGGTTCGCCGCCGGTGATGCGCAGCTTTTGCACACCGAGGTGGACGAAGGCGGTGCAGAGACGGTCGAGTTCTTCGAGCGACAGAAGCTCGGCCTTCGGCAGGAAGGTCATGTGTTCTGACATGCAGTACGTGCAGCGGAAATCGCAGCGGTCGGTGACCGAGACGCGCAGGTAGGAAATTGCTCGGGCGAAGGGATCAATAAGCGGCTGCATGCGTTGGAAGGTAGGGCGCGGCGGGTGTCGGCACAAGGCGGATTGCGGCAGTTGAGCACGAGGGAGCGGCGGGCTAGGGTATGGGCATGATGAAATCTGGAATTCTGTGCGGCTTGGTGCTGCTTTCGGGCTGCGGCATGTTGCAAGGCAAAGGCCCGGCGACCGCCACACCGGCTGCGGTGGAAATTGCGCCCGCGGTCACGACAACCGCGCTGGGCGCGCAGGGCGCGACTGCGGCGGCGCTCGACACCACCACGTCGGCGGAAAAGGCGGCGGCGCTGGCCGCCCCTGCGGCGGCGGGCGAGCGGGAATTGGGGCGCGTGACGGTGGCGCTGGGGCCGCCGGCGGAGCAGGGAATATGGCTGAGGACCGGCCTTGTCAGCGAAACTGTGATGGGCCGGGTGATGACAGCGGCAGGCAAGAGCCTTGCGGTGGAACTGCGGCCGGGGTCAGGCGCGGCGCTGTTGTCGCTGGCCGCATTTCAGGCGCTGGGGCTGGGTTTGACGGACCTGCCGCAGGTGACGGTCTTCGGGCCGTAGGTCTGCTTGGCAGGCGGCGGGGGTTTTCCACCCCCGGCACCCCCGGAGGATATTTTCGCAAAGAGGAAGTCAGGGCGCGAGGTGGCGGGCGGCTTCGTTTTGCGCAAAGGGCTTCAGGCGGGGGCCGTGAGTTTCAAGGAATGCGCGGGCGCGGGGGGCGTCGTGTTTCGATAGATCGCGCACCCACCAGGCGACGGCCTTCTGGATGAACCAGTCGCGGTCGTCGGCCAGAGTGGCGCACCAGCCGAGGATGCGGTCGCGGGCGGCCTCCTCTTCAGGTTTGGGGTGGTTCTGTTTGGTCCAAGGCAAGGTCATCACGAGGGCGGCGCGGCGGGTCCACATGTGGGGGGAGGTGATCCAGGTTTCCACGGTGTCGAGGCGGGAGGGGTCGGCGACGAGGCGTTTCTGGCCGGCGATGCTGGCGTGATCGGCGATCGCCCAGGCGTCGAAATCCGGGACCCAGGACTGGATGAGCGCCCATGCGGCGTCATCGGGGCGGATGCGGGCCTGGGTGAGGAGTTTCGCGGCGGCGACGCGGGCTTCGTGGATGTCGGTGGCCCAGAGGCTGGCGGCAAGCGCGATGCGGTCGTCAAGGGTGAGGGCCGCGCGCCACTGGTCGGTGAGGTCGTCGATTTGCGGCACGGTGACGCCGAGGTATCTGCGCGGGGCCTTGTGGTAGGCCAGCATCTCGGCCGCCTTGTCGGGGTTCGCGAGGGCTTCGAGTTGCGCGAGTGGTGTCATCGGCGGGGCCTTCTGTCGGGGCGGGACCGGAGGGTTTCACACCTTCCGGACCTCCCGTGGGATGTTTGGGAAGGGGAAGCCTGGGGCTATTCGACGGTGACGGATTTGGCGAGGTTGCGGGGTTGGTCGACGTCGGTGCCCTTGGCGATGGCGGTGTGGTAGGCCAGAAGCTGGGCCGGGACCGCGTAGAGGATCGGGGCGAAGGCTGGGTGCACCTCGGGCAGGGTGACGGTTCTCCAGGTGCCGGCGCCGGCTTCGGCGATGCCGTGTGCGTCGGAGATCAGGAGGACGCGGCCGTGGCGGGCCATGACTTCCTGCATGTTGGACACAGTCTTGTCGAAAAGCGCGTCGCGCGGGGCGAGGACGATCACCGGGACGGCAGCGTCAATGAGGGCGATGGGGCCATGCTTCAACTCGCCCGAGGCGTAGCCCTCGGCGTGGATATAGCTGATTTCCTTGAGTTTCAGAGCGCCTTCGAGGGCGAGGGGAAACATGGCGCCGCGGCCGAGAAAGAGGATGTCTTGCGCCTTTGCGAGATCGTCGGCGATGGCGGCGATCTGGGGGGAGAGGGTTAGGGTGTGGCTCATGAGGCCGGGCAGGGCGCGGAGCGCGGCGAGGTGGTCGGCGAGGCTGGCGGGGGTGAGGCGGCCGCGGTCGAGGGCGGCCTTGAGGGCGAGGAGGGCGAGGACGGTAAGCTGGCAGGTGAAGGCCTTGGTGGACGCCACGCCGACCTCGACCCCTGCGAGGATCGGGAGCGCGAGGTCGCTTTCGCGGGCGATGGAGGAGGTGGGGACGTTCACCACCGAGACAATCTTAGCCACCTTGTCGCGGGCGTAGCGGAGGGCTGCGAGGGTGTCGGCGGTTTCGCCGGACTGGGAGACGAAGAGCGCCCATGAGGTGGGGGAAAGCGGCGGTTCGCGGTAGCGGAATTCGGACGCGATGTCGATGTCGGCGGGCAGGCCCGCGATCTGCTCGAACCAGTATTTCGCGACATGGGCCGCGTAGGAGGCGGTGCCGCAAGCGACGAGGGTGATCCGGTCGACCCCGGTGAAATCGACGCCGTGGGGCAGGCGGAGCGTGCCGTCGGGTGTGGTGTAATGCTTCAGCGCTTCGGCGATCACGACCGGCTGTTCGGCGATTTCCTTGGCCATGAAGTGCTTGTAGCCGGCCTTTTCGATTCGGGTGGCGTCGATCTGGATGCGGGTTTCGGCGCGATTGGCGAGGCGGTCCTGCGCGTCGAAAATCTGGGCGCCGTTTCGGGTGATCACGGCCCAGTCGCCTTCCTCGAGGTAGGTGATGCGGTCTGTCATCGGCGCGAGAGCGATGGCGTCGGAGCCCACGAACATCTCGCCCTGGCCGTGCCCGATGGCGAGGGGAGAGCCTTTCCGGGCGGCGATCATCAGGTCGTCCTCGCCGTCGAAGAGGAAGCAGAGCGCGAAGGCGCCGTGCAGGCGGTGCAGGGTGGCGCGGGCGGCCTCGACCGGGGACATGCCCTTGTCCATGTGGAGCTTGGTCAGGAGGGCGACGGTTTCGGTATCGGTCTCGGATTCCCACGCAAGCCCTGCGGCAGCGAGTTCGGTGCGCAGGTCGCGGAAGTTTTCGATGATGCCGTTGTGGACGACGGCAACGGAGCCTGCCTTGTGGGGATGCGCGTTCAGTACGGTGGCCGCGCCGTGGGTGGCCCAGCGGGTATGGCCGATACCGGACTTGCCCGCGAGGGGGTCATGCACGAGGAGATCGGAGAGGTTCACCAGCTTTCCGACCGCACGGCGGCGGTCCAGCCGCCCGTGGTTGACGGTGGCTATTCCGGCGCTGTCATAGCCGCGATATTCGAGACGCTTGAGGGCTTCGACCAGCAGCGGGGCGGCTTCGTGATTGCCGAGGACCCCTACAATACCACACATTTTACTAACCTTTTGCCTTTGCAGCTTTGATAGCCTTTAACTTTTCGAACAATTTGCTAGCGAGGCCAAGCTTGTTGACCTGGCGTGAGCGGCCGATGGCGATGGCCTCGGCGGGGACGTTTTCGGTGATGACGGACCCCGACGCGGTGATCGCGCCGTCGCCCACCGCGACCGGGGCGACCAGCATTGTGTCGGACCCGATGAAGGCGCGTTTGCCGATGGTGGTGCGGTGCTTCATCACCCCGTCGTAGTTGCAGGTGACGGTGCCCGCGCCGATGTTGGTGAACTCGCCCACGTCTGCGTCGCCGATGTAGGTGAGGTGGCCGACCTTGACGCCTTCGTCGAGGATCGCGTTCTTGATCTCGACGAAATTGCCGACGTGGACGTCTTCGGCAAGTTCCGCGCCGGGGCGGAGGCGGGCAAACGGGCCGACGGTAGCGCCGCGGCTGATGTGGCAGCCTTCAAGGTGGCAAAATCCCTTGATCTCGGCCCCGGATTCGATGGTCACGCCGGGGCCGAAAATCACATTCGGGCCGATGGTGGCATCGCGACCGATGTGGGTGTCGAGGGCGAAGAACACGGTTTCTGGGGCGGTGAGGGTAACGCCGTTTTCCAAGGCAGCACTGCGGGCGCGGGCCTGAAAGGCGGCTTCGGCCTCGGCCAGCTGGACGCGGGTATTGACGCCCTGGGTTTCCGTCTCGTCACACAGGACGACACCGGCGGTGAGGCCGCGCTTGCGGGCGAGTTCTACGATGTCGGTGAGGTAGTATTCTCCAGCGGCGTTGTCGTTGGTCACCTCGGCCACGAGGGAGAGGAGCGTTTGGGCATCGGCGCAGACTACGCCGGAGTTGCAGAGCGTGAGGCTACGCTCGGCCTCGGTGGCGTCTTTCCATTCGGTGATTTTCAGGAGCGTCTCGCCTTGGGTGACGAGGCGGCCGTAGCGGCCGGGGTTAGGGCTGTGGAAGCCGAGGACGACGACGCCGTGGCGGGCGCGGGCGTCGAGCATGGCGCGCAGGGTTTCTTCTCGGATCAGGGGGGTGTCGGCGTAAAGGACGATGGCGTCGCCGGTGGCCCCTTCGAGGAGGGGGGCGGCCTGGGCTACGGCATGGGCGGTGCCGGATTGCGGGTCTTGCAGGACGGCATCGACCGCCTCGTCGAAGGCGAGGGCGGCGGCGGTGACGGCTTCGGAGCCGTGGCCGGTGACGACGACGATGCGGGCTGGATCGAGGCTGCGGGCGGTGGTGAGCGCGTGGTGCAGCAGGGGTGCCGCGGCCATTTGGTGCAGCACCTTCGGCAGGTCGGAATTCATCCGCGTGCCCTGGCCTGCCGCCAGTACGATGACCGAAACCGGCACTGAACCTGACCCCGAAACCTGCATTCTGCCCCTTCCCTTATTGTTGGCGTCGTTTTACCCCCCTTGCGCGGGGTGGCAAGGGGCCAAACCTCACGCCATGTTACAGGAAGCCTGATGCGCTGTATCGTCTTTGATCTTGACGGAACTTTGGCGGACACCTCGGCCGACCTTCTGGCGGCGGCGAATGCCTGTTTTCCGGGCGGCGCGGTGTTGGGGCCGGGCGATGCGCTGACGGCGTTTCATGGCGGGCGGGCGATGCTGCGGCTGGGCTACGAGCGGTTGGGGCAGGCGTGGACTGAGAGCGACGTGGACAGGGATTATCCGGTGCTGCTGGAAGCTTACCGGCAGGCGATTGCGGTCCATACCACGCTTTACCCCGGTGCGATGGACGCGGTGGAGGCGTTGAAGCGCGAGGGCTATGCGGTGTCGATCTGCACCAACAAGCCGGCCGCGCTGGCCGAGGAACTGCTGCGCCGGTTGGGTATTCGCGATGCCTTTGGGGCGATGATCGGGGCCGATACGCTGGCGACGCGCAAGCCCGATGCGGCGCCTTACGTGGCGGCGGTGGAGCGGGCGGGGGGCGTGGTGGCACGCTCGATGCTGGTCGGGGATACCGAGACCGACCGCAAGACCGGGCTGGCGGTGGGGGTTCCGGTGGCTTTGGTGACGTTCGGGCCGGAGGGCGCTGGCGTGGCGCGGCTGGCACCGGAGGCGTTGCTCGACCATTTCGATCAGTTGGTCGGGATTGCCGGGCGGCTGGTGCGATAGCGGCTGGCGGCGGACTGGAGGGTTTCACACCCTCCAGACCACCCGTGGGATATTTGGCGAAGGGGAAGCGGGCAGGGGTGGTTTGACACCGGATAGCGGGGTGCCTAGGGTCGCGCGTCATGACCGAAGCCTCTGCCCCCGTTCAGGTGTCGCGCCATGCGATCACCTTCGTGCTGATCACCGTGTTTCTGGACATGGTGGGGTTCGGGCTGATCATGCCGGTGCTTCCCGCGCTGATCGAGGAGGTGGGCCGGATGGATCTGGCCGACGCGGCCTATGTCGGCGGCTGGATGTTCGCGGCGTTTTCGATTGCGCAGTTTGCGTTCAGCCCTTTGGTGGGCAACCTGAGCGACCGGTTCGGGCGGCGGCCCTTGCTGTTGCTGGCGATCTTCGGGCTGGGGGCGGATTACCTGTTTTCGGCGCTGGCCCCGACGATATTCTGGCTGTTCGTGGGGCGGGTGATCGCGGGGGTGTGCGGGTCGTCCTATGTGATTGCCAACGCCTATATCGCGGATGTGACGGCGCCGGAGGACCGGGCGAAGGCATTCGGGCTGGTGGGTGCTGCGTTCGGGGTGGGGTTCATTCTGGGGCCGGCGATCGGTGGGCTGTTGGGAGAGTTCGGGTCGCGGGTGCCGTTCTTCGTGGCGGCGGGGATTTCGGTGCTGAACCTTGTCTACGGCTGGTTCGTGCTGCCCGAGACGCTGCCGCCGGAAAAGCGCCGCGCGTTCGAGTGGCGGCGGGCCAATCCGTTCGGCGCGTTCCGGGTGTTTCAAAGCTATGGGCAGGTGTTGCCGCTGTGTGCGGTGCTGTTTGTGTATTTCTTTGCCACGGCGGTTTATCCGGCGATCTGGCCGTTCTGGGGGATGGCGAAGTTCGGCTGGTCGGAGGCTATGGTCGGGCTGACACTTGCGGCCTTCGGGTTGGTGATGGCGCTGTTTCAGGGGCTTGGCACCGGGCCGGCGGTGGCGCGGTGGGGCGAGTGGCGGGTGTGTCTGGCGGGGCTGGTGATCGCTGCGGTGGTGGCGCTGGGCTACGGGCTGGCGGGGTCGCTGTCGGTGGTTCTGGTGCTTATGGTGGTGCACGGCCCGGAGGGGTTCGTGCATCCGATGCTGGTTGCCATGATGTCGAAAGAGGTGCCTGAGGATGCGCAGGGCGAGTTGCAGGGCGGGATCTCGGCCTTGATGAATGTGGCGATGCTGTTTGGCACGGTGGTATTCAGCCAGATCTTCGGGCGGTTCATGCAGCCAGATGCCGCGTTCCGGTCGCCCGATGTGGGGTATTATGTGGCGGGCGTGGTGCTGGTGGCGGCGGTTTTGATGTTTCTGGCGCTGACGCGCCGACCTGAGAGGCGATGATGGAACGGTTTGACGGCAGTTTTACCCAGCAGGAACCGATCCCCGAGGCGGGGATCGCGGCGGCGCTGGAGGTAATGCGGCACGGGCGGCTGCATCGTTACAACGTGGCGCCCGGCGAAGTGGCGGAGACGGCGCTATTGGAGGAGGAGTTCGCGGCCTTTACCGGCGCGCGCTATTGCCTTGCCATCGCGTCGGGCGGGGCGGCGATGGCGACCGCGCTGCGCGCCTTGCAGGTAAACCCGGGCGAGCCGGTGCTTTCGAACGCATTTACTCTTGCGCCGGTGCCGGGGGCGATTGCCAGCATCGGGGCGCGGCCGGTGTTCGTGGAGGTGACGGAGGACCTGACGATCGACCTTGCGCATCTGGAGGCGCAGGCGAAGGCCACGGGCGCGCGGGTGCTGCTTTTGAGCCACATGCGGGGGCATGTGGGTGACATGGACGCTCTGATAGCACTGTGCGATCGGCTTGGTGTGCGGGTGGTGGAGGATTGCGCGCATACGATGGGGGCGACGTGGCGCGGTGTGGCGTCGGGGCGGCATGGCGCGGTGGGGTGCTATTCGACGCAGACCTACAAGCACATCAATTCGGGCGAGGGCGGATTTCTGGTGACGGACGACCCTGACCTTGCGGCGCGTGCGGTGCTGCTGTCGGGGTCCTACATGCTTTACGGGCGGCACCGGGCGGCGCCGGGACCGGAGGTGTTCGAGCGTCTGCGGCTTGATGTGCCGAATATCTCGAGCCGGATGGACAACCTGCGCGCGGCGATTCTGCGGCCGCAGGTGGCCATGCTGGCCGAGCGGCGGGCGCGGTGGCGGGAGCTTTACCGGGCGATGGAGGCGGGTTTGGCCGAAACGCCGGGTCTGCGGCTGATCGCGCGGCCGGAATGGGAGGATTACGTCGGGTCGTCGTTCCAGTTCCTGCTGCCGGGGTGGGAGCCTGCGCGGGTTGCGGGCTTTGTCGCACGGGCGGCGGCGCGGGGGGTGGAGTTGAAGTGGTTCGGCGCGGCGGACCCGGTGGCCTTCACCAGCCGCTATGCGCATTGGCGCTATGCCGACCCCGTGCCGTTGCCGCAGACCGACCGGGTTCTGGCAGGGCTGATCGACATGCGGCTGCCACTGACCTTTTCCACCGATGACGTGGAGGTGATCACGCGGATCATAAGGGCCGAGGTGCTGTCGGCTGCCCAAAGCGAGATCGGGCAAGGCGAGGTCGCGGAGGCGGTGGCGGTGCCGCTGGCCGATTGAGCCGGCGCGGTTCGGTCACGCCGTTCAGCCGGGACTATCGCCGCCCGCCGCGCTGGGGAATGGGGCTGCCGCCGAACCGGCCTTCGCGCTGGCGGCGGATGCTGCGGCGGGTATTGGACCCCGTGTTCTATCTGAAACTGGTGATGCTGGCTGCCGGTCTTGGGCTGGTGGTGCTGCCTTACGGCACTGACGCTTTGAATGCGGCGCTGAAACCGGTGGCCTCGACCGACGGGACTTGCCGGGTTCTGGTGGTGCTTGACGGCGATACGGTGAAGCTTGTCTGCCCCGGCATTGGCGTTGAAACCGCGCGACTGATGGGGTTCGACGCGCCCGAGAAATACTCGCCCCGCTGCGCGTCAGAGCTGGTGGCGGCGGAGAAGGCGACATGGGGCCTGCGGGGGATGATCTTCAAGGCAAAGTCGCTGGAGGTGGATCGGGACGGGACCGACCGTTATGGCCGCGCGCTGGTGCGGTTGCGGCTGGACGGGGTGGATGTTGCGCGGGCGATGATCCGGGCGGGGCATGGGCGCGCCTATTCCGGCGGGCCGAGGGGAGGGTGGTGCTGATGCGGGTTGTGCGGATGGGGCAACTGTCGGTCGAGGTGGAACTGGGCGACCTGACGGTGATCGCGCTGTCGGATGGTGAGACGGGGATGCCGGTCACGCATCTGCGCGGGCCCGATGGCGCGCCTTTGGCCGACCTTTCAGGTGCGGATGTGGTGGCAGGCAAGCTGCGACTTCCGGTCTGGGCATTTCTTGTGCGCGGGCCGGAGGGCAGTCTGTTGATCGACAGCGGGGCGGCGGACGCGTGGCATCCGGTGCTGGGGCGGCTGGGCGAGGCGATGCGCGAGGCGGGCGTCGCGGCCGCAGAGGTGACGGCGGTGGCGCTGACGCATACCCACATCGACCATCTGTCCGGGCTGGTGGCGCGCGACGGCGGGCTGGCGTTTGCGCACGCCGACCGGGTGTTCGTGGCGACCGAGGAATTGGGCGACTTCCGCGCCGAGCCGCGCATGGCGCCTGTCTTGGCGCGGCTGATGCCGCTGGAACAGGGCGATGCGCCGATGCGGGGTGTCGTGGCGATCAACGCGCCGGGACATTCGCCGGGGCACATGGCGTTTCTGGTGGACGGGCGGATGCTGATCTGGGGCGACATCGTGCACCACGCGGCCGTGCAGTTCGCGGCGCCCGAGGTGACTTGGGTCTATGACAGCGATCAGGCGCTGGCGCGGGCCAGTCGGCTGGCGCTGATGCAGCGGGCGGTGGAGGAGGGGTTCATCGTTGCGGGGGCGCATCTGCCGCATCCGGCGATCGGGCGGATCGAGCGGGCGGGCGAGGGATACGCGTTCAAGCAGGTTCAGGGCGGGGCCTGAGGCCGGAGTTCCAGCCGCCGCGCAGCGGGCGGTGGTCGAGCCTTTGGCGGGAGTATTTTTGAAAAGAGCAAGCTGATGGGCCGGTCTTGCCGCTGGAGGTGCAAGGCTTTGGGCACAAAGACTGTTGCGGGCCGCAGGACGCGCGGGAGGCTGAAGCCCAAGGTGCCGATGCCGCAGCGCCGCACCGGTGTTTTTAGGGCTGCGTTCGGTTGACCCCGGGCTGGGGGCGGAGTAAACGGGCGCAAGAGATCAAGCAGGCCGACACGTGCCTGCAAGCTCGTCGCCAGCATCAAGGAGCCCCTCGTGGACCTGCTTCTCCGAGAGTATCTTCCCATACTTGTTCTCATGGGCGTGGCCACGGGCCTTGGCCTTGTCCTGATCCTAGCCGCCGCCGTGCTGGCGGTGCGCAATCCGGACCCCGAAAAGGTCAGCGCCTACGAATGCGGATTCAACGCCTTTGACGATGCGCGGATGAAGTTCGACGTGCGGTTCTACCTTGTGTCGATCCTGTTCATCATCTTTGACCTTGAGGTCGCGTTCCTGTTCCCGTGGGCTGTGGCCTTTGGCGAGATCAGCATGGCGGCGTTCTGGTCGATGATGCTGTTTCTGGGCGTGCTGACCGTGGGCTTTGCCTACGAATGGAAGAAAGGGGCGCTGGAATGGGAGTGATGCCGGGGGCCAACACGGCCGGGGGCGACAACGAAGTTGCCACCCAGTCCCTGAACCGCGAGTTGCAGGACAAGGGCTTTCTGCTCACCTCGACCGAGGATCTGATCAACTGGGCGCGCACAGGCAGCTTGCACTGGATGACCTTTGGTCTGGCCTGCTGCGCGGTCGAGATGATGCACACCTCGATGCCGCGCTATGACGCGGAACGCTTTGGCGTGGCGCCGCGCGCGTCCCCGCGCCAGTCGGACGTGATGATTGTTGCGGGCACCTTGACCAACAAGATGGCCCCGGCCTTGCGCAAGGTTTACGACCAGATGCCCGAACCCCGCTATGTGATCAGCATGGGGTCCTGCGCCAATGGCGGGGGGTATTACCACTACTCCTACAGCGTGGTGCGCGGTTGCGACCGGATCGTGCCGGTCGACATCTACGTTCCCGGCTGCCCGCCCACGGCCGAAGCGCTGCTTTATGGCATCTTGCAGTTGCAGCGGAAGATCCGTCGCACCGGCACCATTACCCGTTGAGGACCGCACATGTCTGAAGCCCTGACAGAGCTTGGAGCGATCATCGCGCTGAAGCGGCCCGATGCGGTGCTGGCGTCGGACGTGACGCATGGCGAGCTGACGCTGACCGTGGCGCTGCAATATCTGGAAGGGCTGGTGGAGTTCCTGCGCGACGATGCGTCGTGCCGCTTCACCTCGCTGGTTGACATCACGGCGATTGATTACCCGGACCGCGCGGCGCGGTTCGACGTGGTCTACCACTTTCTGAGCATGTACCAGAACCACCGTATCCGGCTGAAGGTTGCGGTGCGGGCCGAGGACATGGTGCCGTCGATCCACACGCTTCACCCGTCGGCCAACTGGTTCGAGCGGGAAGTGTTCGACATGTTCGGCATACTGTTCAGCGGCCACCCGGACCTGCGCCGGATCCTGACGGACTACGGCTTTCGCGGGCATCCGCTGCGCAAGGACTTTCCGACCACCGGCTATACCGAGGTGCGCTATGACGAGGCGCAGAAGCGCGTCGTATATGAGCCGGTCAAGCTGGTGCAGGAATATCGGCAGTTCGATTTCATGAGCCCATGGGAAGGGGCTGAATATATCCTTCCCGGTGATCAGAAGGCGGGTGCGAAATGATGGACTTTGACGCGCGCTGGGGCTGGAGTGCGATGCACGGTGGCGGCAGCCTGATCTGGATGTTGATCGCCGCCGTGGTGATCGTGGTGCCGTTCTGGCGGCTGCTGCCGAAGTTCGGGATTCCGAGCTGGGTAGCGTTGATTGCCGTGTTCCCGCTGGCGGCCGTGGTGCTGCTGTGGGCAATGGCGTTCAAGGACAAGGGCGGGCAGGCATGATGGACGGCGATATTCGCACCAACACCTACGACGACGGGTCGACCGACTTTCAGACCGGCGAACAGAAGATCCGCAACTTCAACCTGAACTTCGGCCCGCAACACCCAGCCGCGCATGGCGTGCTGCGGCTGGTGCTGGAGCTGGACGGCGAGATCGTCGAACGCTGCGATCCGCATATCGGGCTTTTGCACCGCGGCACCGAAAAGCTGATGGAAAGCCGGACCTATCTGCAGAACCTGCCCTATTTCGACCGGCTGGATTACGTCGCGCCGATGAACCAGGAACATGCCTGGTGTCTGGCAATCGAAAAGCTGACCGGGGTGGAGGTGCCGCGCCGGGCCAGTCTGATCCGGGTGCTGTATTCCGAAATCGGCCGCGTGCTGAACCATCTTTTGAACGTGACCACGCAGGCGATGGACGTGGGCGCGCTGACCCCGCCGCTGTGGGGTTTCGAGGAACGCGAACAGCTGATGGTGTTTTATGAGCGCGCGTCCGGCTCGCGGCTGCATGCGGCGTATTTCCGCCCCGGCGGCGTGCATGTCGACCTGCCTGACCAGCTTTTGGAAGATATCGACGCCTGGGCCGTGCAGTTCCCGCGCGTGCTGGACGATATCGACGGGCTGCTGACCGAAAACCGGATCTTCAAGCAGCGCAACGTCGATATCGGCGTGGTGACGGAAAAGGACATCCAGGACTGGGGCTTTTCCGGCGTGATGGTGCGCGGGTCGGGCCTGGCCTGGGATTTGCGCCGCGCGCAGCCCTATGAGTGCTACGACGAGTTCGAGTTTCAGATCCCCGTCGGCACCAATGGCGACTGTTATGACCGCTATCTGTGCCGGATGCAGGAAATGCGCGAGTCGACCAGCATCATCCGGCAGGCGATTGCCAAGCTGCGGGTGGAAAAGGGCGACGTGCTGGCGCGGGGCAAGATTACGCCGCCGAAACGGGCCGAGATGAAGACCTCGATGGAAGCGTTGATCCATCACTTCAAGCTTTACACCGAAGGCTTCCACGTTCCGGCGGGCGAGATCTATGCCGCGGTCGAGGCGCCGAAGGGTGAGTTCGGCGTCTATCTGATCGCCGACGGCACCAACAAACCCTACCGCGCCAAGATCCGCGCGCCGGGCTTCCTGCATCTGCAGGCGATGGACTACATCTGCAAGGGGCACCAATTGGCAGACGTGTCGGCCATCATCGGCACGATGGATGTCGTGTTCGGGGAGATCGACCGGTGATGCCGGACGTGACGATCAACCTCTGGACGGTGATCCTTGGGGCGGCCTCGGGGCTTGCCGCCGTGTTTGGTGCCCGGAAGGGCAATCCGTTCGTCATGGGTGCCGTCTTTGGCGCTGTCACCGCTGTAATCCTGACTGTTGCCAAGGGATTTATCTGAACCATGTTGCGCCGCCTTCACAAAGACCAACCGGCCTCCTTCGCCTTCACTCCGGCGAACCTTGCGTGGGCCAAGGGGCAGATTTCCAAGTATCCCGAGGGTCGTCAGGCATCGGCGATCATCCCGCTTCTGTGGCGCGCGCAGGAGCAGGAGGGGTGGCTGAGCCGCCCTGCCATCGAACACGTCGCCTCGATGCTGGGGTTGGCCTATATCCGGGCGCTGGAAGTGGCGACCTTCTACTTCATGTTCCAGCTGCAACCGGTCGGTTCGGTGGCGCATATCCAGATTTGCGGCACCACATCCTGCATGATCTGCGGGGCGGAAGATCTGGTTGCGGTGTGCAAGGAGCTGATCGCCAAGCAGCCCCACGCGCTGTCGGCGGACGGCAAGTTTTCGTGGGAAGAGGTCGAGTGTCTGGGGGCCTGCGCCAATGCGCCGATGGCCCAGATCGGCAAGGATTACTACGAGGATCTGACGCCGGAAAAGCTGCGCGAATTGATCGGGCGGTTCTCGAACGGTGAGGTGCCGGTGCCGGGGTCGCAGATCGGACGCTATGCCGCGGAGCCTGCAAGCGGGCTGACCTCGCTGACCGAGTTCGAAAGCGGGCGGCGGCAGTATAACGCCAGTGTGCAGGCGGCGGTTGATCTGGGCGATACCGTGAAGCGGATCGACGGGACCGAAGTGCCGCTGACGACGCCGTGGCTGGGCAAGCCCGCTGCGGTGAAGCCCGCCAAGGGCGTGCCGGTGGAGCCGAAGCCGGGGAAAAGCGAGCGCGCCGACGCGACCGGCAGCACCGTTCAGGAGGCGGCCGCCCGGTCGAAGGGCAAGCCTGTGACCGACGGAAACGCGCCGAACGCGACGCCTCTGGCGACGCCCGAGGCAAAGGCGATGCCAACCGACGTGGCGGCGGGGCCGGCGACCCGGCCGCAAGCGCTGGTTTCGGCACGCGGCGGCAAGCCTGATGACTTGAAGCTGATCGTGGGCATCGGGCCGAAGCTGGAGAAACTGTGCCACCAGCTGGGGTTCTACCACTTTGACCAGATCGCCAACTGGACCTCGGAAGAGATCGCTTGGGTCGACAGCAATCTTGAAGGGTTCAAGGGCCGCGTCACCCGCGACAAGTGGGTGGTGCAGGCGAAGATACTTGCAGCGGGCGGCACTGTCGCCGAAGCGGAGGCCGCAGCACGACGGACGGAGTGAGGGACGGGGTGCCACGCCACAACGGCGGGCCGATCAACGGGAGCGACAAGGGAATGCGCAAGGCAGAGAATATGAATGCCCCTTGGCTGGGCGGTTGGGTTCTTGGGGCGGCGGCGGGTCTGGTGGCCTTCGGCGTCCTTGTGATCGTCGGCAAGTTCGACCTTTTCCCGGCCGGTGCGCTGGCGGTCGTGGTTGCGGCGGCGGCGGGTCTGGTGCTTGGGATGCCTTGGGGCGCGCAGGGGCCGGCACTTCCCGTCACCCCGCTGAAAGCCGCCGCAAAGCCGGCGGCCAGTGCCGAACCGGTTGCCGCTGCGGCCACCCCGGCAGCCTTTGTCGCGGTTCCCGAAGCCGCACCTGCACCTGCCGCAAAGCCTGCGGCCAAGGCAGCCGCAAAGCCGAAGGCCGCCAAGGCCAAGGCTGACGGTCCGGAACGGCTGACCGCACCCCGCAAGGGCCGCGCCGACGACCTGAAGGAAATCGAGGGCATTGGCCCGGCGATGGAAAAACTGGTGAACGAACTGGGCTTTTACCACTTTGACCAGATCGCTGGTTGGTCGGATGCGGACGTGGCCTGGGTCGACGCCAACATGAAGACTTTCAAGGGCCGCATCGTCCGCGACAAGTGGGTGGCGCAGGCGAAGATTATCGTCAACGAGGGTCTTGAGGCGTTCCGTGAACGCGCCAAGACCAACAATTACTAAGGACGGCCATGCAGCGCCCCGACCCAGTCGAGATGAAGCGGGCGGCGCAGACGCGCCTCGTTGCCTTTGTCATCGCAGGGACGATGATCCTGTGGATGGGGGCGCAGTGGCTGGGCGGCAGGTTGGGATGGGAGACGCGCTTTGTCTTCCTGTTCGACTTTGCCGCCATAGCTGCCTTCGTCTGGGCGATGGTGGTGACGTATCAGATCTGGCGGGGACGCCAGAGGTAGGAAGGCTACGAGATGCTGAAAGATCAGGACCGCATTTTCACCAACCTTTACGGGATGCATGACCGCTCTCTGAAGGGTGCGATGAAGCGCGGGCATTGGAATGGCACCGCCGAGATCATCCAGCGCGGCCGCGACACCCTGATCGAACAGGTCAAGGCGTCGGGTCTGCGCGGGCGGGGCGGGGCTGGTTTTCCGACCGGGTTGAAGTGGTCGTTCATGCCCAAGCAATCGGACGGGCGGCCGAGCTATCTGGTGATCAACGCCGACGAATCCGAACCGGGCACCTGCAAGGACCGGGAAATCATGCGGCACGATCCGCACACCCTGATCGAAGGCGCGCTGATCGCGGCCTTCGCGATGGGGGCGAATGCCTGTTATATCTATATCCGCGGCGAATACATCCGCGAACGCGAGGCGCTGCAGACCGCGATCGACGAATGCTATGATGCGGGACTGATCGGCAAGAACGCCGCGAAGTCGGGTTGGGATTTCGACTGCTACCTGCACCACGGCGCGGGCGCCTACATTTGCGGCGAGGAAACCGCGCTTCTGGAAAGCCTTGAGGGCAAGAAGGGGATGCCGCGGATGAAGCCGCCGTTCCCGGCGGGGTCGGGCCTTTACGGCTGCCCGACAACGGTGAACAACGTGGAATCCATCGCTGTTGTCCCGACCATCCTGCGCCGAGGCGCGGAGTGGTTTGCGGGCTTTGGCCGCCCGAACAACACCGGCACCAAGCTTTTTGGCATCTCGGGCCATGTGAACAATCCTTGCGTGGTCGAAGAGGCGATGTCGATCCCGCTGAAGGAACTGCTGGAGCGCCATTGCGGCGGCGTTCGCGGCGGGTGGAAGAACATCAAGGCTGTCATTCCGGGCGGGTCGTCGGTGCCCTTGTTGACGCAGACGCAATGCGACGACGCGATCATGGATTTCGACTGGCTGCGCGAGCAGCGGTCGGGCCTTGGCACGGCGGCGGTGATCGTGATGGACCAGTCGACCGACGTGATCAAGGCGATCTGGCGGTTGTCGAAGTTCTACAAGCACGAGTCCTGCGGCCAGTGCACGCCCTGCCGCGAAGGCACCGGCTGGATGATGCGGGTGATGGACCGCCTTGTGCGTGGCGAGGCAGAGGTCGAGGAGATCGACATGCTGATCTCGGTCACCAAGCAGGTCGAGGGTCACACGATCTGTGCGCTTGGCGACGCGGCGGCCTGGCCGATCCAAGGGCTAGTGCGGGCGTTCCGCGAAGAAATCGAAGACCGGATCAAGGCCCGCAAGACCGGCCGCATGGGCGCGATGGCGGCGGAGTGATGCGGATGGCGGCTGCCCTTTCCCTGACGGTTGCGACGGCCTGCGTGCCGGTGGCCCAAAAGGCCGCCGCCCCTGCCGCGCTACGGGTCACGAACGGCGGCCAGCCCTTTGCGATGTGGGACGGCGCGCCCGCCCGCAAGGTGGCCGAGGCGGAATGTGCGGCGCGGGGCCAGATGCTGCGCACCTCGATCTACGACCGGTTCGAGGCAGGAGCTTGGGTGTTCGTCGAGGGCTGCGTATGACATATCACGCGCGCCTTGGTCACAACCCGCTGATCCGCCCGGTTTGTCATGGCATATCAAGGGGGTTTTCCCCCATCTCTGCGGCAGTCATCGCCAAGGAGGCCAAGATGAAACGCCCGTTGAACACACTGACGATTGCATTTGCTGCACTTATGCTTGCGGCCCCGGCCCATGCGCTTGAACCGCTGCCTCAGGAAACATTCATCAACGACAGCCTGCGCGCGGGCCGGATCGGTGACGTGATCCGCAAGACCTGCCCGACTATCCATGCGCGGATGTTCGTGGTGCTGGGCAAGATCGAGGGTTTGAAGACCTACGCGCTGAACAAGGGGTATGCACGCGCCGACATCGAGGCGTTCATCCGCAGCGACACTGAAAAGGCCCGTCTCAAGGCCGAGGCGGCAGAGTACCTGAAGGCCGCCGGCGCGGTCGAGGGGCAGCCCGAGACCTATTGCGCGGTGGGCGAGGCCGAGATCGCGAAAGGCTCGTTGATCGGCGAATTGCTGAGGTCGTCGAAATGACGAAAGCCGCCATGCAGCGTCAGGGGCTTCGGGTGTGCCGTGCGGCGCAACCCCCTTTGTCGCGTGGCGTGGCGTTGTTCGGGTCTGCGCAGCGGCGGGGCACCATCCGCTGCGCATCCAACGTGGGGGAGTGACGGGCATGTGCTATGGCAGTCTCGACCCGAAATACCAGATGCGCGACATCGAGGCGCGCGTGAAACACCTGTCGTTTGAACAGGATACGACGAAACAGGCAGCCTCCGCTGCACCGGCAGGGCTGATCGCCCGGCTGCGTGACGCGGTAAGCGGGCTGCTGCGGAAGGACCGGGCGCATGTCTAACTTGAAGAAGATCAGCATCGACGGCATCGAGGTCGAGGTGGATGGCGCGATGACCATCATCCAGGCGGCCGAGGTTGCCGGGGTGGAGATCCCGCGTTTTTGCTATCATGAGCGCCTGACCATCGCGGGCAACTGCCGCATGTGTCTGGTCGAGGTGGTGGGAGGCCCGCCGAAACCTGCGGCAAGCTGTGCGATGCAGGTCAAGGATCTGCGCCCCGGCCCGAACGGCGAGGCGCCGCTGGTCAAGACGAAATCCCCGATGGTCAAGAAGGCCCGCGAAGGGGTGATGGAGTTCCTGCTGATCAACCATCCGCTTGACTGCCCGATCTGCGATCAGGGCGGCGAGTGCGACCTGCAGGATCAGGCGATGGCCTACGGCGTGGATTTCAGCCGCTACCGCGAGCCGAAACGGGCGTCCGAGGACCTGAACCTTGGCCCCTTGGTCGACACCCACATGACGCGCTGCATTTCCTGCACGCGCTGCGTGCGGTTCACCTCGGAAGTGGCCGGGATCACCCAGATGGGCCAGACCGGGCGGGGCGAGGATGCCGAGATCACCAGCTATCTGAACATGACGCTGGACAGCAACCTGCAAGGCAACATCATCGACCTTTGCCCGGTGGGTGCGCTGACGTCGAAGCCCTATGCCTTCACCGCCCGCCCGTGGGAGTTGACCAAGACCGAGACAATCGACGTGATGGACGCGCTTGGGTCGAACATCCGGGTCGATACCAAGGGCCGCGAAGTGATGCGCATCCTGCCGCGCAACCATGACGGCGTGAACGAAGAGTGGATCAGCGACAAGACCCGCTTTGTCTGGGACGGGCTGCGCCGCCAGCGGCTGGACACCCCCTACATCCGCGAAAACGGGAAACTGCGGAAGGCGGGTTGGGGCGAGGCGCTAGCCGCCGCGACGGCCGCGATGAAGGGCAAACGTGTTGCCGCATTGGTCGGTGATCTGGTGCCGGTCGAGGCTGCGTTCAGCCTGAAGCAGCTGATCGGCAGCATCGGTGGCCGCATCGAATGCCGCACCGACAACGCCAAGCTGCCGATCGGCAACCGTTCGGGCTATGTCGGCACCGCGACGATCGAGGATATCGACAGCGCGAAGATGATCCAGTTGATCGGCACCAATCCGCGGGTCGAGGCTCCGGTCCTGAACGCGCGCATCCGCAAGGCGTGGAGCCTTGGCGCGACCGTGGGTCTGGTGGGCGAGGCGGTCGATCTGACGTTCGATTATGTCCATGTCGGCACCGACCGCGCGGCGCTGGAAAAGCTGTCGTCGCAGACGATCAGCGACGAGACGAAGGCGAAGCCCTCCATCATCATCGTGGGCCAGGGCGCCATCACCGAAGCTGACGGCGAGGCGGTGCTGGCCCATGCGATGCGGCTGGCGGAAAACACGAACTCCAAGCTTTTGATCCTGCACACCGCCGCTTCGCGCGTCGGGGCGATGGATGTGGGGGCCGCAACCGAAGGCGGGCTTGCCGCCGCGACCGAAGGGGCCGAGGTGATCTACAACCTTGGTGCCGATGAGGTGGTAATCGCCGAAGGGCCGTTCGTGATTTATCAGGGCAGCCACGGTGACCGGGGTGCGTCTCGCGCTGACATCATCCTGCCGGGTGCGGCGTGGACCGAGGAGAACGGGCTTTTCGTCAACACCGAAGGTCGCCCGCAACTGGCGTTCCGCGCCGGGTTTGCACCGGGTGAGGCGAAGGAAAATTGGGCGATCCTGCGGGCGCTGTCGGCCGAACTGGGCGCGACCCTGCCGTGGGACAGCCTTGCCGCGCTGCGCCGCGCGCTGGTGGCGGCGCATCCGCATCTGGGTGCCGTCGATCAGGTGCCGCGCAACGCCGGGGCCGCGCTGCCGGTGAAGGCGATGGGCAAGGCCGATTTCCGCAACGTCATCAAGGATTTCTACCTGACCAACCCGATCGCGCGTGCGTCGTCGGTGATGGCGGAACTTTCGGCGATGGCGAAGGCCCGCGCAACCCCTGCGATGGCGGCGGAGTAGGGCGCTTGGTCCACCCCATCACCCTTGCTGCAACGCTCACCACCGCCACGGCGGCCTTGGGGGCTTGCACGCAATCGGCGGAGGTGACAGACGGACGCGGCCAGCAGGAATACGGTGGCGTACAGACGATCCTTCTGGATGACGGGCTGGTCAGCTTCAACCTGGCGATGACCGGCGCCGAAGACAGGGCGGATATCGAGGCCTATGGCCGCTGTGCGGCGGCGCAATACGCGCTGGACAAGGGATACGGGTTCGCACGCCACGTGCGCACCATCGTGAAGAAGGACGGACGGACCTGGTACGGAGATGCGGTCTACATGATCTCCGCCACCTTGCCCGAGGGCCTGCGCACCATCGACGCCGAAGTGACGGCGGCGGAGTGCACAGAGCTTGGAATACCGACGGTTTGAAGTGAGGGGCTGACATGGACGGGTTTCTTTCCACGGGGTTCGGAACGGCGGTGCTGATCGCGGCACAAAGCCTTCTGATCGTTGCCTTCGTGATGATCAGCCTTCTGTTCCTCGTCTACGGCGACCGGAAAATCTGGGCCGCCGTGCAGCTGCGCAAGGGCCCGAACGTGGTGGGGGCTTTTGGCCTGCTTCAATCGGTGGCAGATGCGCTGAAGTATGTGGTCAAGGAAATCGTGGTGCCGGCAGGGGCCGACCGCCCGGTGTTCTTTTTGGCGCCGATGCTGTCTTTCGTGCTGGCGATCCTGGCCTGGGCGGTGATCCCGTTCGATGACGGTTGGGTTCTGGCCAACATCAACGTGGCGATCCTGTTCGTCTTTGCCGTGTCGAGCCTTGAGGTTTACGGCGTGATCATGGGCGGCTGGGCCTCGAACTCCAAGTACCCGTTCCTTGGGTCGTTGCGGTCGGCGGCGCAGATGATTTCCTACGAGGTTTCGCTGGGCCTGATCATCATCGGCATCATCATCTCGACAGGGGGGATGAACTTTTCGGCCATCGTGGCGGCGCAGGATGGCGACTACGGTCTGTTCAACTGGTATTGGCTGCCGCACTTTCCGATGGTTTTCCTGTTCTTCATCAGCGCGCTGGCTGAAACCAACCGCCCGCCCTTCGACCTGCCGGAAGCGGAATCGGAACTGGTGGCCGGGTTTATGGTGGAATACTCCTCTACCCCGTATCTGCTGTTCATGGCCGGCGAATACATCGCGATCTTCCTGATGTGCGCGCTGATGTCCTTGCTGTTCTTCGGCGGCTGGCTTTCGCCCATTCCCGGGCTGGCCGATGGCTGGTGGTGGATGGTTGGGAAGATGTGGCTGTTCTTCTTCATGTTCGCCATGGTGAAGGCGATCGTGCCCCGCTACCGCTATGACCAGTTGATGCGGATCGGCTGGAAGGTATTCCTGCCCCTGTCGCTGGGCTGGGTCGTGCTGGTGGCGTTCCTTGCGAAATTCGAAGTGTTCGGCGGCTTTTGGGCCCGCTGGGCGATTGGAGGCTGAAGATGAGCAACATCGACTGGAACCGCGCAACCCGCTATTTCCTTCTGATGGATTTCATCAAGGGCTTCGGCCTTGGCATGAAATACTTCTTCAAGCCGAAGACCACGCTGAACTACCCGCATGAAAAGGGCCCGCTGTCGCCGCGGTTCCGGGGCGAACACGCCTTGCGCCGCTACCCCAACGGCGAGGAACGCTGCATCGCGTGCAAACTTTGCGAGGCGATCTGCCCGGCGCAGGCCATCACTATCGACGCCGAACCGCGCGAGGACGGCAGCCGCCGCACCACGCGCTATGACATCGACATGACCAAGTGCATCTACTGCGGCTTCTGCCAAGAGGCGTGCCCGGTCGACGCCATCGTCGAAGGCCCGAACTTCGAGTTTTCGACCGAGACCCGCGAGGAGCTTTTGTACAACAAGGACAAGCTTCTGGCGAACGGCGAACGCTGGGAAGGCGAGATCGCCCGCAACCTTGAACTCGACGCGCCGTACCGCTGATGACCGACGATTTCGCCAAGATGTTCGCCGCGATGATGGAGCAGGGCCAGAAGATGGCCAAGGCGTTCGCGCCGGCGATGGAAAACGTCGATGTGAAGGCGTGGGAAAAGATGTTCCCGGCGATGCCGAAGGAAATCCTGGAGATGTGGTTCGGCAAGACCTTCAATCCCGAGGGGCTTGATGCGCGGACCCGGTTTCTGGTGACGATTGCCGCGCAGACCGTGCTTGGCCCGATTGGCGAGCCGCAGTTGCGCATGACGATCAAGAACGGGCTGGCTGCGGGGGCAACGAAGCGCGAGGTTGCCGAGGTGATCTGGCAGATGAGCATGTTCGGCGGCGTCCCAGCGATGCAGAAGGCGCTGGAGATCGCGCAACAGGTCTTTGCCGAGACCGCCGACGACACCGGGGAGAAAGACGCATGACCGTCGTTGATTTTGCCTTCTACATGTTTGCCATCGTCACCGTCTCCGCTGGACTGATGGTCACGATCAGCCGCAACCCGGTGCATTCGGTGCTGTGGCTGATCCTGGCGTTCCTGTCGACCTCGGGGCTCTTCGTGCTGTTGGGCGCGGAATTCGTCGCGATGCTGCTGGTTATCGTCTACGTCGGCGCGGTGGCGGTGCTGTTCCTGTTCGTCGTGATGATGCTGGATATCGACTTTGCCGAATTGAAGGGCGAATTGGCGCGCTACATGCCGTTGGGTCTGTTGATCGGCGTCGTTCTGTTGATGCAGATCGCCATTGGTGTGGGCGTGTGGGATGCCGCTGAAGGGTCCGAGGGTTTGCGTCAGGCCGTCACCCCGACCGAGGTCGAGAATACCCGCGCCTTGGGTATGCTGATCTATGATCGCTACTTCCTGCTGTTCCAGCTTGCCGGGCTGATCTTGCTGGTCGCGATGATCGGGGCGATCCTGCTGACCCTGCGCCACCGCCGCGACATCAAGCGCCAGAACGTGCTGCAGCAGATGTGGCGCGACCCGGCCAAGGCGATGGAGTTGAAGGACGTGAAACCGGGGCAGGGGCTTTAAGCCCACCCCGCGCCCCCAAGGGGGCAAGACAGAAGACAACGGGCAATAGACCCGGAGGGAACGTGAGATGGTTGGACTTGAACATTACCTGACGGTGGCGGCGGCGTTGTTCGTCATCGGCATCTTCGGGATCTTCCTCAACCGGAAGAACGTGATCGTCATCCTGATGTCGATCGAGTTGATGCTGCTGGCGGTAAACATCAACCTCGTCGCCTTCTCGTCCTTCGCGGGCGATCTGGTCGGGCAGATCTTCACCATGTTCGTCCTGACCGTCGCTGCCGCCGAAGCGGCCATCGGCCTTGCCATCCTCGTCGTGTTCTTCCGCAACCGCGGCACGATCGACGTGGAAGACGTCAACGTGATGAAAGGCTGACCCAAGATGGCAACGATCATTCTTTTTGCGCCGCTGATCGGCGCGCTGATCTGCGGCTTTGGCTGGCGCATTATCGGTGAGCGGGCCGGGCAAGTCATTGCGACCGCGCTGTTGTTTCTGGCGGCCGCGCTGTCATGGGTCATCTTCCTGACCTTCGACGGCGAGACGCAGCAGATCGTGCTGATGCGCTGGATCGAAAGCGGCAGCCTTGCGACCGAATGGGCGATCCGCCTCGACCGCTTGACTGCGATCATGCTGGTGGTGGTGACCTCGGTCTCGGCCCTCGTTCACCTCTATTCCTTCGGCTACATGGCGCACGATGAAAACTGGGCGGATGACGAGCCGTACCGGGCGCGCTTCTTTGCCTACCTGTCGTTCTTCACCTTCGCCATGCTGATGCTGGTGACGTCGGACAACCTGGTGCAGATGTTTTTCGGCTGGGAAGGCGTGGGCGTCGCGTCCTATCTGCTGATCGGGTTTTACTACCGCAAGCCAAGCGCCAACGCCGCCGCGATCAAGGCATTCGTCGTCAACCGTGTCGGCGACTTTGGCTTTGCGCTTGGTATCTTTGCGCTGTTCTACCTGACGGACTCGATCCGCTTTGACGACGTCTTTGCCGCTGCCCCGGCGCTGGCGGAAACCAACCTGACCTTCCTGTGGGGTGAATGGAACGCGGCCAACCTTGTGGGCGTGCTGCTTTTCATCGGCGCGATGGGAAAATCGGCGCAGTTGTTCCTGCACACCTGGTTGCCAGACGCGATGGAAGGCCCGACCCCGGTGTCGGCGCTGATCCATGCGGCCACGATGGTGACGGCGGGCGTGTTCCTCGTCTGCCGCATGTCACCGGTCTATGAGTATGCGCCTCAGGCGACCGCCTTTATCACCGTGCTTGGCGCGACCACGGCCTTTGTCGCGGCGACGATCGGTCTGGTGCAGAACGATATCAAGCGCGTGATCGCGTATTCCACCATGTCGCAGCTTGGCTACATGTTCGTGGCGGCGGGGGTGGGCGTCTATTCAGTGGCGATGTTCCACCTGTTCACGCACGCCTTCTTCAAGGCAATGCTGTTCCTTGGCGCAGGCTCGGTGATCACTGCGACGCACCACGAACAGGACATGCGCAACTATGGTGGCCTGCGGAAGAAGATCCCTCTGACCTTTGCCGCGATGCTGATCGGCACGCTGGCGATCACCGGGGTGGGCATTCCCCTGACGCATATCGGTTTCGCCGGGTTCCTGTCGAAAGACGCGGTCATCGAAAGCGCCTGGGTCGGGTCAGGCTATGCCTTCTGGCTGTTGGTGATTGCTGCGGCGATGACCAGTTTCTATTCCTGGCGGCTGATGTTCCTGACATTCTACGGCGAAAGTCGGGCAGGCGGCCACGGACATGGTCAGGGCCATGACGCGCACGGCCACGACGACCACGCCCATGAGCCGCACGAAAGCCCGCTGACGATGCTGGTGCCTTTGGGGGTGCTGGCGGTCGGGTCGGTGTTTGCCGGCATGGTCTGGTACAACGTGTTCTTCGGTGAAGAAGACAAGATGCGCGACTGGTTCGGCATGGAAGCCGCTCAGCACGAGGCTGGGGCCGGCGAGGAAGCCCACGCCACCGAAGGCGAAGCCGCCGTTGCCACCGAAGGCGAGGCTGCGGTTGGGACCGAGGGCGAGGCAGCCGTAGCGATCGAGGGCGAGGCCGTGGAAACCCACACCGCCGTTGCCGGCGCAGCGCCGCAGGGTGCCATCTACATGGCGGTCGACAATACCGTGATCCATCAGGCGCATGAGGCACCGAAGTGGGTGAAGGTTTCGCCCTTCATTGCGATGGTGCTTGGTTTCGCGCTGGCTTGGCTGTTCTACATCAAGAACCCGAGCCTGCCGGGCCGTCTGGCCGCGCAACAGCGCCCGCTCTACCTGTTCCTTCTGAACAAGTGGTACTTCGACGAGGCCTATGATTTCCTTATCGTCCGTCCGGCCCGCTGGCTTGGCAGCTTTTTGTGGAAGCGCGGCGACGGAGATGTGATCGACGGCTCGATCAACGGGGTGGCCTTGGGGATCGTTCCCTTCTTCACCCGTCTCGCCGGAAGGGCCCAGTCCGGCTACCTCTTCCACTATGCATTTGCGATGGTTCTGGGGATTGTTGCCCTGGTTACCTGGATGACGCTGTTCGGCGGCGCGAAGTAAGGGGCGCGCACCATGGAAAACCAGCTTCTCTCGATCATCACCTTCCTGCCGCTTGTCGCGGCGATCATCATGGCGCTGTTCCTGCGCGGCGATGATGCGGCTGCACAGCGCGGCGCCAAGTGGCTTGCTTTGTTCACCACGTCGGCGACGTTCCTGATCTCGCTGTTCGTGCTGTTGCGCTTCGATCCGTCGAACACCGGGTTCCAGTTCGTCGAGGAACGCGCCTGGATCATGGGGCTCAGCTACCGGATGGGGGTGGATGGCATCTCGATCCTGTTCGTGATGCTGACGACGTTCCTGATGCCGATCACCATCTTGTCGTGCTGGAACGTGGAAACGCGGGTAAAGGAATACATGATCGCGTTCCTTGTGCTTGAAACGCTGATGCTTGGCGTGTTCTGCGCGCTGGATCTGGTGCTGTTCTACCTGTTCTTCGAGGCGGGTCTGATCCCAATGTTCCTGATCATCGGCATCTGGGGCGGCAAGGACCGGATCTACGCGGCCTTCAAGTTCTTCCTTTATACCTTCCTCGGCTCGGTCCTGATGCTGGTCGCGATGATCGCGATGTATCTGGATGCCGGCACGACGGATATCGTGAAGCTTCTGGCGCATGACTTCGGGTCTGAAACGTTCTCGATTCTCGGCATTCCGGTCGTGGGCGGCTTGCAGACGATGCTGTTCCTCGCCTTCTTCGCCTCGTTTGCGGTGAAGATGCCGATGTGGCCGGTGCACACCTGGCTACCCGATGCGCACGTTCAGGCACCAACCGCTGGTTCGGTCGTGCTGGCCGCGATCCTGTTGAAGATGGGCGGCTACGGCTTCCTGCGGTTCTCGATTCCGATGTTCCCGGTGGGCTCGGATGTGCTTGGCCCGCTGGTCCTGTGGATGTCTGCCATCGCGATCGTCTACACGTCGCTCGTGGCGCTGGCGCAGACCGACATGAAGAAGCTGATCGCCTATTCGTCGGTCGCCCACATGGGCTACGTCACAATGGGCATCTTCGCGGTCAACCAGCAGGGCGTCGACGGCGCGATCTTCCAGATGCTGTCGCACGGCTTCATCTCGGGCGCCTTGTTCCTTTGCGTCGGCGTGATCTACGACCGGATGCACACCCGCGAGATCGAGGCTTACGGCGGCCTTGTGAACCGGATGCCCGCCTATGCGCTGGTGTTCATGTTCTTCACGATGGCCAACGTCGGCCTTCCCGGCACCTCGGGGTTCGTCGGTGAATTCCTGACGCTGATGGGCATCTTCCAGGTGAACACCTGGGTCGCCGCCGTGGCGACCTCGGGCGTGATCCTGTCGGCGGCCTATGCGCTGTGGCTTTACCGCCGCGTCGTGTTCGGCGCGCTGGTGAAAGAGGCGCTGAAAACCATCACCGACATGGACCGCCGCGAAAAGCTGATCTTCGCGCCGCTGATTGCGATGACCCTGATCCTTGGCATCTACCCCAGCCTCGTGACCGACATCATCGGGCCGAGCGTTGCGGCCCTTGTCTCCGACTACCACGCTGCCCTGCCCGATGTGGCCGGGCAGGTGGCCCTGAATTGAGGTTCCGGCCATGATGCCCGCAGATTTCACCACCATCCTGCCCGAGATCGTGCTGGCTGGTTACGCCATGGCGGCCCTGCTGGTCGGCGTCTACACGACGAAGGACAAACTGGCGCCGACGCTGGTCTGGACCACTGCCGGGCTGTTCCTGCTCTTGGCACTTTACATCGGCACCAATGGCGCGGGCGAACGCACCGCGTTCAACGGCATGTTCATCGACGACCCCTTCGCGCGCTTTGCCAAGGTGACGATCCTGATTTCGGCCGCCGCCGTGCTTGTGATGAGCATGGATTACATGCAGCGCCGCGACCTTCTGCGGTTTGAGTTTCCGATCCTCGTCACTCTCGCCATTATCGGCATGATGGTGATGGTGTCGGCTGGCGACCTGATGTCGCTTTACATGGGCCTCGAACTGCAATCGCTGGCGCTTTACGTCGTGGCCGCGATGCGCCGCGACAGCGCTAAGTCGTCGGAAGCCGGCCTGAAATACTTCGTCCTTGGTGCCCTCTCTTCGGGCCTGCTCCTCTACGGCGCTTCGCTGGTTTATGGCTACGCTGGCACCACCCAGTTCGCGGGCATTTTGTCCACGGTGCAGGACGGCGTGCCCTTGGGCCTTCTATTCGGCCTTGTGTTCATGCTGTCGGGCCTTGCCTTCAAGGTGTCGGCCGCGCCCTTCCACATGTGGACGCCCGATGTCTACGAAGGCTCGCCTACTCCTGTGACCGCCTTCTTCGCAACCGCACCGAAGGTGGCAGCGATGGCGCTGATCGCCCGTCTGGTGCATGACGCCTTCGGCGGAGTGCCCGACCAGTGGGGGCAGGTGATCGCGGCACTTTCGGTGGCCTCGATGTTCCTTGGCGCTGTCGCAGCGATCGGTCAGCGCGACATCAAGCGCCTGATGGCCTATTCCTCCATCGCCCACATGGGCTTTGCGCTGATGGGCCTTGCGGTCGGCACCGCCGGCGGCGTGCAGGCGATGCTGATTTACATGGCGATCTACGTCACCATGAACGTCGGCGCCTTCGCCTTCATCCTGTCGCTGGAACGTGACGGCCGTCCGGTCAGCGACATCGCCAGCCTCAACTCCTTTGCCAAGAAGGAGCCGCTGCGTGCTTTGGCGATGCTGGTCCTGCTGTTCAGCCTTGCAGGCGTTCCGCCCATGCTGGGCTTCATCGGAAAGTTCTACGTCCTGAAGGCGGCGGTTGATGGCGGCATGGTCTGGCTTGCCGTGGCCGGTGCCATTGCCTCGGTGATCGGTGCGTTCTATTACTTGCGCATCGTCTACTTCATGTATTTCGGCGCCGAGACGGAACCCGCCGACAGCCGCATGGCCCCGGTGCAATGGGCGATGCTGGTCGCCGTGGCGGTCATCATGCTGGCGGGGATGATCAACCTCTTCGGGATCGAACCGGTGGCCGCGCTCGCGGCGGAAGCGCTTGTCCGCTGAGGCAGCAGACGGGGCAGGGCGCATCGCCCTCCCCGAAATCGACAGCACCAATGCCGAGGGTTTCCGGCGCGGTGGTGGGCCCGTGTGGATCACCGCCGGGCTGCAAACCGCCGGTCGCGGTCGCCGCGCCCGGCCTTGGGTCAGCCCGCGCGGCAACTTCCACGGCACGCTGGTCCTGCACCCGGCCGAGCCGCCGGAAACCGTGGCGCTGCGCTCGTTCGTTGCCGCCCTTGCCTTGCGTGACGCGCTGGTGGCGGTTACCGGCCTGCCCGATGCCTTCGCGCTCAAATGGCCGAATGATGTGCTTTTGAACGGTGGCAAAGTCGCGGGGATCTTGCTGGAAAGCCAGTCCTTGGGCACGCCCGACGCCACGCTCTGCATCGGGATCGGCGTCAACCTGATCGCAGCCCCGGACGCCAGCCTCGTCGAACCGGGCGCGCTGGCTCCCGTGTCGCTGTTGCAAGACACCGGCAAGCGCGTGACACCCGAGGCTTTCCTCGACGCCCTCGCCCCTACCTATGCGACATGGGAAACTACTTTCGCCACCCAGGGCTTCGCCCCGATCCGCGCCGCATGGCTGGCCCACGCCGCCCGCTTGGGTGAGGCGATCAAGGCCCGCACCGGCGTCACCACCCGCACCGGCATCTTCGAAACCATCGACGCCACCGGCAACCTCATCCTGCGCACCCCGTCCGTCACGCTTGCCATCCCCGCTGCCGAGGTGTTCTTCTGACCGCTCCGGTCTTCCTCTCGGCCAAGATATCCCACGGGGGTCCGGGGGTGTGAAACCCCCGACTCCGATGCTCCAACAGGACCAACGCCCATGCTTCTGGCCATCGATTGCGGCAACACCAACACTGTGTTCTCCATCTGGAACGGGGCGAAGTTCATTGCCACCTGGCGCATCGCCACCGACCACAAGCGCACCGCGGACGAATACTTCGTATGGCTTTCCTCGCTGATGATGCTGACCAAGACCGAGGCCACGGTGACCGGGGCGATCGTCTCCTCCACCGTGCCGCGCGTAGTGTTCAACCTGCGCGTTCTTTGCGACCGCTACTTCGGCTGCCGGCCGCTTGTCGTCGGCAAGCCCGACTGCAAGCTTCCCGTGCCCCCGCGCGTCGATCAGGGCACGACAGTCGGCCCCGACCGGCTGGTGAACACCGTTGGCGCGCATGACCGGCATGGCGGTGATCTGATCGTCGTCGATTTCGGCACCGCCACCACCTTCGACGTGGTGGACCACGACGGCGCCTATGTCGGCGGCGTCATCGCGCCCGGCGTCAACCTGTCGCTGGAAGCCTTGCACATGGCCGCCGCCGCGCTGCCCCACATCGACGTCGCCCGGCCCGACAAGGTGATCGGCACGAATACGGTGGCCTGCATGCAGTCCGGCGTGTATTGGGGCTATATCGGGCTGGTCGAAGGCGTGGTGCGCAACGTGCGCCGTGAACGCGACAGGCCCATGAAAGTCATTGCAACAGGCGGCCTTGCCTCCCTGTTCGCGCAAGGAACCGAACTATTTCATTCGATCGAGGATGACCTGACAATGCACGGGTTGGTCCTGATCAACGAATTCAACAAGGAAACCATATGAGCACCAACCGGCTGATCTACCTTCCCCTCGGCGGCGCCGGGGAGATCGGCATGAACTGCTATGTCTACGGCTACGGACCCGCTGGCCGCGAACGCCTGATCCTCGTCGACCTTGGCGTCGCGTTCCCCGACATGGACGGCTCGCCGGGTGTCGACCTGATCATGGCCGACGTGTCGTGGCTGGAAGCCCGTCTTGACCGGCTTGAGGCGATCTTCATCACCCATGCCCACGAAGACCACATCGGCGCGCTTGGCATCCTGTGGCCCAAGCTGCAGAAGAAGGTCTATTGCCGCCGCTTTACCGCCACCATCGGCAAGCTGAAGTTCGAAGAGGCGGGGCTGCCGATCGACCAGATCATCACCGTCGAGCCACGTCCCGGCACGGTCGAGGTGGGGCCGTTCAAGGTGCAGTTCGTGCCCGTGAGCCATTCCATCCCGGAATCCTCGGCGCTGGTGATCGACACGCCCGCAGGCCGCATCCTGCATTCCGGCGATTTCAAGATCGACCACAAGCCAGTGGTGGGCGAGGCCTGGGATGACAGCCGCTTTACCGAAATCGTTGCGGAACGCCCGGTCAAGGCGCTGATGTGCGATTCCACCAACGTGTTCTCCACGCACGAAGGACGATCCGAAAGCACGCTTGGCCCGGCGCTGACCGAGCTGATCAAATCCGCCACCGGCATCGTTGCCGCCACCACCTTCGGCTCCAACGTCGCTCGCCTGAAAACGCTGGCCGAAGCCGCCCGCGCCGCCGACCGCACCGTCTGTGTGCTTGGCCGGTCGATGAAGCGGATGATCTCGGCCTCGGAAGAGGCGGGCGTGCTGAGCAATTTCCCTCGAACCGTCAGTCCGGAAGAGGCGCTGGACGTGCCGCGCCGCAACCTGATGCTGCTGGTCACCGGCAGCCAGGGCGAGCGCCGCGCGGCATCCGCGCAGCTTAGCCGTGGCAAGTATCTGGGGATCGAGATGAAGGAAGGCGACACCTTCCTCTTTTCATCGAAAACCATTCCGGGCAACGAACGTGACGTGGGCCGGATCTGGAACGCGTTTTCCGAAATCGGCGTCAACGTGATCGACGACCAGGGCGGCAAGTACCACGTCTCGGGCCACGCGAACCGGCCCGATCTGGAACATGTCCACCGCCTTGTTCTGCCCGACATGCTGATCCCGATGCACGGCGAACATCGGCATTTGCGCGAACACGCCCGCATCGCCACCGAAGCCGGAATTGCCGCCGAGGTTGCGTCGAACGGCATGATGATCGACCTGACCGGCGATGTGCCGGAGGTGGCCGAATACATCGAGACCGGGAGGCTTTACCTTGATGGGACGGCGCTTATCGGGTCGATGGACGGGGTGGTGCGCGACCGCATCCGCATGGCGCTGAACGGTCACGCGCTGGTCACTGTCATCCTGGACGAAAACGACGAGCCGATGGGCGAGCCTTGGGTCGAGGTGATGGGCCTGCCCGCCACCGGTCTTGGCGGCCGCCCGCTGAACGAGACGATGGAAGGCGACCTTGCCGACTTCCTTGACAAGGCTGGACGAAAGCTTTTGCGCGACGACGACAAGCTGGAAGAGGCGATCCGACGGATCGTGCGTCAGGTGTCGATGGAAGAGATCGGCAAGAAGCCGGAAACGACCGTGGTGGTCAGCCGCCTCGTCGCCGAGTAGGCGCACTGCCACCGAAAGCAAAAGGCCCCGCAGATTGCGGGGCCTTTGTTGTTTCGGGTGGGCGTGTCAGCCTTCGGTGCCGTTCGCTGGCGCCTCTTCCGGCTCGTCGGCCGTGGCGGCCTTAAGCGCGAAGCTGCGCAGGATGAAGTCTGGAACATGGTCGCCCATGCCGACCACAGCCGGGCCGTAATCGCGCCGGTCATCGCGGCGGTAGTCCGGCCGTTCGCGGCGCTCGTCACGGATTGTGTCGCGCGGTTCGCGGCGACGGTCGTCGCGGCGCGGTTCTTCACGGCGGGGTTCCTCACGGCGGGGTTCCTCGCGTGCGGGGGCCGCTGCCACCACGGCGACCGGCTCTGCCACCACCAGCGGCTCCATCGACGCGTTCGGGCTGTCGGCAGTCACCTTCGGCTTGCGGTCACGGTCGCGATCTCGGCCACGCGGCTTGCGCTCTTCGCGCGGGCGTTCGGGGCGGCCGTCATCCTCGCCGGGAACGAAGCCTTCTGGCAGCGCGCCCCGCGGGATTTCAGTCTTTACCAGGCTTTCGATCGCCTTGATGTACTTTTCGTCCGACGGCACGGCTATGGTATAGGCCTTGCCCAGCCGTCCTGCGCGACCGGTGCGACCGATGCGGTGGATGTAGTCTTCCGGGTGTGAGGGCACGTCGAAGTTGAAGACGTGGCTGACGGCCGGGATGTCCAGCCCGCGCGCCGCCACGTCGGAGGCGACGAGCAGATGCACGGTGCCATCGCGGAAGCCATCCAGCGTTTTCGTCCGCACCGACTGGTCAAGGTCGCCGTGAATGGGCGAAGCGTTGAAGCCATGCTGTTTCAGCGACTTTGCCACCACGTCCACGTCCATCTTGCGGTTGCAGAAGATGATCGCGTTGGTGCAAGCCTCGCCTTCCGCCCGGATCAGCGCGCGCAGGACGGCGCGCTTGTCGGCGAAGCTGCGGTCCTTGCGGGTGGGCTTCACCTCGATCAGTGCCTGCGTGATGGTCAACGAGGCGGACGCCTGCCGTGCCACTTCGACCTTGGCCGGGTTGGTCAGGAAGGTGTTGGTGATCCGCTCGATCTCGGGCGCCATCGTGGCGCTGAAAAAGAGGGTCTGGCGCGTGAAGGGGGTCAGCTGGAAGATGCGTTCGATATCGGGGATGAACCCCATGTCGAGCATCCGGTCAGCCTCGTCGACCACCATGATCTGCACGCCGTTCAAAAGAAGCTTGCCACGCTCGAAATGGTCGAGGAGGCGGCCGGGGGTGGCGATCAATACGTCGACGCCGCGGTCGATCAGCTTGTCCTGTTCGCCAAAGGCCACGCCGCCGATCAAGAGCGCCTTGGTCAGTTTGGTGTGCTTGGCATAGGTCTCGAAGTTCTCGGCCACCTGCGCGGCCAGTTCGCGCGTCGGCGCCAGCACCAGGCTGCGCGGCATCCGGGCGCGCGCACGGCCCTGACCCAGAAGCGTGATCATCGGCAGCACGAAGCTTGCCGTCTTGCCGGTGCCAGTCTGGGCGATGCCCAAGACGTCGCGGCCTTTCAGCGCTTCGGGGATGGCTTGCGCCTGAATCGGCGTGGGGGTTTCGTAGCCGGCTTCGGAAACGGCTTGCAAAACGCGCGGGTCCAGCGCGAGGTCGGAAAATTTGGTCATCAGCGTCCTATGAATGCGGTATCGGACCGCATGGGTAATGGGACGCATGTTATCCGGGCGCCCCGGCGTCTCGGCCCTTCTTTGGCCGCCAGCGGCGCATAGCGGAAATAGGGCGCAAGGTCAAGGCAGGCATCGGGCACGCACCGGGTACGCTGCGGGCGGCGACAACGTGCTGGCTAGTGTGCCGACCGTGCTGTACGCTTCGTTTCATTGAAGCGACTTTTTTTGGCAAGGAAGATTGAGATGAAGGCCATGATACTGGCCGGTTGCGCGCTATTCTGCGCGGCTCCGGCTTTGGCCGAGCGGGTGCAGTTCACCCTGCGCTCGGCCTCGGAAACCAAGTCTTACGGAGTGTTGCTGACCGCGCCCGAAAGCGACTGTCGCCATGTGCGTTACCGGGTCATGGCGGGCGGGGTCACGCTGGGCCACACGCCGCCCCTTGAGCCCGGCGAGGCAGTGGTCCTGCGGGTGGGGCAGGGCTATGCGGCGGGCGACCACGCCCTTGTCATCGCCGCGATCGGGTGTGCCGCACCTGCCGTGGCGCCGCGCCGGGTGACGCTGGCCAAAGCCTCGCCCGATCACGGTTGGCGCGCGGCCCGGGTCATGGCGGATCACCAGTTCGGACGGTCTTCTGCGGCGGAGTGGGCTGGCTGCCATCCGGCGCGCATCAGGGCCAGCACCGGCGTCGGCGTCAGCACGACACCCTCGGCATCGGGTTCTTGCACAGCGGGGCCGTAACCTTCGGGCCGGTACGGCAACAGGCCGGCCTTGCTCACCAGATGAGGCTGAGCCTGCCACAGCACGAACGCGCCTGTCGGCAGGTCGCCCAAAGCAGCCACATGCCTGTGCTGCCCGCGCGTGGCGCTGTCGATGCGCGCGGCGTGCAGGACCGCGTCCATCGCGACCGCCCGGTCACGCTGCCCGAACGCCTGCGCCCAGGCGTGGCGAAAGTCGTCATAGGCCGCCCGCCTGCATTCGGCGCAGGGCCGGTGGCCGGCCGCCGAGGCAACCGCCTCGTCATGGAAGAAAAGTCGCGTATAGCCGTTCGGTGGCATCACGCCCGGCGACACCCGCCCCGGTTTTTCGCGCAAGGTGCAGGTGATCCAGGCCTTGCCCTGCCAACGCCGCACGATCCGTCCCGCTGCATCGTGAAGCCGCCCGCGGTTGCCCATGAAGCCGCCCCGCGCCGCCACGGCCAGAAAACTGCCATCGGGCTGGACGCGGTTCGGGTGGGTCAGACCATCATCTCCTTGGTGGCCGAAAGCTTCACGCCGGGGTAATCGCGCACAACGCGGTCGATGTCCCATTGCAGGCGGGTCAGGAACACCAGATCCCCGTCGCTGTCATGCGCGATGTGGCCCTTGTTGACGCTGACCAGCTTTTCAATCTCGGCCTTGTCGCCGGAAATCCAGCGGGCTGAGGCGAAGTTCGACCCCTCGAACCGCACCGGCAGCGAATATTCCTGTTCGATCCGGCTGGCCAGCACCTCGAACTGCAGGGCACCGACAACGCCGACAATGTAGCCCGAGCCGATCATCGGCTTGAACACCTTGGCGGCACCTTCCTCGGCGAACTGGGTCAGCGCCTTTTCCAGATGCTTGGCCTTCATCGGGTCCATCGCCCGCACCGATTGCAGCAGTTCCGGCGCGAAGGACGGGATGCCGGTGAAGCGCAGGCTTTCGCCTTCGGTCAGCGCGTCGCCGATGCGCAACTGGCCGTGGTTCGGGATGCCGATGATGTCACCGGCCCAGGCTTCCTCGGCCAGTTCGCGGTCGGCGGCAAGGAACAAGACCGGGCTTGCTACCGTCATCGGCTTTTTCGTTCGCACGTGGAACATCTTCATGCCCCGCTCGAAATGCCCCGAGGCGAGGCGCACGAAGGCCACGCGGTCGCGGTGCTTTGGGTCCATGTTGGCCTGCACCTTGAAGACGAAACCAGTCACCGGGGTCTCGCTGGGGTCGATCTGGCGCTCGGCGGCCTTCTGCGGCTGTGGTTCCGGCCCGTATTCGCCAAGGCCGTCCATCAACTCCTTCACCCCGAACGAGTTGATGGCGCTGCCGAACCAGATTGGTGTCATCGATCCGTTCAGGAACGAGGCGCGATCGAAGGCGGGTAGAAGCTCGCGCGCCATTTCGATCTCGTCGCGGAATTTCTTCAGCAGGTCAGCCGGGACGTGATCGGCAAGTTTTGGATCGTCCATGCCTGAAATCTGGATGCTTTCGGCCACCTTGTTGCGGTCGGCGCGGTCCATGATTTCCAACCGGTCGTGCAGCAGGTCATAGGCGCCGACGAAATCACGGCCCATGCCGATCGGCCACGAGGCCGGCGTCACGTCGATCGCAAGGTTTTCCTGAATCTCGTCGATGATATCGAAGGTGTCGCGGCTTTCCCGGTCCATCTTGTTGCAGAAAGTCAGGATCGGCAGATCGCGCAGGCGACACACCTCGAACAGCTTGCGCGTCTGGCTTTCCACGCCTTTCGCCCCGTCGATCACCATGATCGCGGCATCGACGGCGGTCAGCGTGCGGTAGGTGTCTTCGGAGAAATCACTGTGGCCGGGCGTGTCGACCAAGTTGAAGCGATACTGCCGGAAATCGAACGACATGGCGCTGGCGGAAACCGAAATCCCCCGCTCCTGCTCCATCTTCATGAAGTCCGACCGCGTGCGCCGCGCATCGCCCTTGGCGCGCACCTGACCGGCCATCTGGATGGCGCCCCCGAACAGCAGGAACTTTTCGGTCAGCGTGGTCTTGCCTGCGTCGGGGTGCGAGATGATCGCAAAGGTCCGGCGGCGGGCGATTTCGGCGGGCAGGGGGGCACGGTTCGACATGGGGCGTCGTATAAGATGCGCAGCGCTCCGCCGCAACGAAAAGCGCGCGCTTGTGCGACTCGGGGTTTGTGGGGCAGAGTGAGAACAATGAAGGAACATGGAGGTTGGAATGACATTTCTGGAGATAGCCAACGATCTGGTTGCCGGCTGCCGTGAGGGACGCGAGCGGGCCAACCTCGACCGGCTTTACGCCCCTGACGCGGTGTCGGTCGAACCGATGGACATGGGCAGCGGGCGCGAGACGGTGGGGCTGGCCGCGATCCACGGCAAGCACAACTGGTGGGAGGGCGCCTTCATCACCCACGGGCTGACGGTGGAGGGACCGTTCATTCATGGCAAGGAAAGCTTTGCGGTGATCTTCGGGATGGATACCGAAAACCGCGCCACGGGCGAGCGGAGCCAAGGCCGCGAGGTGGCGATCTATCATGTGAAGGACGGCAGGATCGTGCGGGAAGAGTTCTACTTTTCCGCCTGACCCGTTCTTCGACTGACCCGCGCTGTCTGAATGAGCGCCGTTTCCGGGCGCACGATCCGCGTCCCGCCTCTGGCCGTCAGACGCGCGCAACCGGCTTGGGCAAGCGGGGGCGCTTCGGCCCCCGCACCCCCCGTACCACCCGAGGATATTTGCCAAAGGGAAAGCGGCACAGTGGACCTTTGTGCAGGGCCACCGTAGGTTTTGCCGCAGCAAAGCGGAGGGTTGGCAATGGATCTGGGCATCAGGGGAAAGCGCGCGCTGGTCTGCGCGTCGTCCAAGGGGTTGGGGCGCGGATGTGCTGAGGCGCTGGCGGAGGCGGGCGTCGATCTGGTGATGAACGCACGCGGGGCCGACGCACTGGAGGCGGCGGCGGCCGATATCCGAGCGCGAACGCAGGTGAACGTGGTGACGGTTGCCGCCGACATCACGACCGAGGCGGGGCGCGCGGCGGTGCTGGCGCGTGGGCCCTTCGAAATTCTGGTGACCAACGCCGGCGGGCCGCCGCCGGGCATGTGGTCGGACTGGGCGCGCGACGATTTCATTCGCGCACTCGACGCCAACATGCTGACGCCGATTGCGCTGATGCAGGCGGTGTTGCCGGGAATGATGGCGCAGGGCTGGGGGCGGGTGGTCAACATCACCAGCGTGTCGGTGAAATCGCCGATTGCGGCGCTGGGCCTGTCGAACTCTGCCCGCGCCGGGTTGACCGGCTTTGTCGCGGGAACCTCAAGGCAGGTGGCTGGCAAGGGGGTCACGATCAACAACCTTCTGCCCGGCATCCATGCCACCGACCGGGCAATCGCGCTGGACAGTGCGGTCGTGAAGGCCAAGGGGATCAGCATGGACGACGCCATCGCCGAGCGCAGCGCCACCATTCCCGCAGGCCGCTATGGAACCCCGGCCGAATTCGGGGCTGCCTGTGCGTTTTTGTGTTCCGACCATGCGGGCTTTATCGTCGGGCAGAACATCCTTCTGGATGGAGGCGCGACGAATGCCACCTTCTGACCGCGGGTGAAGGGGCGCTTTCGCCTCAGATGACCCGAGCGGATGCGTTGGGAGCCGCTCGGGGAGCAAACCAGGTGCTGCGTCGACCATCCGTTTCGCAGGTGCCAATGCCTGGTCGGACTGGCCGCCGGGACGCTGTGCGGTCATGGCGTCAGGCCCGAGGCGCAGTTGGCCTTAGCCGCAGGCGGGGGCCGGTTGGCCGGGCCGGTCTTGTCAACGGATTTCCGATTGAATAGCTAGGGAATATGACCCGCCCCGCCCTTACCCCCATCGCCGATCCTCTCGCGCAGCCCGGAACCCCGCAGCCGGCGCGGCTGAAGGTCTCCGGCCTGACGCGGGTGTTTGGTGGGCAGAAGGTCGTTGACTCGGTGTCGCTGGAGGTGGCGGCGGGGCAGGTGACGTGCCTGCTTGGTCCCTCGGGATGCGGCAAATCCACCACGCTGCGGATGATCGCCGGCGTGGAACACGCCGATGCCGGCGAAGTGGCGATCGAAGGCCGCACCGTCGCAGCCCCCGGTCTGCACCTGCCACCCGAGGCGCGGTCGGTCGGCCTGATGTTTCAGGATTTCGCACTGTTCCCGCATCTGACAGTGGCCGAGAACGTCGGCTTCGGCCTGCGCATCGACAAGGCTGCAAAGGCGGCCCGGGTGGGAGAGTTGCTGGAGCGGGTCAGCCTGACCGGTTTTGGCCAGAAGCACCCACACCAATTGTCGGGCGGTGAACAGCAGCGCGTGGCGCTGGCGCGCGCCCTTGCCCCGCGCCCGCGCGTGATGCTGATGGATGAACCGTTTTCCGGCCTCGACAACCGCCTGCGCGACGGCATCCGCGACACCACGCTTGACCTTCTGAAAGAGGAAGGCACCGGGGTTCTTCTGGTGACGCATGAGCCAGACGAGGCGATGCGGATGGCGGATGAAATTGCCCTGATGCGCGCGGGTCGCATCGTGCAGCACGGCGCGCCCTACAACGTCTACAACGCGCCGGTTGACCGGGCAGCGGCGGCCTTCTTCAGCGATATCAACGTGATCCGCGGTGTTTCTCGCGGGGCGCTGACCGATACTCCGTTCGGCGCGTTCCTGACCCCTGGCCATGCCGACGGGGCCGAGGTGGAAATCGTGATCCGCCCGCAGCATCTGTCGATCGACTTTGACCGGGGCGGGCGCGGCCCGAACCCGACGCCGCTGGAGGGCACGCCCGCGCGCGGCACGGTGCTGCGCAGCCGGTATCTTGGCCGCGAGAGTCTGGTCGATTTCGCGATGGACTACGAAGGAGCCAAGCTGACCGCATCTGTGCCCGGCGTGTTCCTGCCAAAACCCGGCACGCACCTGTGGTTGATGATCCGCCGCGACCGCTGCTTCGTGTTCGGCGTCTAGCCGTCCTTTTCGGTGTCGATCCCGGCCTGCGGCAGCAGGGTTGCGATCTTGACGAGCAGGCTCCGCGCCGCCCGCGCCCGTGGGTTCGCGCCGATGCCCACATGCCGCAAACCTTCGACCAGTGCCTCAAGTTCGTCCGGTGTCAGCATCGTCGGCGGCAGCATCAGGGGCGAGCGCAGGATGTAGCCAAGCCCCCGCTCGCCCTCGACCGGCAGGCCGGTTGCCGACATCATCGTCATGTCGCGCCAGATCGTGCGGGTCGAAACCCCAAGTGCGGCGGCAAGCTCGCCCGCCGTATGCAGGCGCCCGTCGCGCAGAATCTGTACGATGTCGTAAAGGCGGGCGTCGCGTTTCATCCACTGTCCTGACGTTCGGGGCAGGATTACCCCGGCTTACTGACAAAATACTGTCAGTAGACTGCCGCGCGCAAGTCGCTTGGGTCTTGGACACAGGTGCCCATCGGACATATTGAGAGGCTAAATCAGGATGGAGTCCCGCCAGTTGCGGGCCATTACAGGAGAAGACACATGCATGCTCCCGGACCTATGCAGCTTTTGCTGATCGCCATCGTCCTTCTCGTGCTGTTCGGCCGCGGCAAGATCGCCGGAATGATGGGCGAAGTCGGCAAAGGCATCACTGCCTTCAAGAAGGGCATCAAAGAGGGCAACGAAGAGATCGAGAAAGCCGCCTCCGAGACCGCCAAGGACGTCAGCCCCGAGAAGGACAAGGCCTGATCGGTCTGATCCTGCGGGAGTAGGAAGATGGACTTCAGTTGGTCCGAGATGTTGCTGGTCGGGGTCGTCGCGTTGATCGTGATCGGCCCCAAAGACCTTCCCGGCATGTTCCGCGAACTGGGCCGAATAACGGCCAAGCTTCGCACGATGGGGCGCGAGTTCAGCCGTGCGATGGAACAGGCGGCCAAGGAATCGGGTGTCAAGGAAGCAACCGACGGGTTGAAGACGCTGACCAACCCGGCCGGTGCTGGCCTTGACGCGGTGAAATCCGCCGCCGACCGGTTCGAGAAGTGGGATCCGCTGAAGCCGAAGCCGACGACACCGCCGGCGGCGGCGGCAGCTGCAGCTCCGGCAGCAGCCGCAGCGTCTGCTCCGGTAGCCGAAGCGGTAGCGCCGAAGGTGGAAACAACCCCGACGATGGGTCCGGCTACCGCCGAGCTTGCCCGCAAGCAGGCGGCCCGCAAGGCCGTGGTGGCAGAGGCGGCGGCGAAGTTGCGGGCGGTTGAGGCCGGCGTAGCCGAGCCTGTGGTGGCCGAGGTCGCTGCCGCGCCGAAGAAGCCCGGTCGGGTTCGCAAGAAGGCCGACAAGCCCGCAGGGGAAGCGACATGAGCACGAACGACACCATCGAAGACAGCTCTGCCCCCTTGGTGGAACACCTGGCCGAGCTGCGCAACCGACTGATCTGGTCGGTCTGCGCGTTCCTTGTCGGGATGGTGCTGTGCTTCATCGTGGCCGACCCGATCCTTGATTTCATGCTGCGGCCGATCGAAAAAGCGATGCGCGCCCTTGGCAACCCGAACCCGGTGATGCAGTACACCGCGCCGCAGGAATACTTCTTTACCTTGATGCACATCGCGATGGTGGGCGGGCTGATGGTCAGCTTTCCGGTCATCGCCTACCAGCTGTGGCGGTTCGTGGCGCCGGGCCTTTATCGCAGCGAGAAGCAGGCGTTCCTGCCGTTCCTGATCGCCTCGCCGGTTCTGTTCATCGTCGGCGCAGGCTTTGCGCATTTCGTCGTGACGCCGATGGCGATGCAGTTCTTCCTTGGCTATGCCGACAGCGCCTCGGTGCTGACCGCGCTTTTGCCGGGTTTCGGTGCGGTTCCGGGCGATGCGCTGACCGCCCCGGCGCCGTCCGAGGGCATCGACATCGTCTTTCAGGGCAAGGTCAACGAAACGCTGGACATCAGCCTTAAGCTGATCATGGCTTTCGGTCTTTGCTTCCAGCTGCCCGTCCTTCTGACCCTGATGGGCAAGGCGGGGCTTGCCACCTCGGTTGGTCTGGCGAAGATGCGGCGCTATGCCATCGTCATCATCCTGTTCGTCGCCGCACTGGTAACGCCGCCCGATATCATGAGCCAACTGATCCTCTTCGCCGCGGTATATCCGCTGTATGAGGTGTCGATCTTCCTGATCCGCCGGATCGAAAAGCGGCGCGAGGCTGAACTGCGGGCCGAAGGCCTGTGGGTCGATATCGAGGATGACGACGAAACTCCGGCAGGCACCGACAAGGCATGACCGACGCGCTGGACCGGATCGCTGCGGCGCTGGAGCGTCTGGCCCCCGCGCCGATGCCTGCGCCTGATTTCGGCGCCGACGCCTACGCCTGGCACACCGCGCCAGACCGGCTGGAACCGGTGGCAAAGGTCGCGCGGGTGGATATCGGCCTTCTGGTCGGCGTCAACCGTTCGCGCGATACGCTGCTGGAGAACACCCGCCACTTCGCCCGCGGCCTGCCAGCCAACAACGCGCTTCTCTGGGGAGCGCGCGGCATGGGAAAATCAAGCCTTGTCAAGGCTGTGCACGCACAAATTCGCGCGGAAGGCCTGCCACTGAAGATCGTCGAGCTTAGCCGCGAAGACCTGCCTTCGGTGCAGCGCCTGCTGGCGCACTTGCGCGCCGCGCCGTACCGCTTCATCCTGTTCTGCGATGACCTTTCGTTCAGCCATGACGACCAGCACTACAAATCGCTGAAGGCGGTGCTTGACGGCGGCATCGAAGGCCGGCCCGAGAACGTGCTCTTTTACGCCACCTCGAACCGTCGCCACCTGATGCCCCGCGAGATGATCGAAAACGAGCGGTCCACCGCCATCACCCCCGGAGAGGCGGTGGAGGAGAAGGTCTCGCTGTCAGACCGTTTCGGCCTTTGGCTGGGCTTCCATCCCTGCACGCAGGACGAATACCTTGCGATGATCGACGGTTATTGCGCGGCTCATGGCGTCAGCGTCCAGCCCGACCGCCTGCGGGCCGAGGCGATCGAATGGCAGGCGACGCGCGGCTCTCGTTCTGGGCGGGTGGCGTGGCAGTACTTCTGCGATCTTGCAGCGCGCGAAGGCGTCCGCCTGGACTGAGCGGGAACATTCGCGCTGATGCCGCGTTGCCCTGCGAACCGGGCAGTTTTGGCGCAGGGTTTGCAACCGGACAGTCGATGGTCTAGGGCTTTTGCATGGTTTCGGAAATTTTGCTGCTCCTCGCGTTGATCGTGCTGAATGGCGTTCTTGCCATGTCAGAACTTGCGATCGTCTCGGCCCGCCCCGGCCGCTTGAAGCCGTTGGAAGAGCGTAGCCGGGGCGCCGCAATGGCGCTGCGCCTTGCCGAACATCCCGGTCGGTTCCTGTCCACCGTGCAGATCGGCATCACGATGGTGGGCGTTCTGTCCGGCGCGCTGTCGGGTGCCACACTTGGCCTGCGCCTGCAAACCTGGCTTATCGCGCGCGGGATGGATGCCGAATGGGCCGCCACGCTTGGCGTCGGGGGCGTGGTGCTGGCCATCACCTATGTCTCGCTTATCGTCGGCGAACTGGTCCCCAAACAACTTGCGCTGCGCAACCCCGAGGCGGTGGCGATCCGCGTTGCCCCGGCGATGACCGTGCTTTCCATCGTCTCCGCCCCAGTTGTCTGGTTCCTTGACCGGTCCGGCAAAGCGATTCTCTGGCTTATTGGCGCCCGTGGGGCCGGGTCATCGAAGGTCACCGAAGAAGAGGTCCACGTCCTGCTGACCGAAGCAGCCGAAGGCGGCGTGCTGGAAGAGGAAGAGCGCGAGATGATGGCCGGCGTGATGCGCCTTGGCGACCGCACCGCCCGCGCCCTGATGACACCCCGGCACGAGGTCGACATGCTGCCGCTTGAGGCGACAGGTGCCGAAGCCGTGGCCGCGATCCGCCGCATTGCCCGGCCCCGGATGCCCGTCACCGATGCCGCTGGTGACGTGGTGGGCATCGTGCTTCTGGCAGACGCGTTTCAGGTCGTCTCGCGCCGCGAGACGCTGGACCTGAAATCCCTGATGCGCGAGGTGCCGGTGGTCAGCGACCGCGCCGATGCGCTGGATGTGCTGGAAATCGTGCAGGCCACCGAACACCACATCGCGCTGGTCTACGACGAATACGGCCACTTCGAAGGCATCATAACCTCGGGTGACATCCTTGATGCGATCACCGGTGCCGAGGCGTCGTCCGAAGCGGGCGAACCGGCCATCGTGGAACGCGCCGACCGCAGCCTTCTGGTCGCCGGCTGGATGCCTGCCGACGAGTTTTGCGACCGGCTTGGCCTGTCGCGCGATCTGGCGGGCGATTACGATACCGTCGCAGGCATCGTGCTGCATCAACTTGGCCGGATGCCCGAACTGGGCGACCTGACCGAAGCCGGTGGCTACCGGTTTGAAGTGATCGACCTTGATGGTCGCCGGATCGACAAGGTTCTGGTCAGCCGCATCGACGGCTGACCCTGCGTCACTGCAGGAACGTCATCGGATCAAGGCTGTCGACGCCCTTCCTTACCTCGAAGTGCAGGAAGGCCGGGTCGCCCGGACGGATCACCGCGATCGATTGCCCGCGTTTGACTTTGTCGCCTTTCTTCACCTTCAGCGCATCGACCCCGGCGTAAACCGTGAGCAGGTTGTCGGCATGGCGGATCACCACGATCGGCACCTGATTGGTGTCCTTGGTGATGGCCGCCACGGTGCCGTCTGCGGCGGCCTTGACCGGCGAGCCGGGGGCCGCGGCGATGTCGATGCCCTGGTTTTTCTTCTTGTCGTAGCCGCGGATGATCTTGCCGGCGGCCGGCATTGCCAGCGCCGACGCATCGCTGCGCTGGGCACCAAGGTCGGGCGAAGGAGGCGTGGCCTTGGCCGGTGCCGCCGCCACTTCGGTCTTTTCGTCCGGCAGCGGTTTGGCGGCTGATGGCGGTGTCGGGGTAGGCGATCCCTGTCCCGGTGGGGTCGGGACCGGCTCCAACACCGGGGCGGGGCCGGTGACGACCGGAATGATCAGCGTCTGGCCCTCGCGCACTGCAAGGTCGCTGCCAAGCCCGTTCCAGTCGGCCAGCGCCTTGGCCGACACGTTATAGGTGCGTGCGATGGTGAAGGCCGTCTCGCCGCGCGCAACGCGGTGGCGCAGCGGTTCGGCACCCGCAGGCGCGGCAGCCGGTGCCGTCGCCGAAGGGCCGACCTGGTCCAGCGCCGTTGTCGCAATCGAGGTGATGTCCACAGCGCCGGTGCCGCCGATCATCGCCGGTTGCGGTGCAGCCGCCACACGCTGCGGCAAAAGCAGGAGTTCACCGTCGCGCAACGGATCGGTCGGCCGCAGCGCGTTGGTCTGCGCCAGTTGTTCGGGATTGACGCCAAGCCGCATGGCCACCGCCGCGACCGTATCGCCGCGCCGCGCCTTGACCAATTGGTATCCGGGATAGGACAGGATGCCGTTCGCGTCGGGCATCGGGGCCGCCGCCGTCGCCTGACGCGCCTCGTCGGATGTGTTGCCCGCGCCGTTGCGCAGATCCCAGTCCAGCGTGTCGACCGGAACGCAGGCCGTCAGCGCCGCAAGGCTGACCCCCAGAACCAGTGCGGCCCGCGACCGCATGGGGAAACCCGAAAACTGCATCATGAACCGCCTCACGCCTGACATGCCCGGGTTGACCCGGTTTTCTGCCCGATACTCTACTCTGACCCGAGCCCTTCGACCAGAGGCACGAAGCGCACCGGGCGAAGTTCCTCATAGTCGAAACCGCGTTCGGTGCGGGTGACCTTGATCAGGCTTTGCACCGCGTCCGATTGACCCACCGGCAGCACCATGATGCCACCCAGCTTCAACTGCGCCAGTAGCGGGCCGGGCGGATCTTCCGCCGCCGCCGTCACAAGTATGCGGTCGAACGGCGCCTGATCCGGCAGCCCGAATGACCCGTCCGCCGTGATCGTGGTGATGTTGTTCAGCTTCAGTTGGCGAAAAAGCTCCGCCGCCTCCTGCGTCAGCCGCCGGTAGCGGTCGACGGTGTAGACCCGCCGCGCCAGTTCCGACAGGATCGCCGCCTGATAACCCGACCCGGTGCCAACCTCGAGCACGGTATCGCGCGCGCTGATGTTCAGCGCCTGCGTCATCAGCCCCACCACCGACGGCTGGCTGATCGTCTGGCCGCAGGCGATGGGCAGGGGCATGTCCTCATAGGCGCGGGCGGCGAACAGGCCCTTCACGAACAGGCCGCGGTCGACGCGTTCCATCGCGGTCAGCACGCGTGCGTCTGTCACTCCACGCGAGCGCAAGGCAAACAGGAACCGCATCTTGCGCTCGGCCGGGTCGCCGGCCGGATCGTCGTCCTGCCCCGGCCCGCCCTGGTTCATCCCAGACGCCCCGCCAGATCGTCCAGAAGGTCATGCGCCGTGAGGTCGGCCCGCATCGGCGTGATCGCGATATATCCCTCAAGGTTTACTGCCGCGTCCGAGCCGGGCAGGGTGGGCGTCTGCTGCGGCGCGCCCTTGATCCAGAGAAACTTTTTGCCGGATGGCGAATGGTGCGGTTCCACCCCAAAGGCGGTGTCGCGGCGAAAACCTTGCGGCGCCACCTTCATCCCCAGCGTACCGGCCGCCGTGCGGGGCGGAAAGTTGACGTTGTAGAAGATGCGGTAATCGTCGGTCGTCCAGATGCCCCGGTCCAGAAGTGCACGCACCACGGCAGTGCCATGCTGCCGAGCGCTTTCGAAAGGGTCGACAATGCTGTCATTGTCCGGCCCGAAAAACTGCGACAGGGCAATCGCCGGCACGCCCTGCAACGCCGCCTCCATCGCCCCGCCGATGGTGCCGGAATAAAGCACGTTCTCGGCCGCGTTGTTGCCCCGGTTCACCCCTGACAGCACCAGATCGGGCCTGGCCCCCTGCAACACATCATAGATCGCGGCCAGCACGCAGTCGGCCGGGCTGCCCTCGGTTGCAAACCGCCGCTCCGCAAGCTTGGCGATCAGCATCGGGTGGGTGTAGCTGATGCAATGCCCGACCCCCGACTGCTCGAACGCAGGGGCCACCGTCCACACCTCGCCTCCCGGCCCGGCGATCGCCGTTGCGATTTCGGTCAGGACCTCAAGCCCCGGGGCGTTGATGCCATCGTCGTTGGTGATCAGGATGCGCATGAAATGTTCCCAAGGGTAGGCCCCTGATTAGACGACCCGCCTCCGCCCTTCAAGCCGGGATGGGCCGGTCCGATGCGGCGTTCCGCCTTGTTCGTAACGTAACGCTTGCCAGCGCACGGTTTGCACGATTTGATGGTCCCAACCATTGTGGGGAAGCATGGGGACCAAGCCAATTTCAACGCCGGAGGCGATCCGGGTTGATGACCTGTATAAATCCTTCGGCACACACAAGGTGCTGAAAGGCGTGTCGCTGACCGCCCATGAAGGCGATGTGGTCGCCATCATCGGCGGCTCGGGCTCGGGCAAAAGCACCATGCTGCGGTGCATCAATTTCCTTGAGACGCCGACCAGCGGCCAGATCACCGTTGCGGGCGAACCGGTCCAGATGCGCCCCGACGGCACCCCCGCCGACCGCCGCCAGCTGGAGCGTATCCGCCAGAGCCTTGGCATGGTGTTCCAGTCCTTCAACCTTTGGACCCACAAGACGGTGCTGGAAAATCTGATCGAAGTCCCCGTCCACGTGATGAAATGCCCCAAGGACGAGGCCATCGCCCGCGCCCGCAAACTGCTGGCCCGCGTCGGCCTTGCGGAAAAGGAGGCGGTCTACCCGGCCTTCCTGTCGGGCGGCCAGCAACAACGTGCCGCCATCGCTCGTGCGCTTTGCATGGAACCGAAGGCGATGCTGTTCGACGAACCCACATCCGCGCTCGATCCCGAACTGGTGGGCGAGGTGTTGCAGGTGATCCGCGCGCTGGCCGACGAAGGCCGCACCATGATCCTTGTCACGCACGAAATGAAATTCGCCCGCGAGGTCGCCAGCCACGTCATCTACCTGCACAATGGCGTCATCGAAGAGCAGGGCCCACCGGAGGCGCTGTTCGGCGCGCCCAAATCAGACCGCTTGAGACAGTTTCTCAAGTCGGTCAGCTAACGCACTATAACTGGAAGGAAAACCAAGAATGAGAATGAAATCCCTTGCCGTCGCGCTGACCCTGTTGGCCGCCCCCGTAGCCGCGCAAGAGGTCAAGGTCGGCATCGCCGCCGAACCCTATCCGCCTTTCGCAAGCCCCGATGCATCGGGCAACTGGGTCGGTTGGGAGGTCGAGATCATCGGTGCCGTCTGCACCGCTGCCGAACTGAACTGCGTCATCACTCCGGTCGGCTGGGACGGCATCATCCCGTCGTTGGTCGCAGGGCAGATAGACGCGATCATGGCCTCGATGTCGATCACCGAAGAGCGGATGCAGACCATCGACTTTTCGAACAAATACTACAACACGCCGACCGTGATCGTCGGTACGAAGGGCGTCGACATGGCGCCGACCGCCGAAGGGCTGGCCGGCAAGATCATCGGCGTGCAGGTCTCGACCGTGCATGAGGCATATGTGAACAAGCACTTCGCCGCCACCGCCGCCGAGGTGAAGACCTACCAGACCCAGGACGAGGCGAACCAGGATCTCGTCGCCGGGCGGATCGACGCGATCCAGGCCGACAGCATCGCGCTGGACGCCTTTCTTGCCTCCGAGGCGGGTGCTGCCTGCTGCGATTTGAAGGGCGCGGTAGCCGATGACAAGGAAGTGCTGGGCCTTGGCGTCGGCGTCGGCCTGCGCAAGGGCGAAGACGAGTTGAAGGCCAAGTTCAACGCTGGCATCGACAAGATCCGCGCCGACGGCACCTACGACACGATCACCGCAAAATACTTCGCCTCGTCGATCTACGGCGACTGAGCCTGCAGCGGCGGACTGGAGGGTTTCACACCCTCCAGACCTCCCGTGGGATACTTGTGCAAAGAGGAAGCACAATTTGAAAAAAATCATTCCGGTCTGGCGGTAGGTCGCGGTGGGTCCTTTTGACCTTCTGGCGCTTGAGCCTCCGGGGTGGGGGGCCAACCTCTTGCGGGGGTTGGCCAATTCCGTTCAGATCGCGTTCGGGGCGTTTGGCCTTGGTCTTCTGATCGGCACGGCGGGCGCTTATGGCAAGCTTTATGGCGGCAAGATCACCCGTGACCTTCTGGGACTTTATACCACCATCGTGCGGGCGGTGCCGGAACTGATCCTGATCCTGATCCTTTATTTCGCAGTCACCGACCTGGTGAATCAGGTGGTGCTGGCGATGGGGGGCGAGCGTATCCAGATTTCTGGCGTTCTGGCAGGGATCGCCGTCCTTGGCGTGGTGCAGGGCGCCTATGCCACCGAGGTATTGCGCGGTGCGATCCTTGCCGTGCCACCCGGTCAGATCGAGGCGGCGCGCGCGATGGGTATGCCGCCGGTCAAGCTTGCCTGGCGGATCACGCTGCCCGCGATGTTGGGCTTTGCCATCCCGGGTCTGGCGAACCTGTGGCTGATCGCGACAAAGGACACCGCGCTGCTGGCTGTCGTGGGTTTCAATGAACTGACGCAGGAAACCCGGCAGGCTGCGGGGTCGACCAAGGCGTTCTTCACATTCTTCCTTGCCGCCGGGGCGATCTATCTGGTGCTGACACTGGTGTCGTCCTGGGTCTTTGCCCGGATCGAGGCTTGGGCGCGGCGCGGCGAACCAAGGCGGAGCCGGTGATGCGCGGGTTTTGGGAACCGCATCGTCTGGTGCTGGCCGCAATCGGCGCGGGGCTGGTGATCTGGTGCGCGGTGGCGCTGCGCTGGGACTGGATTCCTCAGTACGCCGGCGAAATGGCGGCGGGCGTCTGGCGCACGATCTGGCTTCTGGTGCTTTCGGTGGCGATCGGGATGACGCTGGCGATCCCGCTTGGTTTGGCGCAGGCGGCGGGGCCGTGGTGGCTTGCCGCACCGGCGCGCGCGTTCTGTACCGTGGTGCGCGGCACGCCGCTTCTGTTGCAGATATGGCTCTTGTATTACGGGCTGGGCACGCTGTTTCCGCAATACCCGTGGATCCGCAATTCCGACCTTTGGCCGATTCTGCGGCAGGCCTGGCCCTATGCGCTGTTGGCGCTGAGCCTGTCCTATGCCGGCTATGAGGGCGAGGTGATGCGCGGGGCGTTCAAATCGGTGCCGCCGGGGCAGTTGGAGGCGGCGCGAGCGATGGGGGTGCCGCGTTTCACCTTGTTCCGCCGGATCTGGTTGCCGCAGGCGGTGCAGCGGGTGCTGCCGACCCTGGGGGGCGAGACGGTGCTGCAGATGAAGGCGACGCCTTTGGTGGCGACGATCACGGTGGTGGAGATTTACGAGGTCGCGAGCCAGGTGCGGCGGGAATTGCTGATCACTTATGAGCCGCTTTTACTGCTGGCGGCGGTCTATATGGCCTTGGCAGGGGTCATCGTGCTGATCTTTCGGTGGCTGGAGAACCGGGTGCCGCAGAAGCGGGCCTGACCCCGTGTCCCACGGTGGGACATTTTTCGGGCTCAATGTTTTCAAGGGCTTGGTTGCGACTTTAACCAAATGTCAACCGTTTCAGGCGTCGCGCTTGGCGATCCAGTCGTGGTCGGGGTCGTTCTTGAACCGCCATCTCCGCAAGGGGCCGGCCATCACGTTCAGATAATACATCTCGTAACCGTACGGCGCGCCGCAGGGATGGTGCCCTTTGGGGACCAGCGTGACGTCGTGGTTTTTCACCGTCATCGTTTCATCTAGTGAGCCGTCCTCGGTATAAACCCGCTGGATGCCAAAGCCCTGACCGGGTTTCAGCCGCATGTAATAGGTCTCTTCCAGATAGGTCATGTTCGGGAAATCGTCTTCGTCATGCCGATGTGACGGGTAGGACGACCAGTGTCCCGCGGGGGTGTAGACCTCGGTTACCAAGAGGCTGTCGGCCACGTCGCGCATCTCCATCGCGATGTTGTTGACGTAGCGGGTGTTGGTATCCTTGCCGCGCGGAGTGAGGGTGATCCCATCAGGGCCAAGCCGCTGGGCCGGGTGGTTCCCCTTGCCGGGCGCGCTGCAGATGGCGAGGGTGCAGGGCGTGGTCGCGACTGCGTGCCAGTCCTGTCCGTTCGGCACATAAAGGCAATGCGGCGGGGTCTTTTCAAAGACGTCCATCCGGTCGCCCATCTCGCCCCAGTTCTGCCCGGCGGCCTGAACGGTGGCCTTGCCCTCGACGAGGACAAGGATCACCTCGCGGTCGCCCGTCGCGCCCTTGGCCACGTCGCCCGGTTCAAGCCGGTAGAGCGTGAAGCCGACATATCCCCAGCCTGCGCTTTCGGGCGTGATGTCATGCACCTTGCCACGCGTGCCGGTGGGTTTGCGGAGGAGGTCGGCCATCGGGTTTCCTTCAGGCAGTTGGGCGGGAGTGGTCGATTTCAAGGCCCGCGGATTTGCAGACCTGCAAGATATGGTCGAAGCCCAGTTTGGAATAGTCGTAGGGCGGTGCCTTGGCGGGGTCTTGCTCGGCTTCGACCACGATCCAGCCATTGTAATCCATTTCTTTCAGCTTGTCGGTGACGGCCTGAAAGTCGATGCAGCCGTCGCCGGGAACTGTGAAGGCACCTGCAATGACCGCGTCAAGGAAGCTGCGGTTGTTGGCGCGCACGTCCTTCACGACATCGGGTCGGATGTCCTTGAAGTGGACGTGGTGGACGCGGTCAGCCCAAGTGTTCAGCACACGCATGACGTCGGCCCCGCCGAACAGAAGGTGGCCGGTGTCGAAGAGAAGCTTCACGTCAGGGGTGGAGCCTTCCATCAGCGCGTTCACGTCGTCTTCGGATTCGATGAAGGAGCCCATGTGGTGATGGTAGGCGAGGGGCATGCCCTGATCCGCCATCCACTTTGCCAGTTCGCTGAGCTTTGCGCCGTAAGCCTTTACGTCGGATGCGGAAAACTTCGGGCGGTTGTTCACCGGCACTGCGATGTTGCCCTGCACGGTGTTGGAACATTCGGCATAGACGATGCAGGGCGCGCCGAGGGCGACAAACTGTTCGACCTGTTGGCGGACGGCCTCGATCTCGGTTTTCACGTCATTCACGAGGAGGTTGCCAGAGCACCAGCCGCCGCAGAGCGAGAGGCCGTTTGCGGTGAGGTAGGTCCGCAAGCCTTCGGTGTCGGATGGCATCCGGCGACCGCGTTCGACGCCGGTATAGCCGATCTCGCGCGCCTCGCGGAGTGCCTGCTCCATCGTGTAGGCGGCGGTCAGGTCCGGCAGGTCGTCGTTCTGCCACGAAATGGGAGAGATCCCGATCTTGACGCTCATGTCTTGTCCTCAGTTGAGAAGCCACTGGGCCTTGGTGCCCGCTTCATATGCCTTGCGCGCCTCGGTCACTTCCGTGCGGTCGGAGACTTCTGGAACGGCCACGTCCCACCACGTGCCGCCAGCGCCGGTGCCGGGCATCGGATCGGTGTCGATCACGATGACGGTGGGGATGGTGGCGGTCTTGGCCTTTTGCATCTCGGCTTCCAGTTCCGCGATGGTGGCAACCTTGACGGCGTTTGCCCCCATGGCTCGCGCATGGGCGACGAAATCGAGGTTTGCCTCGTTCACGTGGTAGCTGTCGCGCAGAAGGTTGTTGAAGGGCGCGCCGCCGGTGGCCTGTTGCAGGCGGTTGATGCAGCCGTAGCCCCGGTTGTCGGTCAGGACGACGGTGAAGGGGATGCCCATCATCACCGCCGTTGCCAGTTCGGAGTTGGCCATCATGTAGCTGCCGTCGCCGATCATGCAGATCACGTCGCGGTCGGGGAGGGCCATCTTGATGCCCATCGCGCCCGCGAGTTCATAGCCCATGCAGGAAAACCCGTATTCCATGTGGTAGCCGCCCTGGGCCGCGCGCCACAGGACATGGAGCGCGCCGGGCATGGTACCTGCCGCGCACATGATGAGGGATTGCTTGCCGGCGTTGCGGTCGACCGCACCGATGACTTGCGCGTCGGTGGGAAGTTCGTTGGTTTTGGGCGCGGCGAAGAGGGTGTCGGTGGTGGCGAACCATTTGGTGCGGGCAGCAAAGTCGGGGTCTTGGAAGCGATGTTTGCCCAAGGCGGCGCTGATCTTTTCGAGGGCCACTTTCGCATCGGAAACAAGCGGTTGTGCGGCGCGCTTATGGGCGTCGAAGCCGTGGATGTTGATCGACAGAAGCTTGCGGTTGGGGTTGGAGAATACGGTCCAGGAGCCAGTGGTGAAATCCTGAAACCGGGTGCCGACGCCGATCACAAGGTCGGCTTTCGCGGCGAGATCGTTGCCGCAACCGGTGCCGGTCACGCCGGGGGAGCCGAAGTGGAGGGATTCCTCCCAATCGACCGCGCCCTTGCCGGCCTGGGTTTCGACGAGGGGGATGTTGTGGGTTTTGGCGAAGGTCAGCAGGGTCTGTTCCGCGCCCGAATAAAGCACGCCGCCGCCTGCGACGATCAGTGGGTTTTTGGCGGCGCGGATGGCGGCGACGGCAGCCTCCAGTTCCCGCTGGTCGGGCTCGGGGCGGCGGATGTGCCAGACGCGGGGTTCGAAGAATTCGACCGGGTAGTCGTAGGCTTCGGCTTGGGTGTCCTGGCAGAAGGCGAGGCAGACCGGGCCGCAGTTGGCGGGGTCGGTCATCACGCGAAGCGCGCGGGGGAGGGCGGTCAGGATGTGTTCGGGGCGGCTGATGCGGTCGAAGTAGCGGACCACGGGGCGGAAGCAGTCGTTGGCGGAAACGGTCGCGTCGTCGAAATCCTCGATCTGTTGCAGCACCGGATCGGGCGCGCGGCTGGCGAAGACGTCGCCGGGGATCAGCAGGACGGGCAGGCGGTTGACGTGGGCGAGGGCGGCGGCGGTGACCATGTTGGTCGCGCCGGGGCCGATGGAGGAGGTGACGGCCATCGCGCGGCGGCGGTGGTTCGCCTTGGCATAGGCGATGGCGGCATGGGCCATCGTCTGTTCGTTCTGGCCGCGCCAGGTGGGGATGACGTCGCGGTGGGCGTGCAGCGCCTCGCCCAGACCGGCGACGTTGCCGTGACCGAAGATCGCCCAGACGCCTTCGATGAAACGGTCGCCCTCTGGCGTCATCTGCACGGAAAGCCAGCGGACCATGGCTTGCGCGGCGGTGAGGCGGATCGTGGTCATGTGCGGTCTCCTGCGCTGCGGCGGGCGTCGTCCCAGATGCCACAGAGGCGGCGGAAGTTGGCGGCCATCGTGGCTACGGCGGTGGCGTCGTCGATCTTTCCGGCCATCCAGTCGCGCCCGGTGTCGGCGTGGATCGTGCGGCCCACGGCGAAGCCTTTCACGAGCGGCTGGGCGGCGGCAAGGCGGAAAGCGGAGGCCAGCTCGGCCTCCGACTGGCCGAGGCCGAGGACGACGATGCCTTGGACGTGCGGATCGCGGGCGTTGATCGCGGCGCAGGTGGCATCCCACGCTGCGGCGGTCTGCATCGGTTCAAGCTTCCACCAGTCGGGGTAGATGCCGATGTCGTAAAAGCGGGTGATGAGGCGGGCGGTCGTGTCGTCCGTGACGGGTGCGACCTTGGAGGGAATGACCTCCAAGAGCATTTCCAGACGGTTGCGGCGGCAGGCGTGGAACAGGCGGGTGATCGTCGCCTCTTGTGCGGCCTGCATCTCGGGCTGGTCGTCGGGGTGGCAGAAGCAGAGGACCTTGACGACGTGTTCCAAGGGCCATTCCGAGAGGCCGCCGAAATCGGGGCCAAGCTCGGGTTCGAGGGTGAGGGGGCGGGAGCCGGGCCATTCCACGGGGCGGCCGATCCAGAGGCCTTGACCGGCGGCGCGGTGGAGGGCGGTTTTGCCGAGGCGGTTGTCGCAGAGGATGCCGTAGCCGGGCTGGCCTGCGGCGACGACCTCGGTCGCATCAAGGCACAACTCCTTGAAGTGGGCGATCTTTTCCGGTGTCGCGCCGGGAATTTCCTCGAGCTGGCTGCGGTGGTCGAAGGCGAAGGCGCGGACTTCCGTCCAGTCCTTACGGCGGTTGGTGGACCAGTGAATCTGTTCGAGGGGTTGGTCGTGGCGGAGCGCGGGGGTGGTGACGCCGCGCTTGAGGAAGAACTGCAACTCCTCCCACGAGGGGTAGGCGGGGGTGCAGCCGTGGCGCGAGACCGCGAAGGCACCGCAGGCGTTGGCATATTTGAGGGCGGTCGGCCAAGGTTCGTCATCCATCCAGCCGCGCAACAGGCCGGACATGAAGCCGTCGCCCGCGCCAAGGACGTTGAACACCTCGATCGGGAAACCGGGGCCGGACTGGCCGTCATCAAGGCTGTCGGGCACCGCGCCAGTGAAGGCGACGGCCCCCATCGGGCCGCGCTTGCAGACGAGGGTGGCATTCGACACGGACCGCACGGCGCGAAGGGCGGCGATCGTGTCGGTGGTGCCGCCGGCAATGTGAAACTCTTCCTCGGTGCCGACGATAAGATCGAAGAGGTGGAGGGTCGCTTGCAGTTTCGCGGTGACGGCGGCGCTTTCGATGAAGCGGCTTTCGCCCGCGCCATGCCCCGCCAGACCCCAGAGGTTCGGGCGGTAGTCGATATCAAGCGCAGTGCGTGCGCCGTGCTTGCGGGCAAGGGTCAGCGCCTTCATCACCGCAGCCTCGGTGCGTGGGTTCGACAGATGCGTGCCGGTGGCCACGACCGCGCGGGCATCGGCGATCAGGGCTTCGTCGATGTCATCTTCGCAGAGCGCCATGTCGGCGCAGTTTTCCCGGTAGAAGATCAGCGGGAACTGCTTTTCATCGCGGATGCCGAGGAGGACAAGGGCAGTCAGACGCTCGGGGTCGGTCTTGACGCCGCGCACGTCGACGCCTTCGCGCACCAGTTCCTCGCGGATGAAGCGGCCCATGTGTTCATCGCCAACGCGGGTGATGAGGGCGGAGCGCATGCCGAGGCGGGCGGTTCCGGCGGCCATGTTGGTCGGGCTGCCGCCGATGTATTTCTGGAACGACCCCATGTCTTCAAGCCGGCCGCCGACCTGCGCGCCGTAAAGATCGACCGAGGATCGGCCGATGGTGACCACATCAATGCTTTTCATCTGCTGTCCTGCTGTAAGCCGCGACTCGGGGTGTCGATCCTGATGGAACAAATATTCCAAATTTGCCGATCAGGAAAGAGTGTTCTTCAGCGCCGTGCCGTTCCGACAGCCACCGCAAGGGATATTGCCAAGGCGATAGTCGCAGACAGGGACCGGAACGCCCCGAAATCCACCTCGGTCACGGTCAGCAGGGTGCTGGCGCTGCGCGAGAGCGGGCTTGCGGCGGTATCGGTCAGCCCGACAACCGCCAGACCACCGGCCCGCGCTGCCTCGGCCAAGGCGAGCGTTTCATCGGAATAGGGCGCAAAGCTTATGGCAAGCATCGCGTCGCCGGGCCGCAGCGCAAACCGCTGGTCCAGATGCCCCGCCCCGTGATGCAGTACGGCCGGCACCTCCATCTTGGCAAGCACATAGGCCAGGTAGGACGCCACCGGATAGGCGCGGCGAAACCCGGCGACATGGATTGTGCCGGCGCTTGCAAGGGTTGCAACAGCTTGATCCAGCGCGACATCATCCAGGGATTGCGCCAGCTTTTCCAAGGACATGCGGCTTGCCTCGATAAACTCAGCGACGAGGGCCCTAGGGCCGCCGCTGGGGCCGGACTTCAGGTTTTCCAGCCGCGTCGCATAGTTGGGCCATGCCGGGGAATAGGCATCGCGGAACAGCCGCTGCATGTCGGAATAGCCTGTGAAGCCAAGGAGCTGGCAGAACCTGATCACCGCCGACGGCGGCACATCGGCCCCCGCCGCGATGTCGGCGACGGTCGAGACCGCGATCCGGTCAAGGTTTTGCGCGACATAATCGGCGCATTGCCGCAGCCGCTTTGGCAGCCCCCCGGTCACCGCGATCAGGCGCTCGCGGAAGGCATCCACGGTGGTCGGCTCGGCGGTTTGGGCGGCGGGATGGTCGGTTGGCATGGCGGTCCAGAGGCAAGGTGTGGTCGCCATGATAGAACGAAAATTCCACGAACGGAATCTTTTCCTGTGCTGGGGGCGAAGAAAGCCGGCGTTTGCGGGCACTCCGCGGCGCGGCGCAGCTGTGGTTCGGGGTGCGAGTTTCTTTCCGGATATCCGGGAACAATAGCTCTCACGACCGGTTGAGCGCCCTGTGAACGGCAAGCGAGCTGTTAATCTTCCGTTAATCTACGGAAAAAAAGGTGACCGGGTGAGCATTTACACAACAAATACGCGAGGCGTCCTTTCCTGCGGATGGAAGCGCCCTGAGTGCAATTCCCTGCCCTCGCCGTTTTCAATGAAGGCTTGGAGAAAGCGAATTGGCGAGATTCAGCCGAAACCTTTTGCCGGTACTGATCGGATAAGCCGTCGGTTCGCGCCAAATGCGAAAAATGGGCTTTGTTCCAATGGTTTGACTTGCAATGCCCGACACTGGTCCGGGCATATGGACCGCCTGGCGCATCGTACGGATGGCAAAAGCCGACCCGGCGATCTTTGCAATGGCGCGCTGCGGCCGATGCCGCGGCCTGCATTGGGTTTTTGACAACGAGTGTGACGTTTTTCGAACGGGTCGCCGAAAGGCCATCCGCAAATGTCGGGTCCCGTTTTCAGGGGCGTCCGAAATGGAACAGAATGGAGCAGTTTGGCATGACGAGCATTTCAGTCTTTGGCATCGGTTACGTCGGCGTCGTTTCGGCAGCCTGCCTTGCGCGTGACGGGCACCGTGTCGTTGCGGTGGATATCGAGGCCGCGCGCGTCAGGACGATCAACGAAGGGCGCGCGCCGATCGTGGAAAACGGCCTGCCGGCGCTGATCGAGCGGGCGGTGGCGGACGGGCTTTTGGTCGCGACGCTGGATGCCGAGGATGCGGTGGCAAAGACCGAGGCGAGCCTTGTCTGCGTCGGAACGCCCAGCAATCCCGACGGTTCGGTCGGGCTGGATCATGTGCGGCAGGTTTGCGGCATCATCGGCCGCGCGATTTCCCGCAAGGGCAGCTATCACTCGGTCATCATCCGGTCGACCATCGTGCCCGGAACGATGGAAGGCACCTGCATCCCCGCGCTGGAAGAAGCGTCGGGTCTGAAGGCGGGGGTCGATTTCGGGGTGGGCTATTACCCTGAATTCCTGCGCGAAAGCACCGCGATCGAGGATTACGACAATCCCGGTCTGGTGGTCTTTGGCGCGCTGGATGCGCCGACCTTTGCGCTGTTGAATGCGCTGAACAAGGATGTGCCTTGCGCGGTTCACGAGGTCGACCTGCGCACCGCCGAGATGGTGAAATACACCTCGAACACATGGCGCGCGGTCAAGGTGACCTTTGCCAACGAGATCGGCAACATCGCCAAGGCCTGCGGGTTGGACGGGCAGTTGGTGATGCGGCTGCTGTGTTCGGATGACAAGGTGGCGATGTCGCCCAATTTCATGCGGCCGGGGTTTGCCTTTGGCGGATCGTGCCTGCCCAAAGACGTGCGCGCGCTGCAACAACTGGCGCGGTCGCGTGACGTCGAGGCGCCGCTTCTGGGCGCGGTCTTAAAGGCCAATGACGCGCAGATCGACCGGGCCGCACGCATGGTCGCCGACACCGGCCCACAAGGCGGCACTGGCAGGCATGTCGTCGGGCTGGTCGGGATCAGCTTCAAGCCGGGCACCGACGACCTTCGCGAAAGCCCCTTGGCCGAGCTTGCCTCGCGCCTGATCGCGGGCGGGCATGACGTGCAGGTCTATGACCCGAACGTAGCAACCGGTCACGCCAACGACCCCGAGGGTGTCGGTCGCGGCAACGATGCGGTGCCGGATCTGCGCGACCGCATGGTGCCGTCGATCGACGCGCTGATCGAGGTGGCCGATACAATCGTCGTCGGCAACAGTTACGCCGAGGCGTTGGGGCCGTTGCGCGACGTGCTGCATGACCAGCCGGTGGTCGATCTGACGCGGGTGCAGCCGGGGCTGGTCTCGTCCGGCACCTATCAGGGCATTTGCTGGTAGGCGAAGATGCTGGGTCATATCCTATATCTGGCGACGTTGGGGGTGCTGATCGGCAGCCTGAACGTCGTGACCCTGCATGACGATGCGCAGGGCGCGATCCTTGCGCTGGGGGTGATCGGCCTGTGGCGCTACGCCTGGGCTGCGGTCAATTTCGGACGGGCCGCCTGGTATCAGGCAGTTCGCTATCCGCGGCTGCGGCGCCGTGCGACTGCGGCCTATGCAGGGCGCAAGGCGGCGGCGCACGCCTATTTTCTGGTGACCAGCTACAAGATCGACCCCGACGTGACGACGCGGGTCTACCAGTCGGCCTTTACCGCCGCCGCAGCATCAAAGGGCGGCGCAACGGTGGTCGCCTCGGTCGTCGATGGTGCCGATGTGCGGCTGATCCGGTCGGTCTTTGCTACCATGCGCAGGGATATGTCGGGAGTGCGCCTGATCGTCGATCAGGTGCCGGGAACCGGCAAGCGCGATGCGCTGGCAAAGGCGCTGCGCATCATCAGTCGACAGGCCCCGTCGTGGCGCGACGTCGTGATCTTTGTCGACGGCGACAGCTGCGCGCCCCGCGATATCGTGGCGCGGTCGGCCCCCTTCCTGTGCGACCCCGATGTTGGTGCCGTGACCACCGACGAGGTCGCCGAGATCACAGATACGCCGCTGTTCAGCGACTGGTTCGCGCTGCGCTTCACCCAGCGCCAGATGATGATGTCGTCGATGGCGCTTGGCGGGCGGGTGCTGACCCTGACCGGGCGGCTTTCGGTGTTTCGCGCCGATCTTGCGACCGACCCCGGCTTCATCCGTCAGGTGCAGGCCGATTACCTTGATCATTGGCGGCTTGGACGGGTGGAGTTCCTGACCGGCGATGACAAGTCGACCTGGTTCTGGCTGCTGAAGAACGGCTACCGGATGCTGTATCTGCCCGACGTCCAGTCCGTCTCGATGGAGCGCCAGCCGCTCCCGGGGTTCTTTGCCTCGGCGGTCACGCTGATGGTGCGCTGGTTCGGCAACATGATGCGGACAAACGGCCGGGCCCTGGCCTTGCCCGCCTCGCGGATCGGCTATTTCACCTGGTGGTCGATCATGGATCAGCGGGTGTCGGTGTTCACCACGCTTGCCGGGCCGCTGAGCGTGCTTCTGGCCACGGTTCTGGTGACGCCGTCGATCCTGCCCGCCTACATCGCGTGGGTGATGCTGACGCGCTATGTGTTCTGCGTGGCCCTGTCGCTGTTTCGCGGCGGAGGGTTTCCGATCAGCTATCCGTTCCTGCTGTACTTTGGTCAGATCATGGGCGCGGCGGTCAAAAGCTTCGTCATGTTCCGCCTCGATCGGCAACGCTGGACCCGGCAGACTTCGGCCGCCACGGCACGACCCGCCGCCGCGCGGATCGGCGATTTCGTCTCCTCATACGTTCACCTGCTTACCCTTGGTTGGCTCACCCTTGGGGTGTTGCTGATCTCGGGTCTGGTCTGACCTGCTGCTGGAAAGGCACCCAAACATGGACACTGCCCTCGTCACCAACCCCAGCCGGCCCCCCGTCGCGCTGACCGCCGGAAACGACCACCCTGTCGTCGACATGCCGTTCACAGCCGTCATTGACGGGCGGCATTTCCGGGGCAGGGGCATCTCGCTTGTGGCGGCCTATGTGCTGGGGCTGGTGGATCCCGCGATGCTGAACGCGACGCGGCTGGTGCGGCTGGTGTTCCAGTTCGACGGGTTTTCCGTGGCGCTCGATGTGGATGCCACGTTGCGGCCTTCGGCCAGCAGTTCGGGCGAGGTGGAGCTGATTTTTACCAGGCCGACCGGGCCGCACCTGCCGCAGCTGCGCCATATCCTGAATGCCTTCATCGCCGGCGATCTGGTCGGCCTTGGCCAGACCATCGGCGTGGCCGGCACCGCCGCACCAAAGCGCCCCTCGGCAGCGGCGCCGCGACCGCGCGTCACGTTCCGGCGGATGATCGGCGGGGCGGCGATCGGGCTCTTGTCCATCCTGCTGGTCGCGATTGCGTGGACGCTGGTCTACCAGAAGCTTTACGTCAGCGTGGTGCCAACCCCCGGCGCGGTCGTGTCGACCGGCGAGGTGATGCGCGCCACCGCCACCGGACAGATCGTGTTTCTGGACCTGCAGGCCGCCGAGGGCGAGGTGGCGCTGGCGATCCAGTCGGCTTCGGGCGACGTGCAAAGCCTGCTGATGCCGTGCGACTGCACGGTGACGTCCAAGGGGTTGCGCGAAGGGTCGACGGTCCTGATCGGCGAACCGGTGCTGCAACTGTCGTCAGCGGGCGACCGCTATCTGGTTGCGGCCACCATCCCGTCCGACATGGCCTTTGATCTGGCCGGCGCGGATCAGATCGAACTTGCCTTCCCGGACGGCAGCCGCAGCACCGCGACTGCCGACCTTGGCCGCCCCGCAACCGGCATGTCGGTGGGTGACGGCCAGACGGTGTTTCTTGAACCCGAAACACCGCTGAGTGCCGACCGTTTGGGACAGCCGGTCAAGATCCGCATCCAGCGCGGCGGCGGGTCGCCATCCATGTGGGTTGCCGCGCTGCGCGACAGCCTTGCCGCATTTTTCCAAAGGAATTGAGCCATGCAGAAGATCTATCCACTCGTGTTGTGCGGAGGCATGGGCGCGCGCCTCTGGCCGATGTCGCGGATCGAACAGCCAAAGCAGTTCCAGCCGGTCAACGGCAAAGGCAGCCCGACCTATTTCCAGACCACCGTGCAGCGCCACCGCGGCCCGCTTTACCATAGCCCCATCGTGGTGACCGCAGCCGGGCAGGCCGATCTGGTCAGCCAGCAACTGGTCGAGATCCAGTCCGGCGGGCGCATCATTGCCGAACCCTGCGGCCGCAATACTGGCCCCGCCGTGCTGGCTGCGGCGTTGAGCGTGCTGGCCGATGACCCGGACGCTATGCTTCTGGTGCTGCCGTCCGACCACATGATCTTTGGTGATCTGACCACCCCGATCGCACGCATGGTGCCTGCCGCTGCTGCGGGCCGGATCATCATGTTCGGGATCACGCCCGGCTATGCGGAAACCGGCTATGGCTACATCATCGACGGCGGCGCGGACGCCGATCACGACGGGCTGCACAGCGTTTCGCGGTTCATCGAGAAGCCGCCGGTCGATATCGCGCAACGCCTGATCGACCAGGGCACCGCCTATTGGGCGTCAGGGATCAGCCTCTTCCGCGCCGATGTGATCAGTGATGAGTTCCGACGCCTCGACCCTGCCACCCATGCCGCCGTCAGCGCCGCCGTACAGCTTGGCCACGCAACACCCGGCGGGCTGTTCCTTGACGATGGCGCCTTCCGCGAGGCGCGCAACGAGCCGACCGAGCGTTCGGTGTTTGAAAACAGCCCGCTCGTCTCGCTCGCCCGCCTTGATGTCAAATGGGACGATGTCGGTGCCTGGCCTGCGGTCTACGACGTGGCGCCGAAAACGGCGGCCGGCAACGTGACCAATGGCGATGTGATGGCACTGGACACCACCAATTCACTGATCCGCAGCGACGGGCGGTTGGTGGTGGTGATCGGCATGAAGGACGTGATCGTCGTCGATACCAAGGACGCGCTTCTGGTCACCGACCGCGAACATGCCCAGCACGTCAAACAAGCGGTGGAGCAGTTGAAAGGCGTCAACCGCGCCGAGGTGAACAGCCACCCCTATCGCAGCTATTCGTGGGGCGGGATCGAGGCGCTGGCGTCCGAGGCGGAATACAAGGTGGACATGCTGACCCTGCGTCCGGGTGCGGCGCTGCGGATCAACGGGCGGGGCCGGGGGACACGGTTCCTGTCGGTTCTGGTCGGCGAAGCAAACTGTCTTGGCACCCCGCCCATCGCCGACCGCACCCTTTCGCCGGGCAGCATGTTGACCATCGAAAACGATGCCGAGGTCAGCCTGACCAACACCGCCGACCACGACCTGCGGGCCGTCCTTTTGTCGACCATGCAAGCCGAGGTCGACCAGCCAGAGCGCATGGCCGCCACGCCATTGCGGGTTGTCGCCAATGGCTGATCGCAGGCTGGCCCTTCTGTGCTGCATTGCCCTTGGCGCGCCGTTGCCCTTGCGCGCCGAGGCGATGAGCTTTGCAGACCGCCAGCGCATCGAGGCGCGCGTCGAGGCGCTGGCCGAGTCTGGTGGCAGCCCCGGCGCGGCGGGCAGGATCATGACAGACCTTGGCCTGTCATTGGCGCAGCCAGACGCGGCCCCCCCAGCCTCGGCGGGCTTTGCCCGAGAGGCCGGGGGGGTGATCGAAATGGTCGACATCCGGCTTTTGCTGACGCAAATCGCGGTGCAGTCCGGCGCGCGCGACCATCAGGCGCTGGTCCGCGCGCAGGGAGACCGAGAACACGACGTGATCCTTTTGCGCGGCGGGTTCCTGTCGCTGGACGAGCTGGTCGATCTGGCCAAAGGATCGGCGGCGCAAGACTTTGTCACGCGGTCGGGCGATACCGTGGTCCTGTCGCGGCCCTTGGCAATCTGGTCGGATGCCGGTCTGCATCTGGGGGCCGATGACCGGCTGACGCTTGACCGCCCCAACGGCAGTTTCGTGGCGAACTTCGGCTGGCTGGACCTTGCGGGCGGTTCTGTCACCGGCAGCGATGCGTCGAACCCCGCCGAGCCGGGCTTCCGGCCTTTCGTGATGACGGCAGGGCAGGGTCGGATGACGGCGGTGGACGCCTCGTTTCAGCACCTTGGCTTCGGTGACGCGCCGGTCTTTGGCGGGGTCAGCGTCGTGAACACCGGGCTGCAGGTTCCTAAAGCCGTCTCGTTCGTTGCCACCAGTCGGCTTGAGGATGTGGGAACGCTTGCCTTTGTCGGCACCACCGGGGCCGACGTGGCGGCCAACGCCATTTCGGGCGCATCGGGTACCGCGATCCTGCTGTCACGCGCCGCTGAAAGCCGCATCCGCGCCAACCGCATCGGCCCTAGCGCCGAAGGGCAGGGGATCCGCGTTAGCGCGGGATCGCGCGGCGTGACCCTGTCAGGCAATCGTCTGTCCGGCCTTGCTCGGACCGGCATCGCAATCGACCAGGACAGCCGCGACGTGACTGTTGCCGGCAACACCATCACCGCCGGCCGGACCACCGGCATCGCGCTGCGGCAAGCCAGTTGCGTGACCATCACCGGCAACCTGATCGCGCTGAACGACGGCAGCGGCGTGACGCTGGGTGATACCGGCGGGATATCGGTCAGCGACAACGCGGTCTTGTTCAACGAGGGGTCCGGGTTTCTGGTCCGTGATCAGGACGGCGACGCTGCGGTGGGGCTGACCGGCAATGTGCTGATCGGCAACGCCGCAGGGTTTCGCGGAGCGACGCCCGGCCGCCCCACCATTGCGGGCAACAATCTTGACGGCCAGATGCCCCGCGTCTTTGCCGGCGACCTGTCGCACCTGACCGTCGGCTGGCTGCAAAGCCGCCAGGGCGGTGCGCCCGTGCCGGTTCCGGCCACCACCCCACCCTGCGGCGCTTTGGAAGGAGACGGCTGATGGTCTTTTCGTCGGAAACTTTTCTGTTTCTCTACCTGCCGCTGTTCCTTGCGGTCTACTATCTGACGCCGTTCCGCTTTCGGTCGGTGGTGATCCTGCTCGGGTCGTACATCTTCTACGGCTGGTGGCGGCTGGACTTCCTTGGGTTGCTGTTCCTGACCACGGTCTGGACTTACATCTTCGGCCGCAGGATCGGCGCGGCCACCACTGCGCGCGCGGCCAAGGCCTATCTGGTCATCGGCCTGCTGGGCTGCCTTGGCGTGCTGGCGGTGTTCAAGTACCTCAATTTCTTCATCGACAGTTTCGCGATGCTCTGGGGCACCACGCCGGACGAGCTTGGCGTCCATTGGCGCCTGATACTGCCGATCGGCATTTCGTTCTACGTGTTCCATGCGGTCAGCTATCTTGTCGATGTCTACCGCAAGGACGCCGTTGCCACCGCGCGGTTCTTCGATTTTGCCGCGTTCATCGCGCTGTTTCCGCAGCTGGTAGCAGGGCCGATCCTGCGCTTCAAGGATCTGACCGGCCAGTTCGCCTACCGCGTTCATTCGGTCGACCTGTTCCTGCAGGGTACCACGATCTTTGCCATCGGTCTGGCGAAGAAGGTCTTGCTGGCCGATACCGTCGCGCCGCTGGCCAATCTGGCGTTCGAGACGCCCGATCCGTCGCTGACCCTGTCGTGGCTGGGGTCGGTGGCCTACATGATCCAGCTTTACTTCGACTTTTCGGGCTACAGTGACATGGCGATCGGGCTTGGCCTGATGATCGGCTTTCACTTCCGGCCGAACTTCGACATGCCCTACATCAGCCGCTCGATCACCGAGTTCTGGCGGCGCTGGCACATCAGCCTGTCGGTGTGGCTGCGCGATTACCTGTACATTCCGCTTGGTGGCAACCGGAAAGGCAACGCGCGCACCTACGTCAACCTGATGCTGGTGATGCTTTTGGGCGGGTTGTGGCATGGGGCGAACTGGACGTTCGTGCTGTGGGGGCTGTGGCATGGCGGCTGGCTTGCCTATGAACGGGCGACCGGCAGGGCAAAGGCCGCCGACGTTGCGGGCCTGATCTCGACGCTTCTGGCCGTGCTGATCGGCTGGGTGATGTTCCGTGCCGCCAACGTCACCGAGGCGTTCGAGGTTTATGGCGGGATGCTCGGGCTGAACGGGTTAAGCCCTTCGCCCGACATCGCGCTGGCGATCACCAAGGAAAGCCTGCTGTTCCTGCTGCTTGGCGTCACCGTGGCCGCCTGCGAGCCGTGGCTGAACCGTGTTGCCGCGACCCGGCTGCACCCGACACCCGCCGGTGCCCTGACCATGATGAACGCGGCCGTGCCGTCGGTTCTGGTCATCGCAATGGGCGTCGCGTCGATCATGAAGCTGGCCGAGCAGAGCTTCTCTCCTTTCCTTTATTTCCAGTTCTAGGAGGGGCAGATGTCGAATGTCCTCAAAACCGTCCGGCTTGCCGTTCCCGTGCTTTTTTTCGGCTATGGCGTCATCGCCAACGTCGGGATGCTGTCGAAGGGCGGGCCGGATATCGACCTGCCGGAAAGCGGGCTTTTGTCGGGTGGGCTGACGGCCGATTTCGACCGGGCCTACAAGAAGCAGCTGCCGCACATGGACCTCGCCCTTGGGGCTATCGGTGCGGCGCGTTTCACCCTGCTGGGCGAGGCGCGGCAGGGGGCGCTGGTCGGTGCGGACGGCTGGCTGTTCACCGCCGAAGAGGCCCGCGCGCTGCCCACGACGGGCGAGGTGGCGCGCATCGTTGCCACGGTGCAGGACGTGCAGAACGACCTTGCAGCGGTTGGCACGCGGCTGGTCGTGGTGCCGCTGCCTGCAAAGGTTGACATCTACCGCGACAAAAGCCCCGATCCGGCGCTGGGCGACGCCTTGGCCGGGCTTTACGCAGACTTCCGGACCAGCCTTTCGAAACGCGGCATCGCGGTCGTCGACGCGCGAAAACCGTTGCTGGAAGCCGACACCGAAACTTTCCTTGCCACCGACACACACTGGACACCTGAAGGCGCCGAACGGGTCGCCGAAGCGGTGGCTGCGGCAGGCATCATCGAACCCGGCGATCTGGCCTTTGACCGGACCGAGGCCAAGCCGGTGACGCTAAGCGGCGATCTGGTCAAGTTCGTCACCACCCCCGACAGGGCGGCTGCGGTTGGCCTTGCGCCCGAAACCGTCACCCTTACGGAACAGGCGCAAACCGGCGCGCAGGCCGACATCTTCGGCGCCGGCGGCCCCGACATCGTGCTGGTCGGCACCAGTTACAGCGCGAACCCGAACTGGGGCTTTGCCGATGCGCTGATGCGGACCTTGCGGCGCGACGTGGTCAGCATGGCCGAAAACGGCCTTGGGCCCCTGCGCCCGATGCAGGACTACCTTGCCAGTGACGCGGCGGCGGCCAACCCCGCCTCGGTTTTGATCTGGGAAATTCCGGTGCGCTATCTGACCGATCCGGCGATGTGGCCCGCCGACCCCGTGTCAGCGCCGACCGTTGCCGGGTTGTCCAGCGGGGAGAATTCCGATGGATAAGTCCGTTTCCCTTGCGCTGGCGCTGATCTGGCTTGGCGTTGCCGCGGCGGCAGCACCGATCCGCACCGGCTGGCAACCGGCATCGACCGACCTGCTGCTCCGCGCCGATTTCGTCTTTGATAACCGGGTGAAGCGCACAAATGACCTGCCGACCGCAGCCCTGCGCGCGGCGCGCCGCAAGATGGTTGGCGGCGGCTACATCGGCCCGTCCGAGTTGCGCGCGCTGGCCGATGCGGGCGATGGGCTGGCGGCCTATCGCTATGCCAAGATGCTGCAGGAATCGGGCAAGCCCGACCCGACCGGGGGTGCCGCGCATTACTACGGCATCGCCGCCTACACTGGCCGCAGCTTTGCCGTGCGACCGCTGGCGCGGCTTCTGCGCGAAGAAGGCGCGGGTTACAGCCCGTCGCGCCTGAAGAACGCGCTGAATGCCATGACGGTGCAGGCGCTTGGCGGCAATGCCGAGGCGGCGACGCTGCTGGGTCAGATGTATGCCGACGGCGTGCCCTTCGGCCGCGATCTGGCGCAGGCGCAGTATTTCCTGACGATGGCGTCTGGCGGCGGCAACCCAAAGGCCATGCTGCAGCTTGGCGTCGCGCTGATGAAAGACCCCGGCGATGCAGAGGCGGGGCATGTCGGCGCCCGGTCGGCGCTGACGCTGGCATCTGAAAGCGATGATCTGTCGGTGCGCGTCACCGCCGAGAACCTGTTGCGTCTGCTTGACGCCAAGCCCGACCCGGAAAGCGAGGCTACCCAATGAAACCAACTCTGTTCGCCGCCCCTTTGCTTGCTGCGGCCTGTCTTGCCGCACCCGCAATCGCAGACCCGTCGACGTTTCGCTGCAGCAAGCTTGATACCGCGTCGGCACTTCCCTCGATCGAGGGGAAGGACGGCGTGTTCTACCGCGTGCTTGCCGATCTGAGGATGCGCCACCCGATGGAAGACCCTGTGGTTGCCCAGATGGCCGCGTTGTCCGATGCGCTGGCTTCGGGGGGGACGACGCTGATCTACGTCACCGTGCCGACCAAAAGCCAGGCCATGCCGGATTACCTGCCGCCCGAGGCTGACGATTACGCCTTTGACCGCGACACCGCGAAGCTGGTCTATCAGGATATCGTCGGGCGCCTGTCGGCCAGCGGCGTGCTGGCACCCAACATCCTGTCGGCGTTGGCAGGAGCCTCGCCTGACAAACCGGCCTTCTTTCAGGCCGACTTTCACTGGACCTCCGAAGGCGCCCGGCTTGCCGCGGCGGCCATCGCCGAGACGATCAAGGCGCAGCCGTCTTATGCCGACCTGCCGAAATCGGAATATCGAACGGTCGAGCTGGAAAAGACCGCCGCCTTTTCGACCATGCGCCGCACCTTGCAGGCCTTCTGCGTCGACGAGTTGCCGCGCGTCGAGGCGGTGGCGCACCGGACCGAACTGGTTGCCAGCCCGGACGAAGACGTCGCCGACATCTTCGCCGGCGACGACGAGGCCGCGCAGATCGTGCTGGTCGGCACGTCGTTTTCGGACAGTCCCTTGGGCAACTTTGCGGGCTTTCTGTCGGAATACACCGGGCTTGACGTGGTCAACTACGCCGTGACCGGCGGCAACCAGTTCGGCGGCATGACATCGTACCTGACCTCGCGCGATTTTGCCGAAAACCGGCCGCGGTTCCTGATCTGGGAAAACCCGATCTACAACAACCTCGCGCAGTTTGGCCCCGATCCGATGGATGAACTGGTGGCGGCTGCGGGCCAGACCTGCACCACCAAGCTGCCCGTGACGGTCAGTGGCCCGAACAGCGTTTCCGCCGATCTGGCTGGGCTGAAGCTGGGTCCAAAGGACGTGATCTTCGCCGATCTCGGAACGGACGGCCCGCGCGAGGCGTTGTTCACCCTGAAATCTGCCACCGGGATCACCCGTAATGCCACCGTCCAGCGTAGCGACCGGATGCTTGCGTCCGGCCGCTTTTTCAAACCCTTGGCCAGCGTCTGGCACCCCGATCTGACAGAGCTGACCGTGACCTTCGACCGTCCGGTCAGCGAGGCCACGACGCTGACCCTCTGCACTTCCTCTTCGACGTTAAAGGACTACCGATGACCCGCACCCTCCGGTTTCTTGCCCCCCGCTTTGTTGCCTGCGCAATGGCTGTAGCCACGCCAGCCTTCGCCCAGGACGGCGCGCTTTACGAAGACCCCGGCGATCCGAACGCCTCGTTCGTGCGCATCATCGCGCCGGGCGAAACGGTGGCGGTCGTTGCCGAAACCACGTTCGACAGCATCGAGGGCGGGGTGTCGCCCTATGTGACGATCCCGGCTGGAAAAGTGTCGGCAGCGGTGGGCGATCTGACCGCCGAGGCCGACATTCCGCCGGCCTCGTTCTACACCTTCCTTGCGGCCAGCGACGGAACGCTGCAAGCCGTCAAGGACGAGATCACCAACAGCCCGGCGCAGGCCGATCTTGTGTTCTACAACCTGTCGGACCTGCAGTCGGTCGATCTGTTCGCGCCTTCGGTCGGTGCGGTGGCGCTGGATGACATCGCGCCGAACACCTCGAGGCAGGTCACCTTGCGCGCGCCGATGACGCTCGACTTCGAGGTGCGCGATGGCGACACCGTGCTTGCCACCCTGCCGGGCGTGCAGATGCGCAGGCGTGCGGGCGTGACTGTCGTGTTCAGCGGCAGCAACGGCACCTACAGCGCGTTCAGCACCGAAAACCTCTACGTCAACTGATGCCGGACCCGACGAACCCGACAGACGACCCCCGGAAAGGTGGACCAATGACTAAGCCCAGATCAGCAATCGGCCTCAGCGCGGCAGTCCTCCTCCTGTTTCCGGCAGTGCTGGGTGCGCAGACGCTGCCGCTGGATTTCGCGCCGCCGGAAATGGAGGTGACGCCAGTGTGCGCCGCCCGTCCGTCCGACGCCCAGATCATCGCGGAATGGAGCGCGTGGGACGGCAGGTCGCTGCCCGACAGGCCGGTAGAACTGATCAACCGTGACATCCGCCGTCTGGCCGAACTGGACCCCGCAAGATGGGACCCCACGATCCAGCGCGTGATCGACCTGATGCCTGGCGTGTCACCCAGTTTCAGTGCCGACCACGTGATCCTTGCGCGGATCGAACAGATGATCGCGCTGGGTCGGTTGCAGGACCTCAAGGCGTCGGGCCTTGTGCAGCAACTGCTGGACCGAGGCGAAGCCAATTCGCCCCGCATGTTGAACGCCTTGGCCGGTTTCCTGACCGAAGGCATCGGCATCGACCGCGACGCGGCCCGTGGGGCAGAGCTTCTGATGTCGGCGGGCTATGGCGGCAACGCCGATGCGCTTCTGACGCTGTCGAAACTGGCAGTGGCGGGGCAGGCGCCCGAAGGCTGGGACATCAGCCCCGATCTCGCGGTGACAATGGCGTTCGGCTCGCTGGTGGGCCAGATGGACCCGCTGATCTGCGACCGCATCGCCCGCATCGCCCGCGAATTTTCCAGCGGTGAGGTGGTGGCGGTTGATCATGATCTGGCTGTGCGCTGGTACCGCTTTGCCGCCGATCTGGGCGACCCCATCGCCGCGTGGCGGGTGGCAGAATACCACCTGCAATCCGAACTTGTGACCAAGGACAACGATGTCCTGCTGACCTACCTGACCAAGGCCGCCAACGGCAACCTACCTTACGCGCAAGTGGCGCTGGGCCGGGTTTACGAGGCGGGCGCGCTGGTGCCAATGGACCTTGAGCGTGCGCAGTCGCTGTACGAGGCCGCCGCCGCCGAAGGCGACCGCGCGGCATTGATCCGGCTGTCCGGTTTTCTGGAAGCCAGGGTTGCGGACCGCCCCGATCTGAAACCCGCCTTTCTTGACACGCTGGACCGGCTTCAGGCGCTGGATGTCGCGCCGCCTTGGGTGTTCGGCAAGCAGGCCTTGCATGTTCTGGAGGAAAAGGGGCGCTGGGCGGGGCAGGCCGAAGCCCGCGCGCTGTTGGAACGTGGCGCTGAGTTGGATGATCCCGCAGCGATCATCATGCTGGCGCAGATGAACCTTGGCGCCGCCGAAAGCGAAACCGAATTCTACGCCGCCGTCGACCAGATGATCCACGCCGTGACGAACCTGGGCGAGGTCGGGCCGACCACCGATCTGCAGGCCGCCTTCATGTGCAAGGCACCCAATGCGCCGCACCTGGAAGAATCCGCCTACTGGGCCGCGACCGAGGCCGCGATCGGCTCCACCTCGCTTGCCCTGACCGACATGGCGCTTGCCGAACTTTCGGACAACCCCGATCCGCTTGAAATGGCGGCGCTGCAGACGCAGGCCCTTTATGGGCGTGCGACGCCGCTGGCGGGCCTGCTTGCTGTGCTTGAACGCAGCGACGCGCCAGAATCCGAGCGCACCTTCTGGGCCGCCTATGCCGAGCGTTTCCCGAACGTCGATACCGCCCGCGCCTCGCTTGCGCTTGACCGGGCGCAGACCACGGCGGAACGCACCGCCGCGTTGGAGGTGTTTCGCAAGGCGGCGGCGGCAGGCGAAGACCGCGCCGGCCTGAAACTGGCCAAGGCGTTGTTGGAGGGCGCACCGGACGCCGCGGCGCAGGCCGAAGCGCTGGCGCTGCTGGTGCCCCTTGCCGAGGCGGGAGATGGCGAGGCGCTGGGGCTGCTGCCTTTGGCCGATCCGGTCAAATACCCTGATGCGCGGGCCGTTTACGCAGCTTTCGCCCGGGCCATCGACGCGCGCGGCGATTTCCCTGCCCTGATGCTGGCCATGCGGTTCCTGCCCGACGAGGCTGCGCAAAAGGCCTACCGCGCCCGCGCGATTTCCGCGATGAAATGCGACTTTCCCGAAACCGTCGCCTTCGCGTCCGCAATGGCCGCGACCGGGGATATCGACGAAGCGCGCCGCTGGCTGCGGATTGCGACCGAACTTGCCGCCGACGATCCGTGGCAGACGGTGGAACTGGCCGACGCCTACCGCACAACCTTGCCCAACGCCGAGTCCGAAAAGATCGCACTGGCGTTCTACCGCAAGGCCCATGCGCTGGGAAGCCGAACGGCGGTGCAGCGTCTGCTGCGCATCTACAGCGACAAGACCCGGCCCGATTATGATCAGGCCAAGATCGTGTCGCTTTACGTCGATCTGGTGGCGCGAAGCGATACCCGGCAGATCGCCGGGGTGCTGGACGAAATCTCGCGCAAGGAACCGAAACTGCGCGCCGCCGTTGAGGCCAGGCTTGATCTCGACCGGCTTTATGCCGAGGCGGCAAAGGCCGGCAACCCGGCGGCGATGCGCGAACATGCCAGCCGCCTGCGCGCCGCCGCCCAGACCCGCGACGAGATCGAAACCTCGACCGCGTGGCTGCTGCGTGCCTCGGAGGCGGGCGATGTGCCGGCGATGGTGATGCTGGCGCAATCCTATTCGTTGGGCGTGGGGGTGCCGATTTCGGTTGAAAACGCCCGCATCTGGCTGCGGCGGGCAGCCGAGGCTGGCGATCCGACCGCGATCGACATGGTGAAGATGTTCACCGCAGAGGGAGAAACCAACTGATGACCCAGCGATTGCCCTTAATGCTGGCGGCCTTGCTAATGGCCGCCACGACCGCCAGCGCCGAAACCGGCGATACCGACGCCTTTACTTGCGAGGCGGCACCCGCCCCGGTGGTCAGGCTTGATCACGGCAGCCGCTACGCCGCCGAAGACGACAGCCGGTCCGAATTTGACGAGGCGTCGAACGACGAGGTGAACAAGCAGCTGAAGCCCGTTGACGATTTCATCAATGATCTTGCCGTGGCCGCCAACACGGCCGTCTCCAGCCCCGATGAGCGAAGTCTTGCGTCGGATTGCGTTCTGGCCGGCCTGCAATCTTGGGCCGAGGCCGGGGCGCTGAGCGAGCTTGCCACCATGAATGCGCAGCTTTCGGTGCCGTCGCGGGTGGCCGGGCTGGCCTTTGCCTATGCGCAGGTGCGGCCGTTTCTCTCGGCCTCCGATGACACCGAGCAGGTCGAAGGTTGGCTGGCGGAGCGGGCCCGCGCCACGATGGCCTATTTCGATACCGACGCGCCAAAGAACGCCAGCCGCAACAACCTGCGCGCCTGGGCGGGGCTGGCGGTTGCGCGTGTCGGCCTGACGCTTGACGATCCGGCGATGATCGACTGGGCCGACGCCTCGGTCCGCCTTGTCGCCTGTCAGGCCGCGCCGGATGGCAGCCTGCCCCTGGAAATGGCCCGCCGCGACCTTGCCCTGCATTACCAGTTGCATGCAGTGACGCCGCTGGTGGTGACGGCCGCGTTGCTGCGCGACGCCAAGCCCGACCTGTTCGATGCCTGCGACGGCGCCATTCATCGCACGGTCGATTTCGTCGTCGCGGCCTTCGATGATCCAGGACTGGTCGAACGGATTGCCGGACACGAACAATCCTACTTCGACGGCAGCGAAAAGTTGCGCGCCTTTGAACTGGCTTGGGCCGAGGCCTACCTTTCGCTGTTTGATGACGAAGATCTGCGCGCCTTTGTCGAAGGCTACGGCGACCTTGGCAATTCCAAGCTGGGCGGCAAACAGTCTGTCCTATGGGGCATCTGACCTACGGGTACGCAGGCTTCGATGTGCCAACCGGCCAGCGGCGAGGTGCCGTTTGGCTGGCCATCCGGCTTTCCGACAGCACAAGGATCACCATCGCCGCCGCCATCATCAGGCAACCGGCAATTTCGTTGGGCGTCAGATGTTCGCCCAGCAAAAGCACCGCGAACAGGGCCGCAATCGCAGGTTCGATCATCGAGGCGGTCAGGCCGACCGCCGTTGACCGGCAGCGCGCGATTCCCGTGCAGTAGCAGATGTAGGCCAGCGCCGTCGGCACCACGGCCAGATAGACAACCACGCCCGATACCTGCCAACTGCCCGCCGCCTGCGTGATGACCGTCATCGGGTCGGTCACCAGAAACGGCACAGCCACGCAGAACAGCACGCCCGTCGCCGTAAGGCCCAGACCCGCGACCGTGATCGGCTTGATGATCTGCGCCATAGTGCGCGCCACATCCGTCATCCAGACAAAGGCAACCGAGGCCGTCAGCGCCAGCCCAAGCCCGGTGGCACTGCGCGTGTCGCCGCTGTCGGCCAATTGCCCGGCGGAACACAATCCCAACCCCAGCAAGGCCAGTATCAACGCCGCAGCCGAGGCGGGGCCGGTCCGCGTGCCGCGCATCTGTGCGCGCAGCGTCGCGATCAGCGGTGGCAGGCACACCGTCAGCGCAACGGTCAGCGTCACGCCCAGCGCCTCGAACGACCGGAAGAGGCAGATCTGGAACACCAGCCCCGCCAGCGCAAACTGAACCAGACGCTGCGGCCCGACCGACCTTGCGCCGGCAAGGACGCCAAGCCCTGTCAGCGCGCAAAAGCACAGGATCAGCGGCCCGGCGAACAGCGTGCGCACAAGGCCCAGCATCTCGGGCGGCAGGTTGTCGGCATCCGGCACCAACTTGACCGACACGCCGACCGTCGCCCACAGCCCCGCCGCCAGAATGATCAGCGCCGCGCCAAGCCTGCCGGTAACCGCCCCGTCGTGATGCATCTCGCTTGACCTTTCCCAAGGCAACCTTGCGCGGCGGCCTTCCTGAAGGATCGCTAGACCTTGCCGCAGCCGCCCGCTGTTCCGCACGGAACAGCAACAACCCTGCGCTGCAATCATAGTGGGCGCGCTGCCCCGGCTTCGGCGTTTGACCGGGCAGGGGGAAGCTGGATAGGGTAACGAAGCGGACAGTTCATCCCAGCCGCACCAACGCCCGCCACAGCCAAGGAGCAGACCCGTGATAACTGACCTGAAACCAGTCGCAACCGGCCTTGGGTTTATCGAAGCTCCGGTGGCCAGAACGGGTGGTTCGGCACTGTTTCTCGACATCCAGAAACAGGGGCTTTACAGCCTGGATGCGGATAACAAGGTCGCGTTGCTGGTGAATATTCCGGGCGGACCGAACGGCCTTGCCATCGGACCTGACGGTGCGGCCTATGTCTGCAACAACGGTCACATCTACGACTTCATCGGGTTTCCCGACCTGACCAAAGGTCCGCTGACGTCATTGAGCCCGTTCCCCAGCAAGCAATACATGGGTCATGGCATGATCCAGCGCGTTGATCTGAACACCCACGAAGTGACCACGCTTTACACCCATTGCGATGGCCAACCCCTGCTGACCCCCGACGATATCGTTTTCGACAGCAGCGCCAAAGGTTTCTGGTTCACCGACTCGGGCATCCAGTCACCCGACAGCATCCAGAAGGGCGGGCTTTACTACGCCCTGATCGACGGATCCTCGATCACCAAGGTTGCGACTATTGCCACCGCGAACGGCGTTGGCCTGTCTCCCAAAGAAGACATCCTCTATGTCTCGGACACGGTCTTTGGCAGGCTTTACGCCTTTGATCTGGATGGCCCCGGAAAGGTGCAGCCACCGCCGGACATCAAGACGATGGAGGATCTGGGCAAGCTGAAGCCCGGCATGTTGCCGCATGTTCCGGGCCGGGTCGTGCTGACGCTGCCCGGCCTGCAATGGGTCGACAGCCTGAAGGTGGATGCGTCAGGCCGGGTCTGCATCGGAACCCTGGTCAACAGCGGAATCACCATCTTCACCCCTGAGGGTGTAGCTGGTGACCCGGTTCCGGGAACCACCGAATTCGTAGCCATCCCGGACTTGATGACAACGAACCTGTGCTTCGGTGGGCCTGACATGTGCGATGTCTGGATCACCGCCTCCTGCACCGGCACGATCTACAAGGGCAGATCGGACCGCCCCGGCCTGCGCCCGGCCTTCAGCGCCTGAAGGTGCGGTCGCGGCCAGCAGATAACTTGACCGTTCGGATAGGCTGAAAATCAGGCGATCACGATAGCGTTAAGAATTGGACTGTTGTATGCACCCATCATGATGAATGGGACGTCGGCGTTTTCTTCTGCCACGCAGTCGGGCGAAAGACGGCAACTGTCGGTGCTTTTCACCGACATGGTTGGCTACACATCCATCCTTGAACGTCTGGGCGAAGACAAGGCGTTGCCCTTCACGCGGCTGGTCTACGAGAAGCTGGCCGAGGCAATCCGCCTGCATGGCGGCGCGGTCCGCAGCTTTGCCGGCGACAGCGTGATGGCCGTGTTCGGCTTCTCCGAACGGCAGGAAGATGCGGCTCTGCGGGCGTGCCGCGCGGCGCTGACAATCGACGAGCTGTTCAAGGCCGAAGCGGCCCGCTTCGATGCCGAATTCGGCGTGCGCCCGGTGATGCGCGTCGGCGTCAGTTCGGGGACTGCCGTGATCGCCAGCGTCGAAGGCGAGGCGTCGCAACAAACTGCTGTCGGCAACGTCGTCAATCTGGCGTCCCGGATTCAGGCGCTGGCCCCGCCGGGGGGCTGCCTTGTCTGCGATGCGACGCGGCGGCTGGTCGAATGGCTGGCCGACCTTGCTTTTGACGGCGAGCGCGAACTGAAAGGCGTCAGCCGCCCGCAAAAGCTGTGGCGGCTTTTGTCGGTGCGCGAAGGCGCCACCCGCTTTGACGCATCGCTTGCGCGCGGGCTTAGCCCGCTGGTCGGGCGGGATGCCGAGCTTGCCTCGCTTATCGACGCGCTGAACCGGTCACGGCAGGCGATGGCGGTCATTGACATCGTGGCCGAGCCCGGCCTTGGCAAGACCCGTCTGGTGTTCGAAACCCGCCACCGCGCAGAGGCCGATTCCGACCGCCCGCTGGTTCTGGCAGGGTCGTGCATCGCCGATGGTCAGCAAACCCCGTTCCTGCCGTTTCTTGAGGTTTTGCGCAGTTCCTTTGGCCTGCGCAGCGAGGACGAGCCCGAAACCATCGCCCGCAAGCTGGACACAGGGTTGCAGGGAACCGGGCTGTCGACGCCGGAAAACCATGGGCTTTTGTTGAACCTTTTGGGCCTGAAGCCCCCGGAAGGTACGCTTGACGGGCTTGACGGGGTGTTGATCGGCCTGCGCACCCGTGACCTTCTGCCAGCCTTGCTGCGCGCCATCTGCAAGACGCGGCGCGTGCTGTTGCTGATCGAGGATGCGCACTGGATCGATGGCGCGTCGGAAGACCTGCTGCGCAAGCTTATCGAAGGCGGCGACCAGCCGAACCTGATGGTGATCCACACCAGACGGCCCGAATACCGCCCGTCGTGGGAGGGTGATCCCGCAGTCATCACGCTGGCACTGAAGCCGCTGGGCGAAACCGATATCCGCAACCTGATGCAGACCCGGCTTGGTGTCGATACGCTACCCGATGCGCTGGTCCGTCAGGTGACCGAACGCGCCGGCGGCAACCCGCTGTTCGGCGAGGAAGTGTTGAGCTTCCTTTTGCAGAACGGCGCCCTGCACATCGACAAGGGCCAGGTTAAATTCGATGCGGCCCGCGGCGAAAGCGGTCTGCCCGCCAGCATGCGCAACCTGTTGTCGGCAAGGGTCGACCGGCTTGCCCGGCAGGACCGCTTGCTGTTGCAGGCCGCCGCCGCGATTGGCCGGCGCTTTGACCCCGGCCTTCTGGCCAGCGTTGCAGGCCAGCCGGACGAGACCGGCGCAGCACTTCACCGCCTGCAAGACAACGACATCATCTACCGCGAGGCGGATTCGTCGGACTATGCCTTCCGCCACGTGTTGTTGCGCGATTCCGTCTATCAAAGCCTGCTGTCCGACCGCCGGGCAGAGCTTCACCTCGCCATCGCCGAGGCGCTTGAAGCGCGCAACCACAACCGCTTGACCGAAACCGCCGAAGCACTGGCCTACCATTACGCCCAGACCAACCGCGCCGATCAGGCGTTCACCTATGCCGCGATGGCCGGCAGCAAAAGCCTTGGCATGTTCTCGCTTGGCGAAGCCGACCGCTACTTTGCTGCAGCCTTCGCGCTTTATGAACGCGACCCGTCCTGCGTAACGGAAACCCGGCTGGCGGCCTTCCTTGCCGACTACGCGCTTTGTTCGAACCTGTCGCTCAGGGCGAAAGCGATGGAAGAACTGGCCGCCAAGGTGCGCCCGTTCTTCCGGCGTCAGGGCGACAGCCTGCACCACGCGCTGTTCCTGCACCATCTGGTCGCCTGCCTGATCTGCGATGCGAAATATCTGGCGGCCATCGACGTGCGGCAGGAACTGTCGGACATGGCCGCCCGGCTTGGCGATCCGGTGTCGCGGGCCTATGCGATCGTCAGCGAAATCGCCCTGTCGTGCTATTGCAAGCCCTTCACCAACGCCGAATTCGACGCGCGCCGGGTCGAGGCGGAAAAGCTGCTGGCCGAAATCGACGATGCCTACCTGCAAAACTACTTCGGGGCGCATCTTGGCTGGGACAAGATCTGCCGGGGCCGGGTGCTGGAAGCGAACGAGGCTGCTGACCGGATGATGGAAGTCGGTCTGCGCCAGAACGACGCCAGGTCGTTGGGCTACGGCACCGCGATGAAGGCGCTGACCGCGCTTTGCACCGACGACTACGAGACCGCGCTGGCCATGTCAGAGCAGGCGCTGAAGGTCTCGCGGGTGGAATTTGAAACCGCCATCGCCGCCGCGTCCCGCCACGCCTCGCTTGTGCCTTTGGGCAAGCCGGGCGCGGCCGCCGAAGTTCGGCGCTTTCTGGACACCTGCGCCACAAACGGCTGGACGATGTTCGGCGGCGGCCCGGAAATCATGCTGGGCGTCGCACTTGCGATGGAGGGCCGCATCGGCGAGGGGCTGGCCCACATGGAGGCCGTCATCAAGCGGCGCGAAAGCGAAGGCGCACAGACCTCGGCCAACTGGAACCGGCTGTTCCTGTGCGAAGTCTATCTTGGCATCCTGTCAGGGCAGGGCGGCGCCTCGCCCGCCGTCTTGTTGCGCAACATCGGCGCGCTGACCAAGGTGATCCTGTTCGGACCGAAAAAGATCATGCAACTGGTCGAACAGGTCCGCGCCCACCCGCATTTCGATGCCGATGGTCATTACTATGCCCGCACCGAACTCATCCTTGGAATGCTGCACAAGGCCAAGAAGCAGAAGGCCAAGGCCATTGCCCATCTGACCGAGGCGCAGCGCCTTGTCGCGCCCGCAGGACGGTCGACGATGGCCACGCGCATCGACCTTGCGCTGAACGAGCTGACTGCCGCCTGAAGCCCTGCCTTACGGCTTCAGCCCTGCAAGGTAGCGGATCGCCGGCATGCTTGGCAGGAAGGCGTAAACCCCGCCCCGCGTCGAGACAAAGCGCGGAAAGCCCCTCAAGCGGATCGTGCCACCGTTACTGAGCGTCAGGTCGAACCAGCTGGTTTCAGGGGTATTAGCGCCGATCAGCGGGTCGTTCGCTCCGGTTATGTCGGGGTCTTGCAGGCCAAGGTTCAGCCAGTCGCACATCACCGCCTCGAACTGTGCGCCAAGGCTTGCGCCGATGAAATTGCCCAGAAGTCCGACCTCCGGCTCGCTGTCGCCCGCGTTGGTGATCGGTCCATAGGACATGCCCCGGCGCACCAGCCGCCGCGTGTAGTTGGCGATCCGCTGGACGATCGGGGCGCCCCTTGGGTTGGTTCGCCGCAGATGCGACCCCGCCGGGCAGCGCGATTGCCGGGTGTAGTCGAATTCGGTCAGCGACAGGCCTTCGGTGTCCGGCATCCCGTCGGGCGAACTGCCGTAAGGCACGCCGTTGCGCCACCGACCGCACATCTGGGCCGCCACAACCTCGCGCAACATCCCGTGCCGGTCCAGCGGCTCGATCCCGATGCCGAACTGGGCATCCATCGGCAACAAAAGCGCGCTGTCGGGATGGGCCATCAGCTCGGTCGCTGCCTTGTCGAGATAGTCTTCGAAGGCCGTGACATGCTGGCGCAGCACCCGGAAGGCATTGAACGTTCCGTGATGACCCAGCACCGTGGGCGAGGGGATGCGGAAATCCAGTCCTTCAAGCCGCGTCGGTTCGCCCAACAGCACCGTGCCGTAGGGGTCAACCGGCTCCACCTCACCTTTCACATGGGTGAACTTCGGCTGCGAGATGCTGTCGCGGTAGCCGAAATACACCTTGTCCTCTGGCAGCGCGTAACCATCACGCTGCCCCTTCACGTCAAAGGCGCGGCGGACCTGTGCGTCCACCTCGTCCAGCGCCACTGGATCGTTGGCATAGATCGACGCGATGACATGGATCAGGTCGGGCTGATCAAATGGCGCCGACCAGTTCTGCGGCGCGCTTTCGCCGAAATCGCCCAGCTTGGTCGCGCGCGCCGCCATTCCATCCCTGAACTCGGTCGGAAAGGTTGCAAGGTCGCGGTCTGCAACGCCCAAGGCCTTCAAGCCGGTAAAGGTCACGCCGATGTTGAAGCAAAAGCGCGGCTTCTTGCCCTCGGGCCATTTCGTGTGATGCGGCTGGTCCACCATGATCGCAGGGACATCGGCGTTGCCGCCGTTCGCCGCCACGCCTAGAAATTCCCGCGCCGCGGCAGGCTTGGTGACCTGCAGGAACATGTGCCGGACATGGTCCATCCGATAGCCCCGCAGGATGTTGCCCTGCAACTGGCTGTGTTCAATCTGTTTCACCAGCCCACTCCGAATTTCTGGCGCACCTGCGCGGCGGAATACCCGGGGTAGGCACGATAGCCCCCGCCAAGCGAGATGTTGGGGTTGCTGTGCAGCTGCAGGATCAATTCGCGCGGCAGCAGACGCAGATCGTGCGGCACGCTGCCGGGCGCGATACCTTTGGCCGCGTCCTGCAGGTGAAACAGATCGGTCGGGAAATCCGGCGCCTGAAACAGGTCGTGCCTGGCGACCCAATCAATGAATTCCTCGATGTGATCGGTCGTCGGCACCATCTTGTCGCCGCCCTCCACCTCTTTCATCACTGCGTCGAACACGCTGCCGATGGTGGCGATGAAATCCCGGATGTAGTTGCTGAAATCGCCGTCATAGACCGACAACATGCAGATGTTACCATCAAGCAGCAGGAACCGCGCCGTGTGCACCGTTCCCACATTGTCGAGCCCGGCAAAGATTTCGTCCACGTTCTGCGAGATCGCCAGCGCAGCCCGCGCCCTGCCGATGGGCGAGGGGTCTTTCAGCGGCATGATCAGGTTCATCATGCGCTGCACGCTTTCGCTTGGCTGCACCGATGGGCGCGGCCCGCCCGGCAGCCTCGGCTTGGGATCGCGCCAGATCCAGTAAGGCACCACCAGATGCCGCGACAGGAACTGGAACCAGCCCTGGCTTGGCAAGCTGTCGACGAATTTGTCCAGCCATCCCGCCTTGCGCTGCATCACGGCTCTCCGTGGAAAGGGCAGGGCGTGCCGCGCCGCCGACCGCTGGAAACCTCGTAGGCGCTTTTGCGCACCCACAGCACCTGATCCTCCGAGGGCGCGATGCCCTTGGTCAGCAGGTGGGGGTTGAAGCTCAGCTTCTCGGTCGTGGTGTCGTCGAGTATCGTTTCCACATAAAGCGTTCCCATCATGATCCGCATCCGGTGCGGTGGCCAGGCGCGGGTCGGGTCGTTGAAATCATCGCCCACCTCGCCGATCTGCATCATCAGGGAAAAGAGCGCGGGGCCCTTGCGAAGCCGCTGCGCCAATTCCTTTTGCAGATAGTCGTCGACCACGGGGTCTTTTTCGGGATCGGTGGTCAGCACGCCGCTGACCGGCTGCCAGCTGAACCGCACCCAGCGCTGCACGCCGTCCGCGCCCGTCGCCACAAAGCTGTGCACCGCGTGGTAGGCGGCCCGCAAATAGCTTGTCGGCGCGCCGATGGTGGCGGCCTGAAACACCCCGGCCCTTGCATAGTCGTGCTGGTGGGCAAAGGCGATCGCGCCCGCGTCGGGGCTGATCGTCTCGCCCGCGTAGGGGTCGGGGGCCGGCGGGGTCAGCCGCAGCATGTCGCGAAACTTCTGCCACGGGGTCTCCCGCTGGACGGGCTTTGGGCGCGCCTCAACGGCAAATTTCAGGAAGCTTTCTCCGTCCGGAGTGAAGAAAACCGGCAAGGTCATGCCGATCAGGTCGGTGGCCTTGTTGTCGCTCAGGTGGAAACGCGTGGCCATGCCGCGAACGTCCGACCAGCCGTCGCGCCGCACCCCTGATCCCGACCCGTTCGAGAACCGGATCGTGGTGTTGGTGCGAACCCGGAAATGTTCGGCATCGCAGAAATTTGCCGCGACGGGCGAGGGTTCGAAATGGCCCGATGCCCCGGTGCCAAAGGTGTGGACCGGGCGTTTGTCGCGGTCGCCGTCCTTGCGCTGCAACGCCGTGACAAGTTTTCTCGCAAGGTTGCGATGCTGTTCGCCCATTCCGTCCCCCACCGTCCAGCGCCGCATTCCGGGCTTTGTGCCACTGTTCGCTTCGCCTGTCACCCGAAACTGCATGGCCTTCATTGGAGGTCGGTTCGGCAACAATCAGCGGCCTTGCCGCGCGATCATTTCACCACACGCAGGGGTTGTGCCCCGACTTTCCCGCAGTCGCCTTTATCCGGCCACAGTCGCGTCAAAGTATCGACAATCCCGGCCAGCAATTATCCGCACGTTCGACCGCGGTTCGCTTGTTGTGGGTCAGATGCCCGACTAGTCCCTTCATCTGACTCCCCCCAATCCTGACCGCCCCCACAAGGGAATGCAGATGAAGACCCTGGCAGCGTTCATAGTCGTGTTGAAGATGATGGAATCCGGCGGCGACTATCAGTCGGTGAACAGCCTCAATTTCCTCGGCGCCTACCAGTTCGGCGAAGCTGCGCTGACCGATCTTGGCTTTGTGCGGTATGACGGCGATGCCTACGACAACGACTACGGCGGCGGCTGGACCGGAAAACACGGGATCAAATCCGCCAAGCAGTTCCTTGCCAGCGAACGCGCGCAGGACAAGGCAATGGAAGAATGGCTAGGAGTTATGTGGAGTTACATCGAACTTCACAAGGTCGACCGCTACGCCTGGAGCGAAGTCGGGGGTGAGCCGCTGACGCCGTCTGGCATGTTGGCCGCGGCCCACCTGCTGGGCGCTGAATCGCTGGCGGCCTACGTCAAGTCGGATGGTCGCAACGATTTGCGCGATCCCTACGGCACGCCGATCAGCACCTACATCCGCAAACTCAACGGTTACGAAGTGCCGTTCGGCCCGCGCAAGCTCGCCTCTAATTGATCTCGACTGTCTCGCCTGCGGCGGTCTGGCGAATCAAGCGGTCGAATCGGTAGGTGCGGCCCAGCCATTCCGACCCCTCGATCGACAGATGCCCCGGGTCCCGGTAGACGAACACGTCGCCATGCCGCGTCTGGCAGATTCCCGCCGGGCAGATCAGCGCGCTCAGATCGATCAGCGGAATCGTGCCTTGCAGGTTGCGCAGAAAGCGGATCGCCTTCTGGTTGATTTCGGGTGTCTTCGACAGCGGGAAATCGCAGGCGTTTTCGGGACCGTCGGCCAGCAGCGCGGCGGCCAGACACTGGCCGATGTCCTCGCCCGTGGCGGGGGTTGGCGACACCATCACCACCTCCTTGCCAAGCGCGCGGATGCGGTCAACCGTCTCCAGTAGCGCGACCCGGGCTGCCGCCTCGGCTTCGGCGATCGGCACCACGGTTCCGTCCGGGCGTCTGAGGTCGTTGGCAATGATCCGCAGGTTCGACGACAGCACCACGACCTGGATGCTGGGCGCACCGGCAAGCCAGGCAAACACCTCTTCGTTGAAGCGCAGGCAGCCCTTGTACCAGTCTGCCTCGTAATCCACCGGCGCGATCGACAGGCCAAGGACTGGCGCGCAGCTTGACTTCGTCATCTGTATCAACCCTCCCCAACCGCCCGAACCGAGGATCGCGGGGGCAAGGTGCATGGCGTAGCTGTCGCCCCACAGCAACGTCTCCGGCTTGTCCGAAGTGCGGCAGGTCGGATCAAGGGTGAAGGCCGTCTCGCAGACCTGGCCAAGCCCGTAGTTTGTCGCAAGCTTGGCTTCGATTGCCGCAGCCTCGCGCGACCCGCCGCCCGCGCCGGGTAACAGCGGCATCACGCCAAACAGCGTCAGGCACAGCGCGGCCGAGCCCAGAAACGGCACCAGCGCCCGGTTCGGGAACCGCGCCTTGGCCGACCGGTCGCGGAACGGTCGTTCCACGAACTGATAGGTCAGCGTGGCCAGCGCCAGCGTTGCAACCAGCATCATCAGCCCGCTGGAGAGCGTCACATCGCCCCCGCCGCGCAGCCGCCAGAACGCCAGAAGCGGCCAGTGCCAGAGATAGGCGCTGAAGCTGATCAGCCCGATCCGGCGCAGCGGGGATGAAGATGCCAATCGCGCCGCAACCGTGCCGCCGCCCGACCAGATGAACAGCGAAGCGCCCAGAACCGGCGCCAGTGCGGCCAGCCCGAAGACCGTCAGCGCATCGGGAAAGGCGTAGCTTGCCCCGATCAGCGCTAGCCCCGCCAACCCCGCCACCTCGGCTTGAAGCCGCGATGGCGCCCGCGCCACCACCGCGACCATCGCGCCGGCCATCAGCTCCCACGCCCGGCTTGGCAGCAGGTAGAACGCGGCAGCCGGGTCGCGCTGCAACTGCCAGACCGCCGTTCCAAGGCTGGCCAACCCGACGACGCCGATCACCACCGGCAAGGCGCCGCGCGCCCAACGCCAGGCGGCGAACAGCAGCAGCGGGAACAGCAGGTAGAACTGCTCCTCCACAGCCAGCGACCAGGTGTGCAAGAGCGGCTTCACCTCGGCCGAGGCCATGAAATAGCCGGTGGAGGAATAGTAATGCAGGTTCGACACGAACCCGAGCGCCGCCAGCACGGCGACCCCGAAATCGGCATGCTGGCCCGGCAGCATGAAGGCCGCCGCCGGCAGGACGCAGGCCGCGATCACCACGAACAGCGCCGGCAATATCCGCCGCGCCCGCCGTTCGTAAAACCGCAGCAGGCTGAACCGGCTCTGGCCAAGGTCGGACAGCAGGATGCCGGCGATCAGGTATCCCGAGATGACGAAGAACACGTCCACACCCAGATACCCGCCCGGAACCAGCCCGGACGACAGGTGGTAGAAGATCACCGGCAGCACTGCCAGAGCACGCAATCCGTCGATGTCTGGCCGATAACTTTCAGCCTGCATGGCTTTAGGTCCGCACCGTCACATGCTGGCCAAGCGTCGAGACTGTGGTCCCGGCGGGGCGGTTCAGCGCGCCTGTCCGCTCCAGCTTGTTCCACGCGGTCAGCCGCCCGGTGATCGCCCGCCACGTCGCGCGCACGGTCGCCACATACAAAAGCTGCCGGTAGCCCAGATTCAGAAGCGGGGTCAGCAACAAAAGCCTCAGGTCGAACCGCCGCTCGAACCGGAAGGTCGCAAGCGTGTTCAGAAGGTCAAGCACGGCCAGCCCAAGGTAGCCGGCAAAGAACACGACCGCACCCTCGGTCAGCACCGGCTGTCCCATCATCAACCGCGATGCGGCCATCCCCAGCAACACCAGCACGATCAGGTCCACCAGCGGCGACAGAAGCGTCGTCAGCACGCTGAACCAGACCGCATCAAGGATCGAGATGTAGCCGACCGGATGACCTTCGCGAATGGCCATGCGATGCTTCCACGACGCTTGCAACATGCCAAGCGACCAGCGCAACCGCTGCGACATGAAGGGCGCAAGCTGCTCTGGCGCTTCGGTAAAGGCGCGCGCCCGTTCGGCCATGACGATCCGGTAGCCAGCGCGGTGGACGGCCAGCGTAAGATCGGCGTCCTCGGTGATCGTTTCGCCCGAAAAGAGGCCAGCCGCGATCACCGCATCGGTGCGCCACGCGCCGATGGCACCCGGCACGACAAAGATCCCGTCAAACGTCTCATAGGCGCGGCGGTGTATGTTCTGGCTGACCAGATATTCCAGATTCTGACACCATGTCAGCCAGTTGCGCGCATTTCCCACCTCGACGATGCCCGACACGGCACCGACGTTCGGTTCGGCAAAGGGTTGCACCAGCCAGCGGATCGCGTCGCTTCCGATCGACGAATCCGCGTCCACCACAATGAAGAACCGCGTCATCACATAGCGCAGCGCGGTGTTTGCCGCCGCCCATTTGCCCGCATTGTCCTGCCGCACCAGCCAGATCCGCCGGTCCTTGGCGGCCATCGCGGCCACCACAGCGGCGGTGTCGTCCTGCGACCCGTCGTCGACCACAATGATCCGGACATCGGGGTAATCGTTGGAAAAGATCGACTGGATGCAATTGGCGATGACCTTGCCTTCGTTGAAGGCCGGGATGATGACCGTCACGCCGGGCACCCAGGTCGGGTCGATCGTGTCGCGCGGGCGGCGCAGATGCGCCAACACCAGAAACACGCTCGACCGGACGATCGCAACCAGCAGCAGCATCAGGAATGCCGCCGCCACGATCCGGTCCGCCTTCAGCAGTGACCAAACATAGATCCGGTCGCGCAGCGTCGCCAGATCGCGCGCCTCATACATCGCCACACCGCCAGCGGGCCGCGCAAGATCGTCGGGAGCAATGAAGCTTGCCCCCGCCGTCTCGAACGCCTCAAGGATCACCGGCAGCGTCGAAAGCGTGGTCTGCAATTCCGGCCGCGAAAGGTCGAAGCGCACCAGTTGCGAGCCTTCCAGAAACACCGTGCTGACCAGCCGTTCTGCAAATTCTGCCGCCTGGTCGGGGTTGGATGGCACCCGCTCACCCTCGGGCAACCGCAGCCGGCCTTGCTTTTGTAGCGCGACCAGCGTGGCGAACTCTTCGGTCGAGGTGGGCATGATGGCCCCCTTGCCCCAGGTTTCGGCCAGCACCGCGCGCCAATCGGTTTCGCCGGCCAGCGCCATCGTCGCGGCGCGGTCGCGGAACCGCGACATGGCGGCGTAAAGCCCGTTTCCCGCAAGATCACCGACATCGGCCAGCGCCACGGCATGTCCGGCGACGATCAGCCTCCGAACCACATCGGGGTTGGCTACAACCTCGGACGCGGTCACCGCAAAGGTCGCGCGCACGCCGTGACGCGCCAGTTCCAGCAGCACGTCCGACAGGTTGTCGATCGGTGGCAGCCCGTCAAAGGCGATCAGAACCGCGTCCCCGACGCCACCGTCAAACCGCGTCAGCACATGCGGCGAGGGCAGGGCGCGGTAGGCCTGTTCGACCACCCGGCGGCTTTGCGGATCAATCGTCACATCGCGCCGTCCGACAGCCGCTTCTTCAACCTGCAGCGCCACAGGCCCGGTTCCCGACAACAGCACCTGCCGGTCAAGCGTGATCGGACGGGTCAGCGCGGCCTGCACGTCGTCGCCGGCAATCAGCGACCAGACCGCCGGGTCTTCGGAACCGATGGGCCACAGCGCCAGCGCGGTATCGGGCGCGAGGGCGGTCATCTGGTTGGCAAAAGACAGCCCGTCCAGCAGCGTTATCCGGGCAGAGCGGCCATCGGCGTCTGAAAATGCCAGTTCGGCATTCAGCGCATCGCGGTCAACCGTGACGCTACCTTCGGCCGCCCGGGTGCGCGCCAGCGCGGTTGCGTAGGCGACATCCTCGGCCCGACCGGTTGCCGCATCGGTCTGCACCCCGAACGTCCCAAGCGCCACCACCAGCTTGTCCGCCGGCACCGCTTGCAACAGGGGTGTCACCGCCGCCTCGAACCACGGCTGCGGCGCAAGCGGCAGTGGCAGACGCCCCGGCGCGCGGAATCCCTTGGCCAGCACCACATCCGCCGCCGCTATCACGCCAGGGTTGCGCAGGAACTTCGCATCGACGCTGCCCGCAACACACAACTCTCCGCCCCGCGCCGCGGCCATCGGGCGCAGGTCCGACAACAGCGCCGTCACATCCTCTGCCAGCACATCGGGGTTGCCCGACAGGTCAAGGCACAGCCCGGCCCCCGAAGGCCATTGGCGCGACAGGTCCTGCAGCAGCCGCTTGCGCGCAGCAGTGGGGATCCCGACCGGGCGCTTGCCGCCATCCGGAGCGACGAACCCGGCGGTCAGCATCACAAAGACCGGGCGGCCGATCGTGGCCAGGCTTTCGGTCCATTCGTCAGACGCCATCGCAATCACCGCGCCAGCCTCGACACCGAATGCCAGCGATTCCAGAAACACCCGGTCAACGTCGGCGCAATGCGCCAGAAGTGCGGTCCGCGCGGTTCGGTCGTCCGCCGGAAGATAGGCCGCCACGCTGGTGGGGCCGGGATCCACGCCGGCGCAACTGTCGCGCGGCCCATCCTGCAGCGTGTAAAGAACCGCTTGGGCGGCGGGATCGAACTGCCCAGCCTGCAGCGCGACCGGTGGGCCGGCGTTGGGCAGCGCCAGCAGCCGGAACGCCATGTCCATCACCGCAAGGAAAAGCACCACCACAACCGCAACAAGAATAACGCGCGCGATGTTTCCGCGCCGGCGCGACGTCGTGGCGAAGACCTTCTTGACGTTCGCATTGCGCGCAGGTCCGAATGGAATGATGTTCGTCACGGGCCGACACTCCGGTCCGACGCGCCGAACGCGTCATGCTTGCCACGACCGGGGTCAACCGGGCCAAGACAGGAGCCGCCCACCGTCATGGACTGCACGAGACGCCTCTTCCTGACCACAACCGCGCTTGCCCTCATCCCAGGGTTGAAACTGTCTGCATCGGTTCCGGGAGTGGCTTTCCTCGTGCTGCAGGACATCCCCGCAACGTGGAAACCTGACAACATTTCAAAAGTCCTTGAACATTTCCACAGCAATACTGAACCCACAATTCTTGTATCGTCGCATTATATGAACGGTTCCAGAACCCCTGGTAGCATGAAGAAACTGCCTGTTTCTGAATCCATCGTCCCAGAACTACTTGAGGTTGTATCAATTGCGGCACCACTCACCCTTGAGCAGAGATATTGGCATCTGCGAGCGGCCAACGAGTTCAAACATGCCGAGGTGAACCTTCAGGCAACCGAATCAGTTCCTTCCGCCTATCTGCCAAACGCCACTTATTTTGAGTATGCGGCCAACCCGCGAACCGACCTCAGCGCCTATCGGTCTGTCGGGTTCCGGGTGCGCATCATCTGCCCCCAGAACAGCGAACCGGCCGCTGTCATCCTTGACGGGCGCGACCAGATGACCATCACCGGCGGGCTGCTGGTCGATCTTTTCGATCCGGCGCTTGATGCGGCGCTGGACGGGCTGCCCGCCGATCCACGCATCGTGGTGTTGCACATCTCGCTGTTGCGCGGTGCAGATCTGGACAGCGCCGATCTTGCCGCGCGCGCCGAAGCGGGGGTCAACAGCATCGTCGCCGCGCTAAGGCGGCTTGGGTTGCACGCCAGCCTTGCCCGCGATTACTTCCTGCTGGGTGGTACCCCGGTTCCCCGCGACCTTGCGCTGTTGCTTGACCAGCCCGACGCCGACGGCCACATCGACGCCTTCGCTCAGGCACTGTCGGATCGCAGCCTGCCGTTCACCCGCCTGACCGCAGCCGCCGCACCGGGCGAATGCGCGCAGACGACCGCGCCAGATGCCGCCCCGCTGGCCGATTGCCTCGTGACCCTGTCCGTGACACCCGGCCCTGAAGCGGCCGCAACCGTGGTCATCGGCGCGGCCGAGGTGAACGGCCTTGGTCCCGATCTGAGGATGCATTTCGGTACGCTCGACGCCAAGGTCGCCACCCGCCTCGACCGCCTGACGCTGGACGAGTCCGACCGTGTCGTCAGGGTGCTGCCAGCCGATGTCGCAAGCCCGCCGCTGCGGGCGCGCCTACTGCGCCGGCTGGATGACGCGCAAAGCCGTGGCTACATCCGGCTGCATGACGTGACCGCGCTGCGCGACCGGGTGATGGCAAGCGACCCGATGATCCGCCGCTACTGGTCCTTGCGCCGCCGCCGCCAGATCGACCCGGTGGTGGCCTTCCAACCCGATGCCGCCGAACGCGCCCGCCTGATGGAGGATGCCGCCCTCGCCTGGCGCTATTTCGAACGCTACACCTTTGCCGACACCGGCCTTGCCGCGGGGACCGTCTCCACCGCATCGGGCGGCCGGGTGAACAGCGAGATCACACTGTGGGACGTGGCCTCGCAGATCAACGCCCTGATCGCCGCCACCGACCTGCGCCTGATCGACCGCGCCGATGCCGCAGCGGCCATCGCCAAGGCGGTGGCCAGCATTCCCACCGACCGGCTGGATGGCGGGCTGCTGCCGCCCTCGAACTTTTCCGCGCAATCGCTGCGAACCACGGTTGCGGGCTTTGACAGCTGCGATGCCGGGCGTCTGGGCATTGCGCTGGGCCGCGCGGTGTCTCTGGGTCTGGCTGACCAGGCCGCGCTGCAAAAGACGCTCAAGGACTGGACGCTTGATCTTGCCGTGCGCACCGGCTGGCACTTCACCAACCGCTTTGGCCGGTGGCAGGACACCTCGCAATCGCAGTGCACCGATTACGTCGTGCCGGGCTTTGCCTTCCTTGGTCAGACGGTCATGCCGATCCAGACCTGGGATGACGATAGCCCGGAAAGCGAGATCACCGTCCTTTACCGGGCCGCAGCGCTTGGTGCGATCTCGACCGAGCCCTTTGCGCTTCATGCCATCGAACTGGGCATCGACGGGCCGACGCAGGTGGTTCTTGACGCGCTATTCGACGCGCAGCTTGGCTGGTTCGAGACGACCGGCCAGTTGCGATGCGTATCCGAGGCGCCGATCGACCGCGCCCCTTGGTTCGTCTACTCGGGCCTGCGACTGGACCGCGAAGGCCGCGATGCCTGGGTGGTCGAAACCATCGTTCCCCCGGCTGACGACGACACCGCCGTTCCGAACGCAAGCGAGATCATCAGTGCCAAGGCCGCGTATCTTTGGCAGGCGGTCCACCCGCACCCCTACAACATGCGCCTGCTCTCCATCGTACGTGAAAACGCGCGGCTTCCGGACCACGGCTTTTCGGTGGGCGTTTACGCCGATACGCTTGCCCCGATGCGTGATTACACCGACATCAACACCAACGGCATCATCCTGTCGGCCATCGCGCACATCCTTGCCCCCCGCTGACCGCGCGGCACGGGTCAGTCAGGCGCAGGCGCGCCATGCTCCTGTCCGGACGATGCGACGATCTCGGACCAGACCGAATTGGCCACCGGCCACGGGCTGCCGAACAGCCGCACGGCCGTTACCTCAAGCTCGTAGGTCGGCAGAGACACCGAAAGATCGGCCAGCGTGCCATCGGCGATCCGGGGCCGGGCCAGCGAATATGGCACCCACGCCACCCCCACACCAACCACCGCCAACTCCAGCGCGGCCAGCGTCAGCGCGGTTTCAGCCTTGGGAATCGGGCGCGACAGGTTGCGCACCTTTGGCAGGATCAGCCGCTCCAGCACCTGCCCAAGGAACACCTCGCTTGGAAAGGCGATGTAGGGCAATTCACCTGCCGCGAACCGCGCGTTCAGGCCGTCCGTGGCCGAGGCGTCGAACACCGGCACCAGCCGGTCGCTGCCGATTGTGGCCGTTTCCACGAAGCGGTCGCTGATCGGGTGATCCTCGCCCGGCAGGCGGTAGACGATGGCGATATCAACCTGCCGCGACAGCAAAAGCGCAAAACATTCGTCCAGATTGGCCGACCGCAGGCGCACATAGGTATCGTGCAACCGCGCGTCGATCTGCTTCAGGATCAGTGGCGTCAGCGAGGTGGTCAGCGCGTGCTGGCTGGCAATCGCAATCCGGTTCGACGCCATCCGCGCGCCGCGCCGCAGATCGGCCACCAGCTGGCGCAGGTCGTTCGCCAGCTTGGCGATCTGGTCGCGCTGTTCGGCTGTCGTTGGCAAAAGCTGCACCGGCTTGCGGCTGCGGTCAAAGAGTTCGACCCCGATCTGCTCCTCAATGTGCTGCACGCGCCGCGAAAATGCCGATTGCGTCAGTCGCCGCCGCTCCGCCGCTTCCTGAAACGATCCAGTTTCGGCAACCGCTAGAATGTCTTCCAGCCACTCCAGCCGCATCGCCACCCCCTAATATGCAACTTCTGCATGATAGGTGGAGAAATTCGCATTTGCAAACGAACAACAGTGCTGCAACGGTCGATATGCGAAGGTTATGATAAGGTCACACAATGCATCTCGCCCGTTTTCCCCGTGTCTTTCTGGCACATCTGCCCACCCCGCTGGAACGGCTTGACCGTCTCAGCCGCGAACTTGGCGGGCCGGAAATCTGGATCAAGCGCGATGATTGCACCGGGCTGTCGACTGGCGGCAACAAGACCCGCAAGCTGGAATTCCTCATGGCCGAAGCGCAGGCGATGGGCGCCGACATGGTGATGACCCAAGGCGCCACCCAGTCGAACCACGCCCGCCAGACCGCCGCCTTTTCGGCCAAGCTGGGCATGGCCTGCCACATCCTGCTGGAAGATCGCACCGGTTCGAACAACCACAACTACAACGAAAACGGCAACGTGCTGCTGGATCACCTCCACGGCGCCACCACCGAAAAGCGCCCCGGCGGAGTCGACATGCAGGCCGAGATGGATGCCGTGGCCGAAACCATGCGGGCAGGGGGGCGCAAGGTCTATGTCATTCCGGGCGGTGGATCGAACCCGACCGGCGCGCTGGGCTATGTGAACTGCGCCTTTGAACTGGTGGGACAGGCCAACGACCGTGGCCTCGTGATCGACCACCTCGTTACCGCCACCGGATCTGCGGGCACCCAGGCGGGCCTGATCGTCGGGCTGAAGGCGATCAACGCGGGCATCCCGCTTTTGGGCTTCGGCGTCCGCGCGCCAAAGGCCAAGCAAGAGGAAAACGTGTTCAACCTCGCCGTTCGCACCGCTGAAAAGCTGGGCTGCCCCGGCGTCGTGAAGCGCGAGGACGTCGTCGCGGACACCAACTATGTCGGCGCGGGCTACGGCGTTCCGCGCGCCGACACGCTGGAAGCGATCCGCATGTTTGCCGAACTTGAAGGCATCCTTCTTGACCCGGTCTATTCCGGTAAGGGTGCTGCTGGCCTGATCGACTATTGCCGCAAGGGCAATTTCAAGAAGGGCGAGCGCGTCGTGTTCCTTCACACCGGCGGCTCGGCGGCGCTTTTCGGTTACGATGCGGTCTTTGCCGACACAGCGCGAGAGGCCGCCGAATAGCCATGCGCCTCCCGCCCGCCGCCCGCTTTGCCAGGCAGCACCAGTCCCGGACAGGGGGCGCGGGATGAAGCGTATCGGCATCCTCGGCGGCATGGGGCCAGAGGCGACGGTGCTTCTGATGCAGAAGGTCATCGCCGCCACTCCCGCCAGGGATGATGCCGACCATGTTCCCCTGATCGTCGACCAAAACCCGCAGGTGCCATCGCGCATCCGCCACCTGATCGAGGGCACCGGCGAAGACCCCGGCCCGGTGCTGGCCCAAATGGCGCGGCGCCTGCAAGAGGCGGGCGCCGACGCGCTGGCAATGCCCTGCAACACCGCCCACCACTACGCCCCGGCGATCCGGGCCGCCGTTACCATCCCCTTCATCGACATGGTGGCACTTTCCGTCGCGCACGCGGCCAGCCTTGTGCCCAAAGGCGGCACCCTTGGCATCCTCGCCTCGCCCGCCACGCGCCTGACCGGGCTTTTCGACACTGCCTTCGCCGTCACCGGCGTCAGCCCGATCTACGCCGACGACGCCCGCATCCTCGCCATAATCCGGGCAATCAAGGCCGGCGGCGTCACAGCCCCAACCCGCTCTGCGCTTCGCGCCGAAAGTGCCGCCTTGCTCACACGCGGCGCGCATGTGCAAATGGTGGCATGCACCGAGTTTTCCCTGATCGCAGATGCCGTCGACCCCAATGCCGTCAGCTTCGACACGCTTGACCTTCTGGTCCGCGCCATGATTGCCTTTGCCACCAAGGGTGACACAGGCCAACACAAGGCGAAGCAATCGCCACCCAAAGGCGCAGCCGCGCCAAAACCCCGACCCAACAAGGAGAATACCCCATGACATCCACCTTCAAGAGACTGATGATCGGCGCGGCCGCGCTGGCCCTCACCGCAGGCTCGGCAATGGCCGAGAAGATCATCATCGGCCATTTCGGCAACCCGACGCCGATGCAGCTTCTGTCCACCTCGGACGAGCTGGCCAAGGCCACCGGATGGGAGATCGAGTGGCGCAAGTTCGACGCCGGAACCGATGTGATCGCAGCCATGGCCTCGGGCGATGTGGTGCTGTCGGAACTGGGCTCCTCGCCCGTCGCCATCGGCGCAAGCTCGGGCCTCGATATCCAGCTGATCGCCTACTCGGACGTAATCGGCAAAGCGGAATCGCTGATCGCCCGGAACGAATCCGGGATCGCCAGCGTAGCGGACCTGAAGGGCAAGACCGTGGCGGTTCCGATCGGCTCGACCGCGCATTATTCGCTGATGGGTGCCTTGCAGCACGAAGGCCTGAGCGAGGCGGATGTGAACATCGTCGGCATGAAGCCCGATGACATCGCCGCCGCCTGGGGCCAGGGCAGCATCGACGCGGCCTGGATCTGGCAGCCGGTGCAATCGGAAATCCTCAAGACCGGCACGCTGGTCGTGGGCGCGGACCAGACCGCCGAGTGGGGTTTCCCGACCTATGACGGCTGGGTGGTCAACAAGGCCTTTGCCGAGGCGAACACCGACAAGGTCGTGGCCTTCCTGAAGGCGGTCGACAAGGTCAACGGCATGTATCTGGCCAATCCGGCGGCCTGGACGGCCGACAGTGCCGAAGTCAAGGCGCTGGCGGCTGCGACGGGCGCTGATCCGGCCCAGGTCCCCGGCATCCTGGAAGGCTTCACCTTCCTGCCGATGGCCGAGCAGACCGGCGAAGCATGGCTCGCCGGCGCTGCACCGAAGATCAAGACCACGGCCGACTTCCTTGTGAAGGCAGGCCGGATCGACGCGGCACTTGACGACTACACGGGCTTTGTGAACCCCGCCTACGCCGCTGCTGCAGCGGCCCAATAAGGAAAAAGTCTGCCCGGACCCGTCTGGTCCGGGCAGACCCCTCACAGCGGAAGGGTCGCAGCTTGAGCCTGAACATCGATCACGCGTCGGTCGTCTATCCGGCTGCCGACGGCCGCCCGCCGGTTGCGGCACTAAGCGAGGTCAACCTTGCCATCACCGAGGGCGAGTTCGTCGTGGCGCTGGGGGCCTCGGGCTGCGGCAAGTCCACGCTTCTGAACCTGATCGCGGGCTTTCTGTCGCCCAGTTCCGGCACGCTGACACTCGATGGCCAGTCGGTGCAGGGGCCGGGGGCGGACCGCGCGGTGGTGTTTCAAAAACACGCGCTCTTGCCCTGGCTGAACGTTCTGGACAACGTGGCCTTCGGCCTGCAGATTCAAGGCGTCGCGAAGGCAGACCGCTACCGGACCGCAAATGAATACATCGGCCTCCTCGGCCTTGACGGTTTCCAGAAATCTCCGGTCTACAAACTGTCGGGCGGGATGCAGCAGCGTGTTGGGATCGCGCGTGCGTTGACCTGCGACCCCAAGATCCTCTTGATGGACGAGCCCCTCGGTGCGCTGGACGCGCTGACCCGGGAAAAGGCGCAAGAGCTGATCCTGAATATCTGGGGCAAGACCGGAAAGTCGGTCTTCTTCATCACCCACAGCGTCGAAGAGGCGCTGTTCATGGGCACCAAGCTCATTGTGATGTCGCCCCGTCCGGGCCGTATCACCAATGTCTTCGATCTGCCCTTTTCGTGCCAGTTCCAGTCCGGCGCGCCCGCGCGGCAGGTCAAGGCCTCGCCCGAGTTCATCGCCCTGCGTGAAAAGGTGCTGAACATCATCTTCGCCGACGAGGAGGCCGTCGAATGACCGTGACCCCGCTCCCGAAGGCCCCGCCCCCCAAAGCCCTAGGCCTTTTCGCCCGTCTGGCCCGCGCCCGCCCGACCAAACCCGGCGAAATCTACGGTGTGCCCGGTCAGGGCAACACGTTCTGGCTGTCGGTCGCCTCGGTCACATTCATGCTGTTCGTCTGGTGGCTGGTCACCACGCTGGGCCTCGTGAAGCCACTCTTCGTGCCTTCGCCGCAGCTGGTGCTGGCGAAGTTCGGCCAGATCTGGCGCGAGGGCTTTACCAACACCTCGTTCCTCGATCACATCATGATCTCGACCATGCGCGTGTTCGGGGCGTTCATCCTTGCCTGCGTGATCGGCCTTCCCTTGGGTCTGGCAATGGGGATGAGCCCGATGATCCGCGGCATCTTCGACCCGCCGATCGAGTTCTACCGCCCGATCCCGCCCTTGGCCTACTTGCCGCTTATGATCATCTGGTTCGGTATCGGCGAAACGTCGAAGGTGCTTTTGATCTTCTTGTCGGTCTTCGCGCCCGTGGTGCTTGGCGCACGGTCCGGCGTGAAATCGGCCGCCATCGAGCAGATCCACGCGGCATATTCCTTCGGGGCGACACGGTGGCAGGTGATGCGGCACGTGATCATGCCCTCGGCCATGCCCGAAATCCTGACGGCTATGCGGGTGGGTATCGGCTTTGGCTGGACCACCCTCGTCGCCGCCGAGATGGTCGCGGCAACAAGTGGCCTTGGCTACATGGTGCTGTCGGCCAGCCAATTCCTGCAGACCTCGGTCGTGATCATGGGGATCTTCGTGATCGCCACCATCGCCTTTGCCTTCGACCTGTTGATGCGTTTCCTGGAACGCCGCCTGGTGCCCTGGAAGGGCCGTATGTGAGTTCATGACCATGATTTACCTGAAGAAATCCACCCGCAGCGCCGAGACGGGGCAAACCGACGTGCGCGCTGCCGTCGAAACCATGCTCGCCGAGATCGAGCGTGACGGCGATTCCGCCGCCATCCGCTTCGCCCGCGATCTGGACAAATGGCAGGGCGACATCATCGTCACGCCCGAGGTGCGAGCCGAAGCCGCCGCCCTCGTGCCGGAAAAGCTGAAGGCCGACATCCGCTTTGCCCACCGCAACATCCGCCGCTTTGCCGAAGCCCAGCGCGCCACCATCACGGATTGCGAGATCGAGATCCTGCCAGGCCTGATGGCCGGCCAGCGCCAGATCCCCGTCGCCTCGGCTGGCTGCTACGTTCCGGGCGGGCGCTACAGCCACATCGCCTCGGCCATCATGACGATCACCACCGCAAAGGTCGCGGGCGTGCCGATGATCACCGCCTGTTCGCCGCCCCGGCCCGGTAGTGGCATCCCGCCCGCGATCCTGTTCGCGATGGATACCTGCGGTGCGGACGTGATCCTGAACCTTGGGGGCGTGCAGGGCGTCGCGGCAATGGCCAACGGCCTGTTCGGTCTGCCCAAGGCCGACATCCTCGTCGGCCCCGGCAACCAGTATGTCGCCGAAGCCAAGCGCATCCTTTACGGGCAGGTCGGCATCGACATGTTCGCCGGACCGACCGACAGCATGGTGATCGCCGATCATACCGCCGACCCGCGCCTTGTGGCGTGGGATCTGGTGGGGCAGGCCGAACATGGCTACAACTCGCCCGTCTGGCTGGTGACCACGGACCGCGCGCTTGCCGAAAGCGTCATGGCGCTCGTGCCCGGCATGATCGCCGAACTGCCGGCCCTGAATTCTGCCAGCGCCGCCGCCGCATGGGCCGACTGCGCCGAGGTGATGCTCTGCTCCTCGGCCGAGGAAATGGCCGCCGTCGCGGACGACTACGCCCCCGAACACCTGCATGTGCAGGCCGCCAACCTTGACTGGTGGCTCTCAAGGCTCACCTGTTACGGATCGCTGTTCCTTGGCGAAGAGACCACCGTGGCCTACGGCGACAAATGCTCCGGTCCGAACCACGTTCTGCCAACCTCGGGCGCGGGCCGCTATACCGGCGGGCTTTCAGTCCACAAGTTCATGAAGACCGTCACATGGCAACGCGCCACCCGCGCCGCATCGCGCGAACTGGCCATCGCCACAGCCCGCATCTCGCGGCTTGAGGGGATGGAGGGCCACGCCCGTTCGGCCGATGTCCGTCTGGAGAAGTTCTTTCCCGGCGAACACTTCGACCTCAGCGCCACCGACGCCGTGGGGTAAAGGGCAGACGTCAACAAACGTCGCATTGCGTTGCCCCGAACCATACGAAAACTTGGTCACTGCGGTCGCCATGCAATGGGTTGAACAGACCGTCAGAGCCGTCACAATCGACCGCGCTCAAATGCCGACCTCGGCGATCCTGCGCTGCAAAAGCCTGCGTTCCGGTTCAAGCCGGCACCGCTCCGGCGCGCGGGCGTAGGCAAGCCGCGCCTCGGGCAGCCGGTCCAACCGGCGCAACATGTCGGCCTCGGCCACATGCGCAACGTCAGCGCCACCTGATCTTCCGCCGGGAGGGCAGGGTGGCAGCAGGCAAAGATCAGCCGCAACTGGTCGTCCTCCAGGGCCAGCGCCTCCTCCTCATCGCGGCCTTCGGGAAAGATCAGCGTCGGGTCACCCCGTGCCGCGGCCAACCTGCCATCCTGCCGCATCCGGTCGATCGCGCGGAACCGCCCGGTCGAAATCAGCCAAGCCGAGGGGGTGACCGGCACGCCCTCCTCGGGCCACTTCCGCGCGGCGGCCAGAAAGGCGTCATGCAGCGCCTCTTCGGCCAGATCAAAATCGCGCAACAGCCGGATAAGCGTCGCCAGCACCTTGCTTGAATGCTGGTGCCAGATCGCATCAAGGCTGACGGCATCAAGGTTGACCGGCCTGTCGCTCATTCGAACGTCATCACCGGCCGCACCTCAACCGCGCCAAGCCGCGCCATCGGAATGGCCCGCGCCACGGCCATCGCCGCATCGGCATCGGCCACGTCGATCAGGATGAACCCGGCCAGCACTTCCTTGCTTTCCAAGAACTGCCCATCCGTCACCAGTGCATCGCCCTGCCGCACCTGCACCGTTCGCGCGGTCTCGCGGCCTTGCAGCGCCTTGTCATAGGCCTGCGACACTGCACCCATCTCGGCCCAATCTGCCGCGGTCATCGCTGCGGCCAGCGTCTCGTCCACCAAAAGCGCGGCCAAAAAGGGCCGCGCTCTCTTGAGCCGTCGCGTCCCGGTCAGCCGGCCGGCTTGTACCAGATCGGAGAGGGATAAGCGCGCTCCTGCAGCTTCATCACGGTGCCGGGCAAGGGCTCGGTCCCATAATAGGCGGCGTCATAGGCCGTCCAGCGTGGGGTCGGGATTTCCAGCACTCGGCCATAGTAGAAGGCAGCCTGTGCAGGATCGAACTCCGGATCGGTCCAGGTTGCGGTCAGTTCCGGCGCACCGATCGTGTTGGTCCAAGTCGCGCGTTTCACATCGACCGTATCGCCCACCGGGGGCAGTTTGCCATCGGCCCCAGCCACCCGGTCGCCGGATCAGGCGACGTCGTAGACCTGTTCGTGCGCCTTCCCGTCAGCATCAACCCAACCCTTGATGATCTGGTAGCGGTCAAGGTTTGCGCCGATCGGGTCGCGAAGGGCCGCGACAAGGAAAGTCGGGGCGCGACCTTCGGGATCAGGTGTCAACTCTCCGCCCATCGGCACTCCGTGGGAATAGCCGATAATCGCCGGATTGCGCGACGTCGCATCCTTGGCCGTGAAGCCATAGCCGCCGAAGAGACGCACCGTTATGCGCGTGCCGGTGGTTGCGTAAACCTCGCGCCGGTCCATCGCGTCAAAGATCGCTTCCCCTGTGTTCTCGGCTGGATCACCGGGAACATCAGGCCGTTCGACACGTTGCCATTGTGCGCAATGACCAGAATGTCGCCGCCCGTCGTCTTTTCATGGCCTTCCATCCACTTCCACAGATCGGTGTACAGCAGGCTGCCGAGCGGGGGTGACACTGTGAAGGGCATCACCTGACGGGCCAAATCTCCCCCGTCGCGGTAGATCACATTGCGGTGGATGCTGAAGGCTGCCTGCGAGGTCCATTCATATCCGATGAGCGCGGTGAAACGGCCGGGGTCATTGTGGGCTTCGGCAGAATCGACGAGCGAGTTCCAGACGCCCTTGAAGATGTCCGAATCCGGCGAGATCGACAGGGCCGGGGGGAAGCTGTTGGTGCTGACGGCGCCGATTATCTCGAACGTCGCCTCCATGCCCTTGCCTGCGTTCATCATTTCGAACCAGCGCCGCCCCGTCGGATCGGCCAGAAAGGCCGGATCGCCCGAGAACAGCTTGGGAAAGAATCCCATGTTGTCCGAGTGGTCGGCTGACCACAAGGAAATCCAGCGGGCGCGACAGCTTCACAGGCTGGCCTGACGAGGCGATGACCTGCTCGCCCTTGGCGAAACGGTATGCATCATTCGGCATCAGCCGCGCGCCGGCCGTTCCGGCATCAAGCGAGACGGCGGTGTGCAGATGCGTGTCGCCAAACAGCGGGCGGGTAGGAAAGGTGCGATTGGCCGCCGGAGAATAGGGCAGCTTCGTCGGCAGAATCCGTTGAAGGTCCTCACGGGTCGGAGCTTCGGCATCCTGAGCCGCGACGGGCATCGCCGCCAGTTGCGTCAGTGCGATGACGATGAATATCTTTTGATATTCAAAGCGATGCCCTCCAGTTCAGGAAAGTGATGGCCGCGCCATCCGCCCCCAAGGCCGCTTGGCCCAAGAAGCCCGCTTCCACGGCAGGATTTGTCTAGCCCTTCGGGAAAAGGTAAGTGAGGGCGAGACGTGCGCCCCATCCTTCAGGACCGTTATCAGCGCTGTCCGCCCAATACCGCACACCCCCCGTGATCTGCACGGGCTGGTCTCCGAGCGTGAGCAGCTGGGCTACTGTAACGTTGATCGGCACGGCCCAGTCTTCTGTCGTCCAGTTGTACACGGCCTCGGTATTAATGCCAAAGGTCGTGGCCTTCGGCGTCGTATAACTGAGGAATGGCTGAAGGAAGGTGTTGGACGCATCACCATAGATATCGTTGTCGGTCACCGACCAGACGTGGTTTCCCAAGAACCCGACTGTCAGCGGTCCGCTCTGCTTGAGGGCGACAGCAGTAAGACCGAGCCCCCATTGCTCCGACCCCAATCCATCTGTCAGAGACGGGGTCGTGATGACCGGCCCCACACCCCATATAAGGCCGTTTTTCGTCGGCGCTTTCGGGGAAAAGAAGAAGCTTTGGGTGATGCCGCCGACGCCCGATTTGTTGCCTTGGCCCGGCACCACCCCCGTCTGGTCAATTAAAGGCACGATGGTCCGGGAAATGAGGTTCCAGTCTTCGCTGATTGAAAACGGAATCACCGGTTGGATGTTCAAGACGTGCTGTTCGCCGTCTCCTCCAAGGAAGCCCTCGTTGTAGTTGTACTGAAGCGGAACGCTGACCAGACTTGAAATCGGATTGGAGAGTTGCTTCGCCAGATCGGCATCCTGCCCAAGAACCGGTCCCGCCAAGCCGACAGAAAAGCACGCGAAAACAAGAATTTCAACGCGATGCTGGCGGTAAGCTCGACCGACAGACCCCTGATGCCGAGCTGTTCCGTGCATTATGATTCTCCTGTGGTTTCATTGCTGCCTTCGACCGCAGAGACCCTGCACCGTTTGCAGGGCCAGAGAAGCCCTAACAACTAATTTAACGTAAGCTGAATCGTTGCAAGAACTCATTGGTCCAGATCAGCGTTATCGAAGTCGGTGAGTGAAGAAAACGGGACAGGCGGTCATGCAGTATAGGTTGAGCGTGACCTTTCAGCTTTAGCCGCCGAGCGCGTATCGAAGGACACGCCAATACGGGCGGAATACATGAGCGGACACGTTGGCAGGACAGGGTTTGTCAGGATTACTATCCTGCCTTTGGTGCCAGACGCCGCGTCTAGAAAGCGGCACGGCTGGAAGGTTGCGTCGAGGTGAATCCAAGCGACCCGGTTAGTCCGCCTGGCCTGCTGCCGGTTTTGTGGACGGGCAGTTAAGCTAACCCGGCCCTCTTTTCGAACTCGACCGGGCTGAGGTAGCCGATGGTCGAGTGCCTGCGAACCGTGTTGTAGAACCTTTCGATGTAGTCGAACACATCTGCCCTGGCGGCATCGCGCGTCCGGTAGATCTTCTTGCCGATCCTTTCCGTCTTGAGCGACGAGAAGAAGCTCTCCATGACCGCATTGTCCCAGACATTGCCGGACCGGCTCATCGAGCATTGCACGCCGTTGTCGGCCATGAGTTTCTGGAACTGCTCGCTGGTGTATTGGCTGCCCTGATCGGAATGATGCAGGAGCGCGTCCGGCTTGCCGCGCCGCCAGATGGCCATGACGAGGGCGTCGGTGACGAGTTTAGCGGTCATCTCTGCCTTCATCGACCAGCCGACCACGCGCCGAGAGAACAGGTCGATGACCGTCGCAACGTAGAGCCAGCCCTCGGCGGTCCAGACATAGGTGAAGTCCGCGATCCACTTCTGGTTCGGGCGATCAGCATGGAACGCACGATCCAGAACGTTCGAGGCAGCCACTGTCAGGCGCTGCCCCTCGTCCTTCGGCAATCCGCGCCGACGCGGCCGTGCCCTGAGCGCTTGGGCCTGCATCAGGCGTTCGATGCGATGCAAGCCGCAGTCGACGCCCTCGGCCAGAACATCGCGCCAGACACGCCGGGCTCCATAAGTGCGGGCGCTGGCGATGAAGCTCGCCCGCACCTTCGCGCCGGTCTCTTCGTCTTCCCGGCTGCGCCTCGACGGAGCGCGGCCAAGCCAGGCATGGAAACCTGACCGTGACACATCCAGCGCGTCACACAGCCAACTCACCGGCCAGATGTGGCGGTGCTTCGCGACGAAAGCAAACCTCATGTCACTTCCCTCGCGAAGTAGGCGTCGCCAGTGGTTTCTCGAACCAATGGCGCAACCACTGGCAACCCTTTTTTAGGATGTCGCGCTCTGCCTTGAGTTTGGCGACCTCTCTGCGCAGCCGATCAATCTCCAGCCGCTCAGGCTTCATCTGCCCGTGACCCGGAAACGCCTGCGAGGGATCCGTCTCCAGCTCCCGCACCCACTTCCGCAGAACATTCGCATGAACCCCCAGATCGCGTGACGCCTGAGCCGACGTCACCCCTCGATCCCTCACCAACTTCACCGCCTCAAGCTTGAACTCGCGGCTGAACTTCCGTCTCTCCATGGAAAACTCCGATCCCGTTGAAACACCCTATCTCGGTGTCCACAAAACCGGCAGCAGGCCAGACATTACTCGCGCCCCAGATCATCGAAGCGGTCTTGGACGGCAGGCACGCGCAGGGTGTGACCCCAGCGAGGGTGCTGGAACCGTTTCCAGAGGAATGGTTGGGTCAGCACGTCCGCCTTGGCTGATCGACGCAAACGGCCCCTTGCGGACCGTCGACTGCAGCTGCTTTCAAGAGTCCGGCTTACCCAATGCCTACACTCATGGCCGCACCGATCTGTCGGGGGCGGGGCATCTGGCTGTTTCCCGCGCCCCGCCCGCATGTTTCAGTAGGCTGTCCAGCCGCCATCGGTAGCATAGATGCCGCCGGTGAAGTTCGACGCCTCTGGCGACAGCAGGAAAAGCATCATCGACACCTGCTCGCCCACGGTGGCCGAGCGGTGGGTCTTGTCAGTATAGGCAAGAATGCTATCGATCTTCATTCTTCCCATACTGGGGCCAACGGTTTCCGCGGCCGATGCAGCAACCAGCGCTCCGGCACGCGCGACCATTGGCGTGTCGGTAGCCGCCATGTTGACCGAGTTCACCCGTATGCCATAGGGCGCATAGTCGATCGCGGCATTCTTTGTCAGTCCGTTCAACGCATGTTTCGAGGCCACATAGGCAGGGTTCCCGGAAAGTCCGGTCATACCTGCGATCGAGCCGACGTTGACAATTGCGCCGCCGCGATTTTGCGCAACCATCTGGACGAGCTGGGCTCGCATCGACAGGAAGGTGCCGGTCGCGTTGGTCCTGAAGACCTTGTTCCAGTACTCTTCCGTCGCTTCGTGAATTCGGGCGAATACCAGTGGTTTCTGCTTGGCGTAGTCGGGTTCTTCGCCCGAGAAGACGCCGTCCATGACCCCGGCATTGTTGATGGCGCCGTCAAGGCCGCCAAACGCGGCAACCGCCTGATCGACGGCGGCCTGCGCGACTGCAGCGTCGCCGACGTCGCCATAGACGAAGACCGACTTGCCACCGGCGGCAAGGATCGCCTGATGGGTTGCTTCGCCCAGATCCTTCAGCCAGTCGACGCCGACGACATTTGCCCCCTCGCGTGCAAGACGTATTGCGGCCGCCGCACCCATCCCCCGGGCCGACCCGGTCACGATGATCGTCTTGCCAGCAAAACGGCCTGGAATGAAGTAGTCCGGATCAACCGGCGTCATGGCGACGACGGCATTTCCTTCGGGGCGCCCACCCGAAACCTGGGCTTCTGCCGCTGTCGGCGTCAGCACTTCCTTGGCGGCAACGACGGCACCCGCCGCAAGGGTCACTCCCTTCAGTACGTCACGTCTTTCCATGCTTTTTCTCCTGATTCCTGGAAGTTCGGTTCAAAAGGCCACCCGCAAGAATACCATCGCGCTGACCCACGGGTCGATGTCACCGGTCACACCGGACGCAGTGTCGAGATCTGAGGAAGGAAAGGTTGCTGCAACATGAGCTTGAAGCATCGTGTTTTTTGAAATGAACCACTTGGCGGTGAGGTTGACTTCCGTGGCCAGATCCGCGCCGCCGAGGAATGACAGGGCAGGGTTGCCGCCGATGTTCGTCGTGCTGTCGGCCTTGAAAAGCCATATCTGGGGCACCAGTTCGACCTTCGGACTGGGGCGCAGGCGGAATTGCAGTCGGTGTGCAATCAGGTTGCTGTCCTGGAAAACCTTGAAATGGTTGATGCCCTGAACCCACTGTTCACCGTTGCCGCCAGACAGAAGGGGATCCCACCTTTCGAACCGGGCGGTATCGGGATCGTCGCCTGAGAACCTGGCAAGGCGATAGCTGACCGTAGGGTGCCATGTCGCGTCGGCAAAACTGTAGCCGACTTCGCCCATGATGCCGGCAGCCTTCATGTCGAAGCGGTCATTTCGCTGCACCGCGGCCTCGCCCACCACGAAAAGGCCGCTTAGCTCGGGTTGCCAGCGGAAGCGCATGTCGAAAACCTCAAGGCCATCACGGCCCAGGGTCGCGGTCGCCGGGTCGGGCGGCGTCGTAGAGAAATAACCGAAATCGCTTTCAAGTACCTTGAGGTAGGTACCGCCAAGCTGCCAGCCGCCTTCCAGCCGCGTTTCCGCGTTCAGACCAGCGATCTTTGTTCTGGAATCCACAATGGGCAGTTCGTCCGGGTCAAGATAGAACGCCTCGACCAGAGTTTCGTTGTAGCGCACCTGGCCAAGAACAAGCATGTCGGCGGCCCAACGGGGATTGGATTGGAGCGCCGCACGGTCATGCCCGTTCGACGCCGAGTTCGCGATCAAAAACCCCTCGCCGATCGCAAAACGCTTGCGGCCTGCCGTCACGTTCCAGACAAGACGGTTTCCTTCAGCCGAGGTGTCGCCGCCCACGACACCGATGTAGGCATCCTCGATCCCGAAGTGCAGGCGCGTCTCGTCGGTGAAAAGCTCGGTGCCAGTCGATCCGCTCAGGATACCGCTGAGGCCGCCGTAAAGGTGCGCCGACCCGCCGAGCGGCGTGATGCCATAGATCCCTGCATGCACGAAACCTTCCACCCAAGCGTCGGTGCCAGCACCGGCCGGGTCACCCGAAACCAGGGGGTTTCCATTGAGAAAAAGGTCCGGCCGCCCGTACCATGCGTTGTCATTGGCGTAGGCCATGGTCAGCAGTTCGAGCTTGCCGACGATGTAGGTGCCGTTGCGATCATACAGCACCGGAAGATCGGAGCGATCCCCGGTCAGCATATAGCCACGCTCGGCGGCAACGGACCGCTCATCCGACAGGATTGCCTCGATGGTGACGATAACGCCGCCGGTGGCGCCCGGTGTAACGTTTACCGTGGTCTCGGTCACCGGCGAAGTCCGGCGCACCCGGGCCAAAGCGATTTCGGCCGCTGCACGCGAGAAGGTGCCGCCCGGAAATGCCTGCAGTTCCCGACGGATCAGGTCGATGATCCGGGTATTGAGGGCGGCATCGGCGCCGGGGTTCAGGATCGTGACGTCAACCGCCTCGATCCGGCTGGCGGAATCTTCGACCGCAACTACTTGAGCAAGTGAACCCGGCGCTGAGGCGCCAAAAACGACAGACGCCAGGATGGTTGAAATCAGCCCAGACCGTGCCCGGCATGATGCACCAACACTCAGGATGCTGCCTGACATTCAGGACCTCCGGTCTTTCAGAGAATTCTTCGTAGTTGAAAGTATGTCGCAGCGGCGGTGGCTGTGCACTCGGAATCGGAAGGGTGGATGTTGGCAGCCACCCAAAACGGGTTGCAAGGTCGTTGCCACTCAATTTGGGTTTCAAGCCAAGTGACTCTGGTGCCCGATTTGAGTAGAGCATGTCGAGGTGTGAGGATCTGATCGCCCATGAGTGACGCACGACCGAAGGATGCAGCCACTCTTATTCGTGAGCGCTATGCGGAGATCTGGCCAAAGATCCTTGATCCTTGGACGCAATATCTCATTTCTGCGCGGTCCGCTTTCGACGGTGACTTGGACAAGATGGTTATCCTGGCCGTGGTCGGGTTGATGTCGCTGAAGGACAAAGGCCTCCTCGAACGTAATCCCCCGTCGATCAGCTACGATGATCTCGCAAAGCCCGGGGCGACAGCGACCGATGCACAACCAATCAATATCGAGTCGATTGCACTCTATACCGGGATTCCGCGCGAGTCAGTTCGACGCAAGGTCCAAGAGCTTATAGGCCGGAAGTGGATTGCGCGAGATACGCGCGGGTATCTGGTGGTTTTGCCAGCAGCTGCTAGCGACCTGGAAGTGCTGAGCAGTCATTTGTTCCGACTGATCGGTCAGGTAAGTAGCGCGATCGACGAAGGTAAGAACGTTTGACCGTATTTGATGAACCTCTGCATTCTGCGATCCAACTCGACCTGTGGCCGAAAATGCTGCTCGACGAACGAATGACCGTTCTCTAGCGATCCTGCAGCTGCCCTGCCGCACGCCCGGCAGTCTGCTTTCCGCCGTCTACCGCCGTTCAAACCGAACCTCCAAGGCGAGCAGGGAAGGTTCGACTACAGTCCCAAGACGTGCGGGCACCCCTCCGATCCAACTCCAATCGAGGGTTCGCGAAAACTGTTCCTTTGCAATGCCTTACAACCTGAACACCAAAACAGTGTAGGCAACAGGTCTGGAGAATATCGGCCCTGAGAGAACGTTTCCGGACCCCCTTTCACCGACGCCGGTGCTCAGCTCCGGCCGCATAACCCCCGAAAACAACGGAAAATCCGACCTCAGCCGGATCGGGAGAACGCTTTCGCTAGGGCAAGTGGCGGAGAGGGTGGGATTCGAACCCACGGTGGGCGCAAACCCACAACGGTTTTCGAGACCGCCCCGATCGACCACTCCGGCACCTCTCCGCGCTTAGGGGTCGTCTATGGGGGCGGGGTGTAGCGGGACGCGGCGCGATGTGCAACCCTGAAATCCGCGCTCCGCCCGCCATTTCGCGCCACATTTCGCGCGCCGTCCCGGGTCGGCACCGACTGGCGCGCTTGGCAAAGCGGGGCAGAGATACTACCTCTCGATCAGACATCTGGCCAAGGATCACCGCATGCGCCCGACCTCGCTCCTCCTCGCCGTCGTCCTGGGCCTTGGGCCGGTTGCGGGCACCCCGGTTCTGGCCCAGATTCTGGCCCAGACAGAAGGCACCGACCTTGCTGGCGCCACCGCGAACGCCAGCATTGCCGCACTGACCGAAACCATGAAGATCGGCCCCCTTTTCGAGGTTCTGGGCGAAGAGGGCATCGCCTACGGCAAATCGCTGGAAGAGGACATGTTTCCCGGCTCGGGCGGCGCGCAATGGACTGCGGCGGTCGCGGCGATCTACGACGTTCCAGCCCTGCGCCAGCGATTCGAGACCGCGCTCAGCGACCAGCTCGCCTCCGATCCCGCCACCATCACCGAGATCATCGCCTTCTTCGGCTCCGACCTTGGCCAGCGCATCCTGTCGCTGGAAATCGACGCCCGCCGCGCCTTTCTTGATGACGGCGTCGAAGAGGCCGCCCAGGTCACCGCTGACACCATGCGCGCCAAAGGTGACCCCCGCATCGACCTTCTCACCCGCCTCGCCGAGGCCAATGACCTGATCGAGATGAATGTCGCGGGCTCTCTGACCGGCAGCCTCGCCTTCCTGCAGGGCATGACCCGCGAAGGGCTGCAAGGCTCTGACGCCGACGAAAACCAGATGATGTCCGATGTCTGGGGCCAGGAAGAGCAGGTCCGCGCCGACACCACGACCTGGCTTTATTCCTACCTCGCGCTGGCCTACCAGCCGCTCTCCGATGCCGATCTGGAAGCCTATATCGCTTTCTCGCAAACCCCGGCCGGCAAGAAACTGAACGCCGCCCTCTTTTCCGCCTTCGACGTGGTCTTCACCCAGGTTTCCTACGATCTGGGTCGGGCTGCGATCCGGGCGATGCAGGGCTCCGACATCTGACCGCAGGGCGCGTCGCACGACTTGACACTCTGCCCGACGCGCAGCATAAGCGCGCATCCCGGCGAGGTGCGAATCTCGCCGGGCCATTATTTCATAACGCCCGGAAGGGCGCGCTGTCCGAGGCGGGCCAAATCTTTCGAGAAGCGGTCCGAAACATCCAAAGATCGGTTGATCGGCGGGGGCCACAGGACGCGGAGCAAAAGAAGGATAAGGCCCATGTTTGCGGTCCTCAAGACCGGTGGCAAGCAGTACAAGGTGCAGGCGGGTGACGTTCTGCGCGTGGAAAAGCTTGCAGCCATTGCTGGTGAAAAGATCCAGTTCAACGACGTGCTGATGGTCGGCGGTGATACCGTCACCGTAGGCGTGCCTTTCGTGAAGGGCGCCGCCGTGCAGGCCGAGGTGATCGACCAGATCAAAGGCGAAAAGGTCATCCACTACGTCAAGCGCCGCCGGAAACACTCCAGCCAGCGCACCAAGGGCCACCGCCAGCATCTGACGCTGGTCCGCGTGACCGACGTGCTGGCATCGGGCGCCGACAAGTCGGGCGTCAAAGCCGCCACCGGCACCGCCGATGCACGCGTCGCGGCGCATGAGGCCCCCGGCACCAAGGCTGCAGCCCCGGTTGCAGCAGAAAAACCGAAGCGCGCCGCCAAGGCCGCGGCAGCGAAGGAGTAACGATCCATGGCACACAAGAAAGCAGGCGGTTCGTCCCGCAACGGTCGTGACAGCGCCGGTCGCCGTCTTGGCGTCAAGCTGTTTGGCGGCCAGGCTGCCATTCCGGGCAACATCATCGTGCGCCAGCGCGGCACCACCTGGTTCCCCGGCAATGGCGTCGGCATGGGCGTCGACCACACGATCTTCGCCACCGTCGAAGGCCGCGTGACCTTCAAGAAAGGGATGAAAGGTCGCACTTTCATTTCCGTGCTCCCTGTCCAGGAGGCAGCCGAGTAAGCCGAACCTTTACAATTCAGTTGTAGATGGGGGATCGGCCGGAAGGCCGGTCCCCTTTTCCGTTTCGGCGGCTTGGGAGGGTTGCGCCGAAATTTGAACCTGAGTTCTGCGTTGCCATGATCGCACCGCGGAACAGCCTTGAAAATGAACGGTTGGCAGGTCACTGCACGCCACCACATGCGCTTTCAGAGGAGGGAAGCCATGATGCTCGAAAAAGTCGCCGCCCCCACGGGACCCACGGCCCGGACGATGGCAGAGATTGTCACCGACCGTTTCGTCATGCGCCCCGTGCGCCGGTCGGACACTGGTCTTTTCGCCCTTTATGCCGGCGACAAACGGGTTGCCGAAGCGACGCAAGGCATCCCCCATCCCTTGCCCCCCGGTGCTGCCGAGGCGTACGTGACCCGCGCGATGCTGACCGGCACCGACGAGGATATCTGGGTGATGGACGGCACGCGCTCCGGTCTGGCCGAAGTGCTGGGTGTGATCTCGCTGAAAAAGATGGACCGCGCGCAATCCGAGGTCGCCTTCTGGGTGGCCCCTGCGTTCTGGAACCTCGGCATCGCGTCCGAAGCCGTGCAGGCGCTGGTCGCGGCCAACCCGCAAGGCGACAAGACGATGTTCGCCGAAGCCTTTCAGGACAACCCGCAATCCGCGCGCGTCCTGACCAACGCAGGTTTCCAATACCTCGGTGACGCCGAAAGCTTCTCCGTCGCCCGCAACGCCCGGGTGCCGACCTGGACGTATGTGAAACGGCTCGGGTAGGGCAGGGCGGCTGAAACGGCCCGACCCGACCCGCCCGATGCCTGATTGAGGCCCGTCACGACAACAGGGGACGCCGGCCCTAACCGGTCGGCGGCCCGCGCGGCCGTGGCACCGGCCAGATCTCTAGAACTCCGCCGATCAACACCAGCGCGCCACCGGCCAGTTCGATCGGTGACAGGCTTTCCCCGGCCAGCACCGCCGCCGAAACCGCTCCGACCAGAACCTCGACCATCAGGATGATGCCGACCCGGGCCGGTTCCAGCCGGGCAGTTGCCCAAAGGAGGCCCGCCACCGACAGGCACCACCAGACAAGTCCGGTCGCAGTGGCCAGCACGGCAGCGTGCCCAAGGTCCGCTGCGGCTATGTCGCGCGGAAAAGGTTCCAGAAACGGCGCAAGCGACAGGGCGGTCAGGCAGCCGGCAAGGGCAAAGACAAAGGTCGCCTCGGGCGGTGCAAGCGATGCTTTCGCGGCGATGCCGGTCGTTCCGATCGACCACAGGATGCCCGCCACCAGCGCCATCCATTCGCCTGCGCCCGTCGGCAGCGGCAGGTCGCCCTCCGCGCCAAGCATCAAGGCAAGGCCCGCAAGCCCCGCACCAATCGCGAAGATCCGCAGCCGGGGTGTCTCCCAGCCCATCACATACCGGGCAATCAGTGTGCTCCAGACCGGGGTGAGGAAATACAGGAGGATGATGATCGCGACCCGGCCGTACAGAAAGCCGACCGAATAAAGCGCAAAGGCCGCGCCGCCAATGGCCACTGACAGGATGCCCCCAAGGTCCGATCGCGAAACTCCCCGCCACCGCCTCACCACTACCGGCAAAAGCAGGATGGTCGCCGCCAGCGTGATTGCAAAGGTGCCCCAGGCTCCCGGCAGGCCGGCGTCCGCAAGGATGCGCACGGGCAGCCAGTAAAAGCCCCAGAACGCGCCGGTCGCAAACACGGTCGCGGTGGCAAGCGCAATGTGTCGATCCTGCTGCATGCGCCCGCAGTAGCGAAGTTTCCTCCGGCGGAAAAGCACTTCCCGGCGGCAGATCACAGGGTGCGTGTTGGCATCCGGCACTGCGCCGCATCGCGCGGCATGAGGCGCTTTTGGTGCCAGCCTGGCCCCGCCCGCAGATGCGAAACGTGGGGAAACCTTAACAAGTCCCAAACTCATTTTGTAACCCATTGATATTGCTTTGCCGAAAATATGTCCCACGGTGGGACACTGCTTGCCCGTCTGCTTGAGCATCGCTCTCGCTTCCTGTATCCCCTATCCCTTGATCCTTCCCGAAAGCCCGCTCCGATGAAATTCCTCGACCTCGCCAAAGTCTACATCCGCTCCGGCGGCGGCGGCGGCGGCTGCGTCTCCTTCCGGCGCGAGAAGTTCGTTGAATTCGGCGGCCCCGACGGCGGCGACGGCGGCAACGGCGGCTCGGTCTGGGCCGAAGCGGTTGAAGGGCTGAACACCCTGATCGACTATCGCTACCAGCAGCATTTCTTCGCCAAGTCCGGCCAGCCCGGCATGGGCAGCCAGCGCACCGGCAAGACCGGCGAGGACATCGTCCTGAAGGTTCCCCTCGGCACCGAGATCCTCGATGAGGATCAGGAAACCGTGCTGGCCGACCTCGTCAAGGTGGGCGACCGCGTTCTCCTCGCTCAGGGTGGCAACGGTGGCTGGGGCAACCTGCGGTTCAAATCTTCCACCAACCGCGCCCCCGCCCGCGCCAACCCCGGCCAGGAGGGGATCGAGCGCACCATCTGGCTGCGCCTGAAGCTGATCGCGGATGCGGGCCTCGTCGGCCTGCCCAACGCCGGCAAATCCACCTTCCTCGCCGCCGTGTCGAACGCCCGGCCGAAGATTGCCGATTATCCGTTCACCACCCTCGTCCCCAACCTCGGCGTGGTGGGCATCGACGGGGCCGAATTCGTCATGGCTGACATTCCCGGCCTGATCGAGGGCGCGAGCGAGGGCAGGGGCCTTGGCACCCAGTTCCTCGCCCACGTCGAACGCTGCAAGGTGCTTTTGCACCTTGTCGATGGAACGTCGTCTACCATCACCAAGGACTACCGCACCATCGTGACCGAGTTGGAGGCCTATTCCGACATCCTGGGCGACAAGGCCCGGATCGTGGCGCTGAACAAGTGCGATGCGCTGGATGCCAAGACGATCTCCACCCGCCGCAAGGCGCTTGAGAAAGCCAGCGGCGGGCCGGTCCACGTGATCTCGGGTGTCTCGGGGCAGGGGCTGCAAGATACCCTCCGCGCTATCCGCACCGCGATCATCGGCGAGACGCCGAAGGTCGAGGAGGGGCCGTGGCAGCCCTGAAGCCCCTTACCGCGCCGGATATTCGCGACGCCAAACGCCTTGTCGTCAAGATCGGGTCGGCGCTGCTGGTCGACCGTATCCACGGTCTGAAGCTGGATTGGCTGGGCGCGCTGGCGCTTGACGTGGTCGAGGCGCGCCGCCGGGGCTGTGATGTCGTGATCGTTTCGTCCGGCTCAATCGCGCTTGGCCGCAAGGTTCTTGGCCTTGGCGACGGCGTCCTGACGCTGGAACAAGCGCAGGCGGCCGCGGCGGTCGGGCAGATCCGTCTTGCCCGGGCCTACGAGGAAGTGCTTGCGCCCCACGGCATCACCACCGGCCAGGTGCTGGTGACGCTGGAGGACACCACCGACCGCCGCCGCTATCTGAATTCCCGCGCGACGATGGAAACGCTGCTCGGATTTGGGGTGGTTCCCATCGTCAACGAGAACGACACCGTTGCCACGGACGAGATCCGCTTTGGCGACAACGACCGCCTTGCGGCGCAGATCGCGGTTACCGTGGGCGCAGATCACTTGATCCTGCTCAGCGATGTCGACGGGTTCTATTCGGCCAACCCGAAGGAAGACCCCACCGCCCAACGGTTCGATCTGGTCGAGGCGATTACACCCGAAATCGAGGCGATGGCGGGCGATCCGATCTCGGGCCTGTCAAAGGGCGGGATGAAGACCAAGCTTATGGCTGCAAAGACCGCTGTTGCGGGCGGCTGCGCGATGGCGATCATGGAAGGCTCTACCCTTCGTCCGCTTACGGCTCTGGCAAACGGTGCCGCGCGGACATGGTTCGTGGCGCAGGGCGACCCGCAAGCCGCGCGGAAGCGCTGGATCAACGCGATGAAGCCGAAGGGCGAGCTGCACCTTGATGCCGGTGCCGTAGCCGCGCTGCGGGCAGGCAAGTCGCTGCTGCCCGCAGGGGTAAGGTCGGTGTCGGGCACGTTCGGTCGCGGCGAGCCGGTCGCGATTCTAAGCCCCGATGGTGCGGTTTTGGGCAAGGGCCTCGTGCGCTACACTGCGCAAGAGGCGCGAGCGATCGCGGGCCACAAATCGGGCGAGATCGAGGGGATTCTCGGCTATGCCGGGCGCGCTGCGCTGGTCCACCGCGATGACATGGTGATCTAGGCGAGGATGCTGGAATGGACGGGCAAATCTCGGATCTGATGGCCGAAATCGGCGCCAAGGCCCGCGCGGCTGCGGCCGAACTGGCCTATGCCAAGCAGGAACGCAAGTATGCGGCCTTGATCGGCGCTGCCGATGCCGTCTGGGCGCAGCGTGAGGCAATCCTTGATGCCAATTGCGAGGACATCGCTTACGGCGAGGAAAAAGGCCTGACGGCGGCGATGATCGACCGGTTACGGCTTGATGATCATCGTCTGCGCGGCATCGTCGACAGCCTGCGCACCATCGCCGAACAGCCCGATCCTGTGGGCCGCGTGCTGGCCGAGTGGGACCGCCCCTCGGGCCTGCACATCAAGCGGGTATCCACCCCGCTTGGCGTCATCGGGGTGATCTATGAAAGCCGCCCGAACGTGACGGCAGACGCAGGCGCGCTGTGTCTGAAGGCTGGCAACGCCGTCATTCTTCGCGGCGGATCGGAGAGCTTTCATTCCTCCACCGCCATCCATGCCTGCATGGTCGAAGGGTTGAGACAAGCGGGCCTGCCAGAAGACGCGATCCAGCTGATCCCGACCCGCGACCGCGAGATGGTGACAGCGATGCTGCATGCGACAGAGTATCTGGACGTCATCGTGCCGCGTGGTGGCAAGGGTCTGGTGGGCCTAGTCCAGCGCGAGGCGCGGGTGCCGGTATTTGCGCATCTGGAAGGCATCTGCCACGTCTACGCTGACCGTGACGCCGATCTGGAAAAGGCGCGCCGCGTTGTCCTGAATGCCAAGACCCGGCGCACCGGGGTGTGCGGATCGGCGGAATGCCTGTTGATCGACTGGCAGTTCTACACCAAGCATGGCGCGGTCCTGATCGAAGACCTGATGAAAGCCGGGGTCGAGGTTCGGGCAGAGGGCGAGCTTTTGAAGATCCCCGGAACCGTCAAGGCTGCACCTGACGATTTTGGCCGCGAGTTTCTGGACATGATCATCGCGGCGAAACTGGTCGATGGCGTCGACGAAGCGATTGCCCACATCCGCCGCTATGGCAGCAACCATACCGAAAGCATCCTGACCGAAAACGACGCTACCGCTGACCGTTTCTTCGAGCGTCTGGATTCGGCCATCCTGATGCGTAACGCCTCCACCCAGTTTGCGGATGGAGGCGAATTCGGCATGGGTGCCGAAATAGGCATCGCCACCGGCAAGATGCATGCGCGCGGCCCGGTGGGCGCCGAGCAGTTGACCAGTTTCAAGTATATTGTCACCGGAAACGGAACAATCAGAAGCTAAGTCGGATCGTTGTTTCCTTTATGTCGACAATCAAGCTGCGCCCCTGACGGTCAAGCTCGCCCGGAACCAGCCCGAAATGTACGTGCCCCGCGCCAAGCTCGGCAGGTGCCTCTTGCTGGGCGATCGCATCCCATAGCGCCGCATCCAGCTTCAGTCTTGGCGCCTCGGCCGCCATCCGCCAGCCATTGTCATCGCGGTCAACCTGCACCCGCCCCCCGTAAGCCATCGCCGTCTCAAGGCATTGCAGCATCAGGAACGCCAGACGCACCTCACGCCGCGACAGGTCTGCTGGTGTGTTCCACGCATAAATCAGCCGGGTTCCACGCGTGATATCGGTCAGAATCGAGATCACTTCGGTCTTTGCGATCCGTTGGTCGCTGGACGCAACGCCGTAGGCCACCCGGAAGAAACGGATGCGCGCGTTGGCGTTGGCCACACTTTCCGCGATCAGCGCAAGTTCCGGGCTGGAGCCTTCGTTATCCATTTGCATCAGTTCCACCCCATTGCCGATGGCACCGATCGGGCTGATAAGGTCGTGGCAGATACGAGAGCCGATCATGGCGGCAAAGTCGGGTTTTTCCTGCATAATGGGTCCGATGAAAGTTGGGTTGAAATGAATGCTCTGTTGGAGCCGGGAATGGTCGTGCGGCATCCGGGGATGCCGGGCTGGGGGCTGGGTCAGGTACAGTCCAATATTGGCGGCCGTGTTACAGTTAATTTCGAACACGCGGGGAAGGTTGTCATAGACAGCAAGCAGATTACCCTTGAACGCGTTTTCGGTCACTGACACGTATTGTGTGTAGTTATCTTTTCAACTCAACTGCTGGACGAAAAGCGGAAAAGTTCGCTTGGCTTGCGCGTTGCAATGATGCAGGCCTTTGCATAGATCGGTCCGATCAACCCCGCGAGCCTTGCCCATGAGCGCCGAAGACCCGCCGATTGTCCTTCGCCTGGCGGCAAGCGAGGCTGACCTGCTGTCGGCCCAACGACTGCGCTACGAGGTTTTCATCGAAGAACTTGGCGGCGACGGTCCCCTTGTCGACCATGCCAAACGGCTTGAGCGGGATGCCTTCGACCCGTTTTTCGACCATCTGGTGTTGGTTGACCGCCGGCGCGACCCTACAACGCTGACCCATGTGATCGGCGCATATCGGGTGCTGCCCAGCGATCGTCGCGCCGCTGCCGGGCGGTTTTATTCTGAGTCTGAATTTGATCTTGGCCCGCTGTTGAATTCTGGCCGCAAGCTGCTCGAACTGGGTCGGTCCTGCGTGCACCGCGACCATCGCGGCGGCACTGCCATGTTCCACCTGTGGAACGGTCTAGCCGAGTATGTCCTTGAGCGCGGTATCGAAATCCTGTTCGGTGCGGCCAGCTTTCATGGCACTGACAGCGCAGCTCTTGCCGCACCCCTGTCATGGCTGCACCACCACCACCTTGCCCCCCCGGCCTTGCGCGTGCGCGCCCTGCCGCCAAACCGGCAGGAAATGAACCTGATCCCGGCCGACCAGCTTGACCGCAAGGCTGCACTTGCCGCGACACCCGCGCTTATCAAGGCCTATCTGCGCCTTGGCGGCTTCGTCTCGGACGGGGCGTGGGTCGATCACGCGTTCAACACCACGGACGTTTGTCTTGTGATGAACACGACGGAAATGTCGGCACGGCACCGCGAGTTCTACCTTCGCAAGAAGGGCCAGCCGCAATGAACTGGTCCGAGGTAGCGCCACCGGCCAGCCGGATCGGATTGCTTGGCTGGCTGCGCGTCGTGGTGCGGGCGCCGGTCCTAGCGGTCATCACCTACGGCGGGCTTGTCGTGTTGCTGTTGGTCCGCATGGTTGAATGGCCGCTGTTCGGGCAGTCGCGGCCGATAACCCCCTATATCACGCAAGCCGTCTGCCGGGCTGGACTGATCATTCTTGGCCTGCGGTTGGTCGTGACCGGCCTGCCGATGACCGCAAAGGGCGCGGTCGTGGCCAACCATTCCAGCTGGCTTGACATCTTTGCCTTGAACGCGGCGCAGCGGGTGTATTTCGTTGCCAAATCCGAGGTCAGCGGTTGGCCGGGCATCGGCTGGCTGGCCCGCGCGACTGGAACCGTGTTCATCACCCGAAAGGGTCAGGAAGCGAAACGACAGCAACAGCTTTTCGAAGAAAGACTGCGCTCAGGTCATCGGCTTTTGTTCTTTCCCGAAGGCACCAGCACCGATGCGATCCGGGTGCTGCCCTTCAAATCGACGCTGTTTCAGGCGTTTTTCTCGGAAGGCTTGCGCCACGAGATGCACATCCAGCCGGTGACGGTCATCTTCACAGCACCAAAGGGGCAGGACCCCCGGTTTTACGGCTGGTGGGGCGACATGGATTTCGCCGGGCACCTGCTGAAGATGCTATCCGCGTCGCGGCGAGGCCGGGTGGAGGTGGTGTTTCACCCCGAGGTTCCGGTCGAAGCCTTTGAGAACCGGAAGGTTCTTGCGGCCTATTGCGAACGGGTGATCCGAACCGCCCACGCCGGCGCGGTCGCCTGACCCTTAGCCAAGCGGCGCGATCAGCGCCTTGAGCGCGGCAACAGCGTCATCGGTCGACCAGATTTCCTCACCCACGCCAAAGAAATCGGTCACCGGGCCGAACTTTGCCACCAGTTCGGCTGTCAGCGCGCCTTCTGCAATGACTGGAACCTCGATCACCTGCGACCACCATTCGAACACGTCGAATTCGACCTGCGAGCCGTCACCGAGCGTGGTGGCGCCGATCGGGCCGAAGGCGACATAATCGGCGCCTGCCTCGCCCGCCGACATGCCTTCATGCCGGCTTGTGCCGCAGAAGGCGCCGACGATGGCATCAGCGCCAAGGTCCTTGCGGGCTTTCCTGACCGTCCGCGCACCGTCCAGAAGGTGCACGCCGTCAAGGCCCAGCCGTTCGACCATCAGGATGTGGGTGTCGATGACGATGGCGACGTCGCGGGCGTGGGCAACCTCGCGGCAGGCATCGGCGGCGCGCGAGAGGGTGTCTTCGTCACGGGTGGCCAGCGAAAGGCGCACGCAGGCGATGTCGACTGCGTCAAGAACGGCGGCGAGGCGGTTAGGGAAAACCTCCAGCTCGAACGCTGGCGGGGTGATCAGGGTGATCTGCGGGCGGTCTTCAGCGGCCATGACGGGCTCCGGCTATAGGTCGCCGCCCGTCTAGCAGCCTTTGCCGGGCTTGGCTACCGGATGGCCGTGGCTTGTCTGAACCGCCGGGGCGGCGTATCAGGCGGCGTTCCTTGCAGCAGGTGACCGATGATCCCGCCCGTCTTTGTGCTTGTGCGCCCCCAGATGGGCGAAAACGTCGGGGCCGCGGCGCGGGCGATGCTGAACTTTGGACTGGATCGGATGCGGATCGTGGACCCGCGCGACGGCTGGCCGAACCCGAAGTCGGTGGCGATGGCGTCGGGGGCGGGGCGGGTCTTGGATCAGGCGGGGCTGTTCCCGGACGTGGCGACCTCGATCGCGGATTGCGATTTCGTTTTTGCCACCACCGCGCGGGGGCGGGAACTGGTGAAGCTGGTGGTCACGCCGGAGCGGGCGATGGAGATGACCCGCGCGATGGCGGCGGAGGGCAAGCGGGTCGGCGTCTTGTTCGGGCCGGAGCGGGCGGGGCTGGAGAATGATGACATCGTGCAGGCCAATGCGATCGTGACGGTGGATGTGAACCCGGAGTTTCCGTCGCTGAACCTGGCGCAGTGCGTGCTGTTGCTGGGGTATGAGTGGCGGCGGCAGGGTGGGGTGACGCCGGAGATGATGGAGCTGGCGCGGACGGAGTTTGCGAGCCGGCTGGAGGTGGACAAGCTGGCGGATCATTTCGAGGAGCGGTTGGAGGCGGCGAGTTTCTTCTTTCCGCCCACGAAGGCCGAGGGGATGAAGGCCAATCTGAGGAATATGTGGGCGCGGCTGGGGCTGACGCGGGCTGAGGTGCAGACCTTTCACGGGATGCTGCGGCAGATCGCCTGGAAGCTGAAGAACGGCGGGGAGTAGCCCCTTGTCCCACCGTGGGACATTTTTCAGGCCATTGAAAACGCGAGACAAATTTTTGCCTTTAATGGTTTCTTAGGCTTTGGGCGGTAGCTCGCGCGGCCGTAGGCGGAAGGCTTGGCCATTCGTTGCGGTCTGGGGTAGGCTTTTTCGCAATCAACAAAGACGGGCAGGATCGCAGCATGGACGGCAGGCAGGGGATGACCCGGCGGTGGGCGCTTTTGGCGGGGGTGGGGGCGTTGACGGCGGCGTGCATGCCAGCGGGACGCGGCGCGCCGTCGCAAGGCGGGTTTCGCGCGGCGGACCCCGCACCGAGGCCGGTTCCGAACGCGGGCTGGGATGCTTGGGTCGAGGGGTTCAAGGCGCGGGCAGCGGGGCGGGGCGTGTCGCCCGTCACGCTGGACACTGCCTTTAGGTCGGCGGGCTTCCTGCCCGAGGTGATCGAGAAGGACCGCAACCAGACCGAGTTCAAGCGCAGCCTCGAGGATTATCTGGCCATCGCGGCGTCGCAGGAGCGGGTGTCATTGGGCCAGCAGAAGCTGAGCCAGTATGGCAGCACGCTTGCTGCCATCGAGGGGCGCTACGGGGTGGAAGGCCATGTCGTCGCCGCCGTCTGGGGGCTGGAGAGCTTTTTCGGCACAAGGCGCGGCAATGTGCCTGTGATCTCGGCGCTGTCGACGCTGGCCTATGAAGGGCGGCGCGGCGCGTTCTTTGAAAGCCAGCTGCTGGCGGCGCTGCGCATTCTGGAGAATGGCGACACCACCCCCGGCAACATGACCGGCAGCTGGGCCGGGGCGATGGGGCATACGCAATTCATTCCGACCTCGTATCTGGAATATGCGGTCGATTTCACGGGCGACGGGCGGCGCGATATCTGGTCGGAGGACCCATCGGATGCGCTGGCCTCGACCGCGGCCTATCTGAGCCGGTCGGGCTGGACGCGGGGGCTGCCTTGGGGGGGCGAGGTGCGGCTGCCTGCCGGGTTCAACACCGGGCTTCTGGGGCGCGGCAAGGGCAAATCGGCGGGTGAATGGTCGGCGCTGGGTGTGACGGCGGCAAATGGCGGGCCGGTGCCGGCGGGCGGGTCGATCATATCAGGCGGGGGGCCTGCCTTCCTGCTGACGCAGAATTTCAACGTGATCCTGCGCTACAACAATGCAGAGAACTACGCGATCGGGGTCGGGCATCTGTCGGACCGGCTGCTGGGCCGGCCGGGCATTCAGGCCTCGTTCGGGCCTGATGCGACGGGGATGACGATTGCCGACCGGCAGGACTTGCAGCGGCGGCTGACGGCGGCCGGGTTTGACACCGAGGGGTCGGACGGGGTGATTGGGGCAAAGACCAAGGCCGCGATCAGTGCCTATCAGGCGAGCCAAGGGTTGCCGGTAACGGGGGAGCCGTCGCTGGACCTGCTGCGGCGGTTGCGCTGAGGCTGGTTGCGGAGCCTCCGGCGGGGATATTTCGAGACAGATGAATGTGCGGTCGCGGCGATTTGCCCGCCGGGCGCGGGTGTCGCGGGGTCTTGAAGGCGGTGGGGGCGGGGCCTAGTGTCCGGCGCATCAGTCAAGGGGCGGATGATGGCGGGCAAGCGCAGCATTTTTGAAGAGGTTGGCGCGGGACAGACGGCGCCGGTGGCCCCCGTGGGTGGCGGCATCGACGCGCGACCCCGGGGCGCGCGGGCGGGCATCCGGCTGTGGCTGGTGGCGCTGTTCCTGCTGGTCGCCACGATGATCGCGGTGGGCGGGCTGACGCGGCTGACGGATTCGGGGTTGTCGATCACCGAGTGGAAGCCGGTGACGGGCGCCTTGCCGCCGCTGGACGAGGCGACATGGGCCGAGGAGTTCGCCAAGTATCAGGCGATCCCGGAATACCAGTTGCAGAACAAGGGCATGAGCCTTGAAGCCTTCAAGTCGATTTACTGGTGGGAATGGGGGCATCGTCAGCTTGGCCGGGTGATCGGGCTGGTCTGGGCCTTGGGCTTTGTGGGCTTTGCGCTGGCGCGGAAGATACCGCCGGGCTGGACCGGGCGGTTGTTGCTGCTGGGGGCGCTGGGCGGGGCGCAGGGCGCGATCGGCTGGTGGATGGTGTCCTCGGGCCTGTCGGGGACGCGGCTCGATGTGGCGAGTTACCGGCTTGCGACGCATCTGGGGCTGGCCTTCGTGATCCTTGGGGTGATCGCGTGGTTCGTGTTCCTGCTTGGTCGCAGCGAGGCGGAGTTGATGACGGCGCGGCGCGGGGGGGAGCGCAAGCTTTTCGGGATGGCGACCGGGCTGATGCATTTCGCGTTCCTGCAGATCCTGCTTGGGGCGCTGGTGGCGGGGATCGATGCTGGGCGGGCGTTTCCGACATGGCCTGACATGAACGGATCGTTCTTTCCGGCGGATGCGTTTTATGTGCCGGATGGGGCTGGGGGCAGCCTGCCGGTGTGGCATGCGTTCTTTGAAAACCCCGGGCTGGTGCAATTCATGCACCGGATGTCAGGGTATATTCTGTTCGCGTTCGGCGTGGTGGTCTGGTTGCGCGGCCGCAAGTCGGCCTATCGGGCGACGCGGGGCGCATTCAACGGGATGATGGCAATGATGCTGGGGCAGGTGGCCTTGGGGATCGCGGCGGTGCTGACGGCGGCGCATGTGGATGTGGCGATCACGCATCAGGTGGGGGCGGTGATCCTGTGGGTGTTGATCATCCGCGGGCGGTATCTGGCGCAATACCCGGTGGCGGGTTCGATCCGGGAGGGAACGGCATGACGGCTTTTGACGATCTGATGGCGTATCAGCGCCAGACCGAGGCTTTGGCGCAGGTGGCGGGGCGGCTTGGCTGGGACCAGGAAACCGTGATGCCGGATGGTGCTGCGGGTCAGCGGGCCGAGGAGATGGCGGCGCTGGAGGGCGTGCTGCATGCGCGGCGGACGGACCCTCGGTTGGGGGAGTGGCTGGCGGCGGCGCAGGCGCCTGACGCGGTGGGGGCGGCGCAGGTGCGCCAGATCGCGCGGGTGTATCGGCGCACGCTGAAGGTGCCGGCGCGGCTGGCGGAGGAGTTGGCGCATCTGACGTCGCTGGCGCAGGGGATCTGGGCCGAGGCGCGGGCGAAGGATGATGTGGCGGCGTTCCTGCCAACGCTGGAGCGAGTGGTGGCGCTGAAGCGCGAGGAGGGGGCGGCGCTGGCGCAGGGGGGTGACCCATATGACGCGCTGGTGGATGATTACGAGCCGACGATGACGGGGGCCGAGATCGGCGCGATGTTCGACCGGATGCGGCCGCGGCTGGTGGCCTTGCGGGCGGCGGTCTTGGGGGCGGAGGCGCCGAAGGGGCTGGTCGGGCGGTTTGACGGCGAGGCGCAGATGGCGCTGACGCGGGAGCTGGCGACGGTGTTCGGCTATGACTGGAACCGGGGGCGGCTGGACAAGGCGGTGCATCCGTTCAGTTCCGGGTCGGGGCATGACGTGCGGATCACCACGCGGGTCAGCGAGGTCGATCCGTTCAACTGTTTTTACTCGACGATCCACGAGGTGGGCCATGCGGCCTATGAGCAGGGGATTGACCCGGCCTACGCGCTGACGCCGATCGGGCAGGGCGCGTCGATGGGGGTGCATGAAAGCCAGAGCCGGAGTTACGAGAACCAGATCGGGCGGAGCCGGGCCTTTACCGGATGGCTTTATGGCCGGATGCGGGAGGTGTTCGGGGAGTTCGGGATTGCCGATGCGGAAGGGTTTTACCGCGCGGTCAACCGAGTGCATGCAGGGTATATCCGCACCGAGGCCGACGAGGTGCATTACAACCTGCATGTGATGATGCGGTTCGATCTGGAGCGGGCGCTCATCCGGGGTGATCTGGCGGTGGCCGATCTGGAGGCCGCGTGGAATGACCGGTTCCGGGCCGATTTCGGCGTGGCGGTGGACCGGCCTTCGAACGGGCTGTTGCAGGACGTGCATTGGTCGTGCGGGCTGTTCGGGTATTTCCCGACCTACACGCTGGGCAATGTCTATGCCGGCTGCTTGACCAAGGCGATGCGGGCGGCTTTGCCGGGGCTGGACGCCGACATGGCGAAGGGTGACGTTTCGGCGGCGACCGGGTGGTTGCGGGCGAACCTGCAACGCCACGGGTCACTGATGACCCCGCGCGAGTCGGTGCAAGCCGCCTGCGGCTTTGCCCCCACCGAAGGGCCGCTTCTGGACTATCTGGAAGCCAAGTTCGGCGACATCTACGGGCTGTGAGCAGATCGGACAGCCCGGCGGTCTGGCTTCTGGCGCTGGGCCAGACCCTGATCTACGCGGGGTCATACTATGCCTTTCCCGCGCTGCTGCCTGATCTGGAGGCGGCGACGGGCTGGACCAAGGGCGAACTGGCGATGGGGCCGACGTTGGCCTTTCTGATCATGGCGGTGCTGACACCGTTTACCGGGCGGCTGGTCGACCGTGGTCTTGGCGGGGAGATGTTGAGCTGGATGCCGGCGCTGGCGGCCCTGGGTGTGGCGGCCTTGGCGCTGGTGGACACTCATCTGGGCTGGCTGATTGCTTGGGCGGTGATCGGCGTGGCGCAGGCGGGTTGTCTGTACGAAACCTGTTTCGCCTTTCTGACCCGGCGTCTGGGCGACGCTGCCCGAGCGGCGATCACCAAGGTCACGCTGGTGGCAGGCTTTGCCGGAACGCTGGCCTTTCCGCTGGGGCATTGGCTGGGTGAGATGCGAGGCGGGCAGGGCGCGCTGCTGGTCTTTGCCGCGATCATGGCGCTGGTCATTCCGCTGAATGCGGTGGCGGTCAGGCATTTGCGGCGGCGCGAACGCGCAGAGCAGACCCAGGCGCCGACACCGCCGGGCGTGTTGCAGGCGGCGCTGCGAAAGCCCGCCTTCTGGATCATCGCTGCGGCCTTTACCGCGATCTACCTGAACCACGGGGTGCTTATCACCTTTGTGCTGGTGCTGTTTGCCGACCGCGGCGCGCCCGAGGGCATGGCCGCGCTGGCCGCCGCGTTGATCGGGCCGTCGCAGGTGGTGGGGCGGCTGATGCTGATGGGCGCGGGCGCGCGGGTCACGACCGGGCAGGCGACGCGCGGCGCGATGGCGGCGGTGGTGCTGGCCAGCGGCATCCTGTGGCTGGCGGGGCTGGCGCCACTTTTGGTGTTCGGGTTTGCCCTGATCCAGGGCGCGGGGGCGGGGTTGATGTCGATCCTGCGCCCGGTTCTGATTGCCGAGGTTCTGGGGCGCACCGGGTTCGGAGTGATCTCTGGTGCGGCGGCGGTGGCGCCGATCCTTGCGTCAGCCGCCGCGCCGCTGGTGGGCGCGGGGTTGCTGGCATGGGGCGGGCCGACGTTCGTTTATGCGGCCTGCCTTGCGCTTGCGGTCATCGGTCTGGGCCTGATCCTGTGGCTGCTTTCGCGGCCTGAAGATCAGTTCAGCGGCATGTAGGAGAAGGTCTTGGCCGACGTCGAACCGCCAAGGTCGAAGCGGACGCCAAGGTTGATCACGCTGCCATGTGCATCGCCATAAAGCGAGCCGCCGTCGTTATTGTGATGTTTGAGATCGGCGTAGATTTCGGTCTGCCCAGAGACCTTGTATCCGGCACCTAGTGACAGCGTGCCGTAATGCCCGCCTTCATCGAAATCGGCATAATGCATTCCGGCGCGGGCGGTCAGGGCGTTGCCGAGAGCGTAGGACCCCATGACTTCGAACAGGGTGTAGGGGGTGCTGTTGTCAAACGTGTCGCCAAGGCGCGCTTCCACACGGACCGGGCCGGCAAGATAGAGGGCTTCGGCGGCAAAGAACTCGGTGCCGTCGGCAATGCCATCGGCCGATGCCATTGCGCCAAGGCGAAGGCTGTCTGACACGTCCGTCGTCAGGTGCAAGGCGAGCGCGCTGGTGTGTTCAAGGTCGATGTCGTCGCTGCTGTCGATGTCCTTGCCAAGGAACAGGCCGGCCTGCAGGCCGACGCGGCCGAACATCCAGCTTGCATCAAGGGTGCCCCCGATGGTGTTCATATCGAACCCGGAATTGTCTTCGTAATGACGGTAGCGCAGATCGACGACGGCGCCTTCGTAGGCTTGTGCGCTGGCCATGACAGGAGATAACGCCAAAACGGCGGTGAGAAGTCTGCTCATTCGATGCCTCAATCGTTTGTTGTTTTTTGGTATCTTACTGAATCTGCGCGACTCTGTCACGCCTTGGTTTCAGCGGGGCCAATCAGGAGCGCGTTTTTCAAGGAAGGCGGCGATGCCTTCTTCGGTATCGCGCCAGGCCATGTTTTCCTGCATGACGGCGCCGGTCAGGGCATATGCCTCGGCCAAAGGCAGGGTGGCCTGATCGTAGAAGGCGCGTTTGCCGATCTTTACCGCAGCGGTCAGTTTCCCGGCGATGGTGCGGGCGAGGGCGAGGGTTTCGTCGGCAAGGCTGTCTGGGGTGGCGACGCGGTTGACAAGGCCCGCCTCGCGCGCGCGGGCGGCAGAGATGAACTCGCCGGTGGTCAGCATCTCGAACGCGAGAGCGGGTGGGATCTTGCGGGTAAGCGCGACCATCGGGGTCGAGCAGAACAGGCCGATGTTCACGCCGTTGACGCCGAAGCGGGCGGTTTCGGCGGCGGTGACGAGGTCGCAGGAGGCGGCAAGCTGGCAGCCCGCAGCGGTGGCAAGGCCGTGGACCTGCGCAATGATGGGCTGCGGCAGGGCGGGGATCATCTGCATGACGCGGGCGCATTGGGCGAAAAGCCCGGCGTAGTAGGCGGCGCCCTTGTCTGGGGCGGTGCGGGCGGCCTGCATTTCCTTGAGGTCGTGACCGGCGCAGAAGGCGCGGCCAGCGCCTGCAAGGATCACCACGCGTATCGTGGGATCAGTGGCGAGGGCGGTGAAGGCGCTTTCCAGTGCGGCAAGCATCGCTTGTGACAGGGCGTTCAGGCTGGCGGGGCTGCTGAGGGTGAGGGTGGCGATGCCGCCCTGATCGTGGCGGTGAAGCAGTTGGTCGGGCATGGCGGTCCCTTTCGATTTCCGGCAGCGTAGGGCGCAACGGGGCGGAGGGAAAGATGCAGGCGACAATGACGGCGAAGGAGTTGCAGGCGTTCCTGACCAGCGATTTCGGTCAGGTGGCGGACGATTATGTGGTGGAAAGCGCAGGGAAGGACGGCGTGACGCTGCGGCTGGCGGTGGCCGAGCGGCATCTGCGGCCGGGTGGCACGGTGTCGGGGCCGGCGATGTTCGGGCTGGTGGATGTGGCGATGTATCTGGCGATACTGGCGCGGATCGGGCCGAAGGCGCTGACGGTGACGACGAACTGTTCCATCGACTTCATGCGCAAACCGGCGGCGGGACGGGATCTGCGGGCGGTGGCGCGGGTGCTGAAGCTGGGCCGTGCGCTGGCGGTGGGCGATGTGATGGTGTTCAGCGACGGCGTGGCCGAACCGGTGGCGCGGGCCGGGCTGACCTATTCGATCCCGCCGGAGCGTTGACGCAAGGGGTGGGCTAGGGGCAGGATTGCTGGAAGCTTAACAGGGAGAGTGGACAGATGCGGTGGATGGTCGTTGGGTTGGCGATGCTGGCGGGGGCCGCGCAGGCCGAAGTGACTGAGGAGCGGGTCACGATCGCCTCGCAGGGCAAGACGATGGTCGGGACGCTCGCCCTGCCTGAGGGTGGGCCGGCGCCGGTGGTGCTGCTGTTCCACGGCTTTACCGGCACGCGGGACGAACTGCCCATCCCGGGGACCGAGGAGGGCGTGTTCTCGCGCACTGCGCGGCTTTTGGCCGAGGCGGGCTATGCCAGCCTGCGGGTGGATTTCATCGGGTCGGGGGAAAGCGACGGCGATTTCGCCGACACCACCTTCGAGGGGCAGGTGGCGGATGGGTTGGCAGCGCTGGCCTTTGCGCAAGGCGATGCGCGGGTGAAGGGCGACGAATTGCGCGTGATCGGCTGGAGCCAGGGCGGGCTGGTGGCTACGGCGGTTGCCGGTCGCAGCGATGTGCCGAAATCGGTGGCGCTGTGGGCGGCGGTGGCGGACCCGTTGACGACGTTCACCGGTATCCTTGGGGCCGAGGCGGTCGCTGCGGGGCAGAAAACGGGCGACGTCCCGCTGAAGATCACGCTGCCCTGGGGCGCGGAGATCGGGCTGAAGCAGGGATATTTCGACCAGTTGACGATCTTCAAGCCGACCGACGAGATCGCCTCCTACGCGGGCCCGCTGTTTGTGGCGCAGGGCTCGATCGACACGACCGTGCTGCCGGTAGCGCAGGAGATGCTGCTGGCCGCGCATGAGGGCGAAGAGGAGGCGTTCACCCGCGAGATGGACCACGTGTTCAACGTATTCACCTCGCCCGATACGCTGGATGAAATGGTCGCGGCCACCATCGCGTTCTTCAAGGCGCATTGAGCGCGCGGGCGCGGCGCGGGTTTCGGCCCGCGCCCTGCCGGATTTTCAGCCCTTGGTCTTGAGGAAGCGGCCTTCGATGGTAGCGCCGCTTTCGATCACCAGCGTCGCCGTCGTCACATCCGCGGTGACGGAGGCGGTGGAGCGCAGGGTGAAGGCGTGGCACGACACCTTGCCGTCGAAGCGGCCCTTCACCTCGACCGTATCGGCACGGACCGAGCCGGTCACGCGGCCTTCCTGCCCGATGATGAGCCCCTGGGCGGAGATGTTGCCATCAATCTCGCCCAGCACCTCGACGAGGCCGGTAGAGGTGATTTCCCCGGTGATGCGCAGATCGGCGCCGAGGACCGAGCGTGCGGAATTGGTCCCGCCGGTGGACGGGCGCGGCGCGGCGGGTGGAGCGGAGGTTGGGTCTGCGGTCTTGGAAAACATCGCGTCCGTCCTTGCAAGGCGCCCTGATCTGGGGCGAGCCGGGTTTGTGGCTGGTCTGCTTCGATAAGGGCCAATCCGCGCGGGGCGGTCAAGCCCCGGGTTGCGGTCAGAGCGGGGGCCAAGCGGAAAACCCGCTGACCGGGCGCACCGCGGCGTCGCGGACATGTCGCAACGGGGCGTGACACCGGCGGGCAGGGGTGGTCAGATGCCGCCGGATTACATCGGGAAGGTATGGACAATATGGTAGCGGATGCAGGTTTCTTCACGCCCGTTTCGGGGTTCGACCTGCCGCGATTCGCGGGGGTTCCGACCTTCATGCGGTTGCCGTATGTGCCGTTTGATCATCCGCGCTTTGGCGAAGTACAGATCGGGCTGATCGGCGCACCCTGGGATGGCGGCACGACCAATCGCCCGGGCCCGCGCCACGGACCACGGCAACTGCGCGACCTGTCGACGATGATCCGGGCGCAGAACGGGGCGACCTGGGTCGCGCCGTTCGAGTTGGCGCGCTGTGCCGATCTTGGCGACGTGGCGCCGAACCCCGGCGACCTGATGGACAGTCTGGCACGGATGGAGGCGTTTTATGATCGCGTGGTCGCGGCGGGCATCCGACCGTTGACCGGGGGTGGCGATCACCTTTGCACGCTGCCGATCCTGCGCGCGGTGGCAAAACAGCGCCCGGTGGGCATGATCCAGTTCGATAGCCATACCGACCTCAACGACGTCTATTTCGGCACCAGCCGCTACAACCACGGCACGCCATTCCGCCGCGCGGTGGAGGAGGGGCTGCTGGACCCCAAGCGCTATGTCATCATCGGTATCCGTGGCACGGCTTATGGCCGCGAGGATTGGGATTTCGCGGCGAGCGTCGGGATCAGGATCATCCCGATCGCCGAGTTCCATGCGCGCGGGCCGGAGGACGTGATGACCGAAGCGCGCGAGATCGTGGGGAAGGGCGATACCTATGTGACCTATGACATCGACTTCGTCGACCCGACCTTTGCGCCCGGCACCGGCACCCCCGAGGTGGGCGGCCCGACCAGCTGGCAGGCGCTGCAGGTGGCGCGCGGCCTGCGCGGGTTGAACATCGTGGGCGCCGATCTGGTAGAGGTGTCTCCCCCGTTCGATACGTCGGGTGGCACGGCGTGGCTGGGGATCAGCCTGATGTTCGAAATGCTGTGCGTGATGGCAGAGCGGGTGAAGGGGTAGGGG